>NZ_JBYTDL010000005.1:0-235422 GCF_058791335.1 Lysinibacillus sp. EB271-A1-10B
GATGCTGCTAAAGCATACTGTGTAAAGCGATCCATTTTACGAGCTTCTTTACGTTCGATATACTTTTCGATATTAAAATCCTTCACTTCAGCAGCAACTTTTGCTGCGAAAAGATCTTTATTTAAACGCGTTAATTCGCCAACGCCAGATTTTCCAGCTTTAATGTTAGTCCATGTTTCTTCGATGCTATTTCCTAGTGGTGTAACTGCGCCAATTCCTGTAATTACTACTCGTCGTTTACTCATTGTATTACTCCCCTCAAGCATTTTTCGTTTTTATTTTCCCCATCTCATTGTAACGGCACCCCATGTTAAGCCACCGCCAAATCCAACAAGTACTACTAAATCATCATCTTTTATCTTACCTGCTTCAAGCTCATCTACCAAGGAAATACCAATAGATGCCGCAGACGTATTCCCATATTTGTGAATCGTTTTTGACATTTTTTCCGGTGGTAGCTCTAGACGCTCACGAGCTGATTCCATAATTCGAATATTCGCCTGATGCGGCACTAAAAAATCTACGTCTTCTTTTGTTAAACCTGCTTTTTCTAAAACGTTCATTGCAGATTCACCCATTTGACGAACGGCAAATTTAAATACTTCACGGCCATTCATAGCGATTGTATCTTGCTGTGTTAAATACAAATTCTTTCCACCTGTACCGTCAGCACCAAGTTCAAATGATAAAATACCTCTACCTTCTGATACTGGACCAATAATTGCTGCACTTGCACCGTCACCGAATAATACAGCGGTATTACGATCTTCCCAGTCAAGTACTTTCGACAGCTTTTCAACACCTACTACTAAGACATATTTATAAGCATTTGATTCTACAAACTGCTTTGCCGTCACTAAACTATATATAAACCCTGCACAAGCTGCCGCTTGGTCCATCGCTGCTGCATTAACTGCTCCAATTTGCTCCTGAACCATACATGCGACACTTGGAAAATTTTGATCTTGTGTTACTGTCGCTACGAGGATTAAGCCTATTTCCTCTGGTGAAATTCCTGCTTTTTCAATAGCCTCTTTTGCTGCAGCTACTGCTAAATCTGAAGTTTCCTGATCATCAGCAGCAAAATGACGCTGCTCAATCCCTGTGCGAGTTCGAATCCATTCATCCGAAGTATCCATTATTTTTTCTAAATCAAAATTCGTAACGACCTTCTCCGGAACGTATTTGGCAATCCCTAAAATACCAGCGTTCATTTAGCAACCCCTCTGCTTTCTTACTATCAATTATTAGTAACTGGTCATAATTATAACTCATAAATAAGATCAGGTGCAAGATGAATTAAAATTAATGCTTTTTTTCCTATCAATTCCACCACGAATTAATCACTGCGTGAAATCGGGCGCTTGATAGCAATTGTATAGAATTTAGCGGGGCTTGAAGCACTTCTACACGCTACGACACACAAGTATTTGTGACGTCTTTTAATTTCAGTGATGTATTGAAATTGCATTAAAAATAAAAAAAATGTTATTGTTGTGACAAATTCGCCATGTTTCACAGAAAAGGTTCTTTTTTTTTCGATTTATGTTATGATATGATAATGAATATGTAGTAAAATCTTATGATATAAAAAAGTTCGGTTGAGGTGAAATTAATGCGATATATCGTAACATTCATATGGTCATTCCTACTAGTTTCAATGTTAAACTACGTAGTAGGCTCTGTACTTGGTGCAGAATTTGATATCGATACTGCTATTGTTACATCAGTTGTATTTACAATTCTTGTTTTCATTATCGGTGCAATTATTCCAAACGAGTCAACTCCAGAAGCTGCAGACAATCATTAATTCAACTAGAAAAAACCTGTTTCGCTCAATGCGGAACAGGTTTTTTGTTATTTTTCAACGACACATTGACCATCATGCATTTTAATGTGCAATGTTTCTCCTGGTAATACTTCACCTCGAAGCAATTCTTTTGCAACCGCAGTTTCAATATAACGTTGCACGAAGCGTTTTAATGGTCTTGCGCCGAACTGAGCATCTGCTCCTTGTTCGACAACCCAATCAACTACATTTTGTTCTACTTGTAAAGTAATGTCTTGCTCTGCAACTCGTTTGACAAGCTGTTCGATATATTTCCATGCAATGGCTGTAAAATGCTCATCTGATAGTGCATGGAACATAATAATATCATCCATACGATTTAACAGCTCTGGTTTAAAATGTTGACGCAGTGCAGCCATCACTAAATCCTCAACAGCAGCATCGGCTTCTTTTGCTTCCATTAAATAGCTTGAGCCAATGTTAGAAGTTAAAATGACCACTGTGTTCGTAAAGTTAACCATACGCCCCTGGCTATCAGTAATGCGACCATCATCTAAAATTTGTAGTAAAATATTTGCGACATCCGGATGGGCCTTTTCAATTTCATCTAATAAAACAACTGAATACGGATTTCGGCGAACAGCTTCTGTTAATTGACCACCTTCCTCATAGCCAACATAGCCTGGAGGTGCCCCTACAAGGCGCGATATGCTATGTTTCTCCATATATTCACTCATATCAATGCGAATAAAATGATCCTCAGAATCAAACAATTGTGCCGCTAGTGCCTTCGCAAGCTCTGTTTTACCAACACCTGTTGGTCCTAGGAATAAAAAGCTACCAATTGGTCGATGCGGATCTTTAATACCTGCTCGAGCACGCCATACCGCTTCCGTAACAAGCTGTACTGCATTATCTTGTCCGATTACACGCTCATGCAATGTATCTTTTAAGCGCAATAATTTTTCTCGCTCACCTTCTACTAATTTCGTCACTGGTATTCCTGTCCAGCGCGAAACGATTGATGCAATTTCATCAGCCGTTACCTCTTCACGCAAAATACGTGATTCCGTACCATTTTCTAATTGTTTTTCCATCTCTTGAATGTCCTTTTCAAGTGTAGGAATTTTCCCATGACGTAGTTCAGCTGCTTTATTTAAATCATATTTACTTTCTGCTTCATCTAAGTCGCGGCGGTATTTATCAAGTTTTTCACGTTTTTTCTGAATGCCGTGTAACGCTTCTTTTTCGGTTTCCCATTGTTTACGCATGCCCTCAGAGGATTCTTTGAGCTTTGTTAATTCCTCACTGAGCTGCTCTAGACGTTTTTTACTCGCCTCGTCTTTTTCATTACGCAATGCTTGCTCCTCAATTTCAAGCTGCATAATACGGCGTGTAACTGCATCCAATTCCTGTGGCATGGAATCAATTTCTGTTCGAATCATCGCACATGCTTCATCGATTAAATCGATCGCTTTATCTGGCAGGAAACGCTCTGTAATATAGCGATTGGAAAGCCCCGCTGCCGCTACGATTGCACGGTCATGAATACGTACCGCATGATGCAACTCAAAGCGCTCTTTCAAGCCTCGTAAAATGGAAACTGTATCTTCAATAGACGGCTCTCGTACAAGCACCTGCTGGAAACGACGCTCTAAAGCAGGATCTTTTTCAATATACATACGGTATTCATCTAATGTTGTAGCCCCGATACAATGTAGCTCACCTCGTGCAAGCATTGGTTTAAGCATATTCCCAGCGTCCATTGCACCATCCGTTTTACCAGCACCAACAATTGTATGAATTTCATCGATAAATAAAATGATGCGTCCCTCTGATTCTTTTACTTCTTTTAATACACCTTTTAAGCGCTCTTCAAATTGGCCACGATAACTAGCACCTGCTATTAAAGCACTCATATCCAGCTCATACAGTACGCAATCTTTTAACCCCTCAGGAACATCGCCCTTTACTATACGTTGAGCTAACCCTTCTACAATAGCTGTTTTACCAACCCCAGGCTCCCCTATTAAGACAGGATTATTTTTCGTTTTGCGTGTTAAAATACGAATGACATTACGAATTTCTTCGTCACGACCGATAACCGGATCCATTTTACCGTTTTTAACTTCTTCTATTAAATTACGTCCAAATTGTTCTAATGGCTTTTTGTCATTTGTTTGTTGAAATTGCATATTTAGCACTCCTTTTTAATAATGTTAATCGGAATCCCGTTTGCCATTCTATTTCATAGAAAATGTTTGACCTTTTTTGACTAACTTTATTTTACAACACTCGACAAACTAGAGCAAAGAATTAGCCCTAAAATTTCTTCACTTATTACTGGAAAACTACGTTATAATGAAAGTATATTTCTTAGATCTAGTAAATTGCTCACTTAATTTTGTAATAATTAAACAATTTTTACGAAAAAAGAAAGAGATGTGTTGAAGATATGGCTATTATGGATAATATACAGGAGAAATTTCACGATCTTTTTCAAAAGCACGGTGTTTTTATTAAAGTGAATAAGGATAGTAAAATCTTTTTAGAGGGCGAACGTGCGAAAGAAATTTATTATATAAAAACAGGAGCTATCTCGATTAGTCAGGAAACGGAGAATGGAAAGGAATTAACCATTCGTATTTGTGGTCCTGATAGCATCATTGGAGAAAGCTCATTATTTTGCAACTTTACGTATAATTCGATGACCGCTAAAGTACTAGAGCCCTCCAGTTTATATGTTCTTAGCCTTGAAACATTAGAACTTTTACTAGTGGAACAGCCTATTTTAATGGTGGAGTATATGAAGTGGTTGCAAACAGAAAATTTAAAGCATCAAAGCCGTTTGCGTGATTTGATTTTACATGGGAAAAAGGGCGCTTTATTTTCAACGCTTATCCGTCTTTCAAACACTTATGGGAAGCCGTTAGAAAATGACACTATTTATATTGACTTCCCGTTAACACATACAGAGATTGCTAATTTATGTGCAACGAGTCGAGAGATGATTAATCGCATGCTGAATGACTTAAAGAAGCACAATATTATATCTTTTGAAAAAGGTTATATAACCATTCACGATCTACAATTTTTAAAGGATGAAATCGCCTGTGAAAATTGTCCGTTACAAATATGTCGTATTGATTAGTACACTTACATACGAAATCCCCGCTTATGAGTTATAAGCGGGGATTTTTTATCGTGCTTTAAGTGAACTTAGCGTACACCTAATGCCATTTTTGCATAGCGTGACATTCTATCTTTTGACCAAGGTGGATTCCATACAATATTTACATTTGTACTTTTCACCTCTGGAAGCTCACCTAATGCTGTATTCACTTGATCAACAATAACAGGTCCCATCGGGCAGCCCATAGACGTTAACGTCATTGTAACAATTGCTGCACCCTCTTCATCTAACTCTACATCATATACTAAACCTAAGTTGACGATATCAATACCAAGCTCAGGGTCAATTACATTTTCTAATGCACCGAACATGCTGTCTTTCATATCTTGATCCATCTGTATTTCTCCTTCCGTCACAGTGTTAACTTAATCATAGCAGATGCATCTTATTATGCCAAATGCTGTGCAAGCCATTCAGTTGCTGCTAACATACCATCACGTGGCACAGTATGACCTGCTTTCTTATTCGCTATAAATTTTAAGTTTTCTGGATTTTTTTCATAATATTTGCGTAAAGTTAAATAAAAATCATACGTTTCCTTGAAAGGTACAGTTTTATCTAACTCCCCATGCCAAAATAGAACAGGTCGTTCTGCAAATTTGTCTGGTGTTAGGCTCACATCATATTTAGCTAGAAGCTCATTCGTTTGTTGTACTTCTTCTTCGGACATCGGCAAATTCACACCGTTTTTAGCGAATTGCTGTAATTGATACTCCGCTAATTTAGTGAAACTTGGTGCACCCATGCAAACTGCTGCTGTCTTGATCCAATCATAGCGCTTTAAACAGCCTGATGTGACAATACCACCCATTGATGTACCAGAAATACCAATTTTATCATTCACTAATAATTTTTTATTCTTTAATTCATTATATAATTGTTCCACTTCATGAATAGAATTTAAAACAATATCCCAAAAATGTAAGCTCAATTGCATCTCAGTTAGGCCTTCACTACGGTCGCCATGTAATTTTGCATCTGGCAATAGGACACGCACCCCTCTGCCTACTAATTGATATGCATAATGTAAGTTATGTTCTTTTGCACTCGTGAAACCATGTAAAAAAATTACTACCGGGGTTTCTTCATTCATATTTTCCGTATGTATATGTAATAAAGGAATATTTCCCCACAATTCTTTCTCAACAATCATCTTTGTCACTCCCAACATTTGTCTCATCTTTATGTTAGCAAACTTTTTTCACTGTGACAAAATTTTGACGAATGGTTTACAAAACGATACTATTCAAAATATAAGAAAGGGGCAATAAGCTATGAAACCGCATTTAATCGTTTTGGACTTAGATGGTACGTTATTAACGGACCAACAACAAATTTCAGCAAAAACTAAAAAAACATTATTGCAGGCAAAGGAACAAGGCCATCAAGTTATGATTGCTACCGGTCGTCCTTATCGTGCGAGTGATCTTTACTATCACGAGCTTGGCCTTACAACGCCCATCGTAAATTTTAATGGTGCTTACGTCCACCATCCTAAAAATGCTGCTTGGCAGACTAAACATACTCCTATTGATTTAAGCGTAGTACATGATGTCGTCAATTCCATCAATAGCTATGAATATGAAAATATTATAGCGGAGGTGAAGGACGATATTTATGTTCATACAGAGAACTCACGGATTTTAAATATATTTAATATGGGGAATCCTAAAATTACTCATGGGAATCTCTATACCCATTTACTTGATAACCCTACTAGTTTACTGATTCAAGCGAATGACGTGAATTCAATGATTATTCGTGACCATTTACAGGCTGTTCATGCAGAGGTCATTGAACATCGTCGTTGGGGTGCCCCACTTCACATTATTGAAATTGTTCGCCGTGGCTTAAATAAAGCAGTAGGAATCGCTCATGTAGCACAAGATTTAGGTATCCCACGTGAGCGTATTATTGCATTCGGTGATGAGGACAATGATTTAGAAATGATTGAATATGCCGGTATCGGTGTCGCAATGGGCAATGGCATCCCTGCTTTAAAAAACATTGCCAACGAAATTACGACAACCAATAACGACGATGGCATCGCTAAAATGCTTATCGAACGTTTAAAACTATCCTAGTTAAATAAAAAAACCCTATTTTTTGGATCATCACCATAAGTTGTGGATGTCATTCATGAAAATGTAAGCCATCTATGAAAGTTGCGCGAAGTACGCCCAGTCGGACGGAAATCAACCACATGTTATGGTGATGAGCCCATTTTTCACTTTAACTTTCGAGTTAACAATACACTGAGTTGCAATTATACTGAAACTCGATATGATATTATAACTATATAAAATTTTATTAGGAAGTAGTTTCGAGAAATATAGAGTGGAAATTGAAAACTCGACACGTGTTCACCTGTTATGTAGTATAGGTATTTGTAAACTTCTCATATAGAGTTAAAAGAATATTAAATTAGGGGGACAAATGATGAAAATTTTTACTGATAGTGGCTGTGATCTACCAAAGTCTTACTACGAAGAAAACAATATTGAACTTCTTCCACTACGAGTGCAATTGAACAATAATGAATATGATGATGTCATTTCGATTGATTCCAAAGAAATTTACGACGCTATTCGTCAAGGTGCTCGCCCAAAAACATCCCAAGTATCACCAGAGATATTTCTCAATCATTTCGAAAATCTAGCAAAAAATGAAGAAGAAGGAATCTATATTGCCTTTTCATCGGAATTATCAGGCACCTATAATACCGCTGTCATGATTCGCAATCAAGTACAGGAGCAATATCCATCCCTTAAATTAGCTATTATCGATTCTAAATGTGCTTCACTAGGTTTCGGCCTAGTAGTCGAAGAAGCCGTTCGCCTTCGAAATACAGGTGCTTCACTGGAAGAAATCGAAGCAAAAATTACAGCTCTTACTCCACAGATGGAGCACTTATTTACGGTGGAAGATTTAGATTACCTTGCTAAAGGTGGTCGTGTATCTAAGGCAAGCGCATTTCTAGGGGGGCTCCTAAGCATTAAACCCATCTTAAATGTTGAGGATGGTAAACTTGTGCCGATTGAAAAATCGCGTGGACGTAAAAAAGCCATCGCTCGCATGTTAGATTTAATGCAGGCGCGCGGTGAAAATTTCTCTGAAAAAGTTGTTGGTATTAGCCATAGTGATGATGTGGAATTTGCCAACGAAGTAAAAGCTTCTATCCAAGAAAGATTTTCACCAAAAGCCATTCAAGTAACAATGATTGGTTCAGCTATCGGCTCCCACGTAGGACCAGGTACAATTGCCATCTTCTTTACAAATAAAAGCTATCAAGCTTAACAAAAACCCCCTCCGCACTGAAAAGTGTTGAGGGGATCTTTCATTTAATCCTACTAGGATTAGTTTAGAGCATCTTGCTCTTTACGTCGTACTTTACCTCGTCTAATAATAACAACTACAAATCCTATGAATATTAACCATACTAATCCTAGTGCTACCATATAAGGTACATTTAATCCTTCATCATTTCTAACTTGATAAATCTCTACCATTTCGCGATTTAAAATAACTGGATAAACGTCTTTTTCATTAATACGAACTTTTTCTTCATGTATAATACCGTTTAGCATTTTACCTTTACCAAGCTGAGCAGGTGTTAAATCAACGCGTTGTGTTTCACTAGTATTATTAACCATGATGACCCATTTCTCTTTATCGGACGTACGTGTAAATACAAGTAGGCCATTTTCATTTGTGAGAACTTCAAAATCACCGTTGCGTAATGTCTCAGATTTATTACGTAAAGATTGGACATGTTTAATATAATCGATTAATTCTGTATCAGTTTTAAAGTTATATATTTGGTGCATATCTGGCTTTTTTTCACCGTTCATTGCAATTTCTGTACCATATTGTACAACTGGAATTCCTGGCATCATAAATAAAGCACCCATCGCCATTTTCAAACGCGTTGGTGGGAACATATTTTCTGCTGCAGAATCAAATGTAAATCGATGCGTTTCTAACGAATCAATCATAATCTGAGTTGGTTTCTTACCTGTAAAAGGCTCCATCAACTTAGTAGAATCCATATCAACATTTTTAAAGATATTACGGTAAATATCAGCTGAAGCTTTAGAAAAGCTTGCATCAAAGTTTGCATCACTTTCTTCATTTGAAATGACATAGAGTGATTTTTTCGTATCCTTTAATGCTTTAATCACAGCATTGATAAATTCTGTATCAGCACCAGCAATATTCGTTAAACGCACTCCACCAACATCGTATGTAGAGACAAAGTCTGTTACTGATTTAACAAGTGCGTCTTGTACGTCTTTGTTTGTTAAGTCCCACTGTACTTGTCCATTATTTGTTGAAGCAATCCAGTCCTTTTTCGCTGGATCTTTTGCCCACTCATGATTCGGACTTACATTGTTTAATGGAAAATCAACCATGATCGATACGTTTTTAGCTTTATAGGCCTCAATGACACTTTGAAACTCCTCAGCTGTCCCAAAATGACGCTCAATTGAAGAGTAGCTCGTCGGCATCGATCCATCATATTTCTCAGTGGCAAAAATCGGGCCAATAGAAGCGATTGTAAAGCCCATCTCTCCTATAAATTTTAGTTTATCCTGTAAACCTGCAAAATCGCCTCCTGCAAATTTAGTAGCGTCTTGCGTATTTGTATCAAAATCGTTAGTGCCCGAACCATTAAAGAAACGATCAACGAGTAAATCATAGATGCTTTCTTCTGCAATCGTTCTTGTCGACGCTTCATCAGCATGTGCAACTGGTGTAGCACTCACTAATGAAGTTGCTAGTAAAAGCGATGCAGCTGTCGCACTTATCCACTTTTTGAATTTCACTTTTAATTCCCTCTCTTTCAAACCAATCCTCCGTCATTTTACCAAATAAAATAGTCCCCTCGCTATCAATTTAAAATATTTTCCGAAAATGACAAAATGAATTACGGCAAAAAGGTGTCAACTTCTCCTTCAAACACAATTTATCGACTTGATTGTGGGACCTGAGCAATTTCACCTTCAAAAAAAGCCGTGAAGCGAGAACTTCACGACTTTTACAAAATTATGCTAAGAAATTTTGACCCATTGGTAATTTGAAGCCTAGGAACAATGTAATCAATAAGAACACTGCAAATAAAATCCAAAACATACCAGTTGGTTTATTTTTCTTTTGACGAACTAATACCATTTCCATCATACCAATGACTAAAATACCACCTATAAATTTAAAGCCATAGAGCATACCCATACCATAATCCATGCCTTTAATAAATAGTGCTCCACCAGTAATGATAATTAAAATGTAGAATAAACGTAATGTCATATGTAAGCCTTTTGACTGCTTGCCCATTAATGCTGCAATTAAAAAGATTACAATTGCAACTACCCAAGTAGTAATATGCAAATGCGTTTGGCTAGTTAAGAAACTCATTATTGTCCCACCTCATATTCTTTTTTCTATCAAACTCTATCCTACCATGTGATGGAAAGGGTTTCAAACATTACAATAGTGTTCATATAATTTACATCAATTATGCCTCGGAAAATTGCGTCGAAGGGTCTAACTTCTTTCAGCAGATGTTTAGACACCCACTGAAAGAAGTTAAAAATCCGCGGAGGTAAACTCACGCGGATTTGAAAAATTATTCAAAATGATTCACTAAAGTACCGATGCCTTGGATAGATACTTTTACAGTATCACCAGCTTTTAAGAATTGTGGCGGATTCATGCCTTTGCCAACACCTGCTGGAGTACCTGTTAAAATAACGTCACCTGGCTCTAATGTAACATGCTGAGATAAAATCGATACTAATGATTCTACAGTGAACATCATATCTTTTGTTGAGCCGTTTTGACGTACTTCGTCGTTCACTTTTGTAACGACTGTTAAATCTTGTGGATGCGGAATTTCATCTTTTGTTACAAGGTAAGGTCCAAGTGGACAAGTTCCATCCAAGCTTTTTCCTAAGAAGAATTGCTTATGTTTTTCTTGTAAATCACGAGCTGTTAGATCATTGGCAATCGTATAGCCAAATACATAATCGTATGCTAAGTTTTTCGGAATATTTTTACCACGTTTACCAATGACAACCGCTAATTCGCCTTCATAATCCATTTTAGATGAAAGATCAGCATGAATAGAAATTGTTTGGCCATCAGCAGCAATAGCAGTCGGAGATTTTGTAAATACCATTAAGTCTGTTGGAGCTGCTTCTGCACCCATTTCTTTAGCATGTTCATCATAGTTTTTCCCAATACACATAATGTTTTTTGGTGTGCGTGGAATCGGTGATAACCACTCGATCACTGTAAATTCGCGTTTGAAACTATTAGCACGGTCTGATTTTTCAGCGGCTTCTACTAATTTACGAATCTGTTCAACAAAATCAAAGCCTAGAGCAATGCCATCTACAATTGAACTTGAAAAAGAAGGGAGAACTTGAAGTTCATTTTGAATAGCGAGTACATCCCATACTGCTTCTTCTTTTTTTACTTTTGGTCCAAAGCTTACATGTCCACCTAATTTAAATGATAAAATTTTCATGATTTTCAGAGCTCCTTCTTTTTTTTACATAATACAACAAAATTATAGAAATTGCCTTACTTTTACGAAAACTATTTTTATTCCGAATAATTTGCTGTTTTTTTACCATAAAGTGTGGTTGATATCCGTTCCGACTGGGCGCTTTCCCGGGGCGTCCGAGGAGTCGCCCAGTCTCCACTACAATCAACTTACTTACATAACATACGTTTTAACAAATGCTATCCCAACTTTTGATAATGAGCCAAATCGCAATTAATTATTCTTATTATACAAGACGTATTCATTAACTTTATGTTGCCCTCACATTAAAGATGCACGCTGATTTCTACCGCAGATTGTTCGCTTTTTGCACGAGAGTCAAGCCCTTAACATTTACCCTGCTTTCGTTTTCGCCTTATACGTTAACTTGCGCCATAAAGCCTCTAGCGGACCTTGTTGCCATTTCGCTAGCCAAATTTCTGCCACAATCATTTGTACAATAATAATGCTGACCGCAATTAGCACGCCTGTTGCGACGTTTACTTTTCCATACAAGCCAAATCCAAATTGATAAAATAGACATGTTCCAATGACCGATTGAAGTATATACATCGTAAACGACATACGCCCTATTTTCGCAAAAGGACTAAGCAATTTTGGTACACCTGGGAGTAAACAAAGTAAAACAATGAGCCCCGTATAGCCTACTGCTAAAATTGGACCACCTATGTATACTTTTAAGTAGTCTAATAAATACGTACGCGTAAACATGATCGGTGAGCTTTTAATAAAAATACCAATTGCTAACCCAGCTACCGCTAATGTCAGCCATAGCCATTTAAGCTCTCTCGCTCGTTCTACTAAACGCCATTTAGAGGCTGCGGCACCAATTAACATAAATGGTAGAATTGTAAATAATGCCACAAACCACATGCCGATTCCTGCCTGAACAGATAAATCAGTTAGACGTTGCATAAATGCATCAACCCAGCTCCCTGTTCCATAAGCAGTTATCGCCTGCTCTACTGAAGTAATATCTAAATACTCATCAATCTTTGTATTGAAATTAATATATCCTACTACAAATAACATAAAAGCTTGCATGACGCCGCTAATCATAACGCCAATTGACAATAACCAAATTGGATGTAGACGTAGTAATAGCACTAAAAAAACGCCACAAAATGCATACATCATCAAAATGTCGCCCCACCAAATGAGCACAGCATGTAGCAAACCAAATACAAATAATACAGAAAGTCTTCGAAGTCCTATCGCATAAAAATTTTGTTCACGACTTTGTGCTTTCTGCCATTGCATAGCGAGTCCGTAGCCAAATAACATGGCGAACAGTGGATAAAAGCTACTTTGTACATAAATATCTAAATTTTGCTGCCACACTATATCTGACGGTGTTGTAAACCATGATGCCAAATCAATATAGGGCATTGGCAAATAAAAGGCAAACATATTAACGAGTAAAATGCCTAGTAAGCTAATACCACGTAAAATATCTAATGTTGCGATGCGCTCCTGCAACATTGTCGGTTTTAACTCCACAAAAAAGCCTCCTCTATGTATATGGCGAAAACAGGACTTCCTAACATGCATTCCCTTATATGAAACTACCTCAGATAGCCCTGTTTTCACCGCTTTCACTTATGCATGTAAAACCCGTTCAATATCAAATAAATAGAGAACCTTATCACTCACTTTAATTTGAAGGATTGATTCAATCGCCTCACTATACACTCTAAGCTGGACACCATATCGTTCTAAAAGTTCCTTCGTCAACGCTGGTTCCTCAGCAAAATGTGATTGGATACGATCGGTCTTATAATCAAGCAAGATCCAATCCCCGTTTTCATCCTCAAATAAGCAATCAATAATTCCTTGTACAATTTGAGCGTCACCATCTTCATCTACTCTACTAATGGTAAATGGTAATTCTCTGCGAATCGTTTTTGCTTTTTTAAAGCGTTGTCCAATGTCTGTTGTAAAGAAATTATATATTTTTTTCGACGGAACAACTTTCCCCTCAGCCTCGGTCAGAAGCTGTCTATCCACTAAATTAGTGACAAACTCCTGAACCTCCTGTACATCCATAAAGCCGTTTTGAGGGACATGTTGCATTACTGTATGAATCGCTGTCCCTATTTCTGCACCTGTCAGCTGCTTGTCCTGTAAAAAGGTTGGACGGGGTGCAACGGCCGTCGTTTTTTGCTTAGAAGGTGCTGAAAAGTAATATTCAGGCTCTTCCTGTCTTTGAAGATTTTCTAAACGCTTAATTTCACTTACAGATGTTTTTGAACGTTTTTGTGTTGATTTCTGAAACGCATATTGTGCTTGAAAGCGCATCGTAATTTCCGACTGCAAAGCTTCATCCTCTGGCGTTTCTAGCAATTGCTGTACCTCGTCCTCTAACGCCTGTATATCATACGCATAATGGCTTGTTTCAATAGCTCGTACCCACCAATGCGATACATCATCTGCTGCCTTATAAGGGGAAGCAGCAATGGCTGAAAAATCTGCATGTCTTGCTACTGCAGGCCCAAGCCAATCAAAGTAACTATTTGCTCTAGCGCGTAAATACTCCTGTAGGGGGGCATCTAGCGGCAAGCTTTGTGCATCTAGCCAATTGTCGCGGGTTTTATCCCAATTTTTTACCGAGCCTACTAAAATAAGTCGCTCCTTTGCACGTGTCATCGCTACGTATAATACACGCATTTCCTCAGCACGCATTTCCAGCTCTTTTTTCTCCTTCAAAGCTAAAAATGGTAGAGATGTATACGTAATGCGATTTTCTGGATCAACTGCCTTCACTGCAAGACCAAAATCTTGATCGAATAAATATGGGTTATGGAAATCCATTTTATTAAACGGTCGCCCCATCCCAGCCACAAAGACAACGGGATACTCTAACCCTTTAGATGAGTGAATGGTCACAAGGCGAACGACGTCATCCTTTTCTCCAATCGATTTCGCCGTCCCTAAATCGTCACCACGCGTACGCATACGATCAATAAAACGTAAAAAGCGGAATAGTCCTCGAAAGGCTGTTTTCTCATACATTAAAGCACGGTCGTGTAAAATGCGTAAATTGGCCTGACGCTGCTTCCCATTCGGCATCGCTCCAACCATCTCATAATAATGCGTATCTAAATAAATTTTCCAAATTAAATCTGACAGCGAACCACGTCGCGCTAAATCTCGCCAGTTTTCAAATGCTAACATAAATCGTTGAAGCTTCACAAAAGTGTCAGACTGCACACCAAGCCCCTCACTTCGAATGAATTGCCTTAACGCATCATAAAATGGCGCTTTCGCATCTGCTAGCCGAATTTTTGCTAGCTCATTTTCTGTTAAGCCAACAAATGGAGCGCGTAGCACTGAAGCTAAAGGAATATCCTGATATGGATTATCAACAACCTTTAGTACATTCAGCATAATCATTACTTCAAGCGCATCAAAATATCCTTTCGAGGACTCCGCATAGAGCGGGATTCCCGCAAGCTTAAATTCCTCTACTAAATCCGTCGACCATGTCATTGAACGCATTAAAATTACAATATCACTATATTTTAACGGACGTTCTGTCTTCGTTTTTGTATCGAATACGGTTGTCCCGTCTTCCATCATCTGTCGAATACGTTCAATAATAAAACGTGCCTCATACTGTGATTTTTTTAATTCTTCTAATTCAGAAGCGTCGCTTACAGTATCTTCTGCTTCTTCGTCCAACTCCTCTTCCCCGGGAGGATGCATGATGACTAGCTCTACCGGAACTTCTTTGTCATCATACGGGGCTGCTGGCTTTAGTGAAGCATTTTCATCATAAAGAATTTCTCCAACTCGCTCACCCATAATTTGTGCAAATACATAGTTTGTAGCATTCAACACTTCTTGTCGACTACGGAAGTTAGCGTTTAAATCTATACGCATCCCCGTCAAATCTGGGGTCTCTTGAAACTCGCTGTACTTTTGCATAAAAAGCTTCGGTTCTGCTAAACGGAAACGGTAAATGCTTTGTTTGACGTCCCCAACCATAAAAAGATTTCCATCTTGCTCACTACCTGTTTTCACAAGCTGTAATATCGTTTCTTGTAACATATTTGTATCTTGATATTCGTCTACAAGCACTTCTTTAAAATGTTGCTTCAAATCTAGAGCTACAGGTGAAGGCTGTAATTCACCTTCGATTTCTACAGTTAAAATTTGCAAGGCGAAATGTTCTAAATCTGAGAAATCAATAATTCCTCGTTCTAATTTTGCCATGCGGAACTGTTCACTAAAAACATTCGTCAATTCGACCAATGTTCCTATCGTAGGCCCCATTAATCGAATCTCTTCCAGCAATCGTGCAGGAGTACGAACGAAGAAAGTCTCTTTAAGCTTGTTTACAATTTTTTTAGCTGCCTCACGCTTTTTCTTAGCAAGTTCCTGTAGCTCCACATCTACTAAAGCATCCTTGGATACACGCTTTAAAGTTGACCATTTTACCGTAGCAAAATAATCAAAAAGTTCTTGCCACGTTCCTTCACGACTAATGCGAATGCCTTCCTGAATCATAGCAAAATCCATTTCTGCAGTTTCAGCATACGGTCCAGGCCCAGCAGGCTGTAGCGTAATGGAACGCATTTCAGAAATTAACACAAATGCCTCTTCAAGACTATGTTTGACTGTTAATTTCACATATTTTGATAGCTCTAAATCATCAATTGTTACGTCCGCCGCCAAGTCGTATGTCTCAGGTAGACTACGAAGCCATTTTTGAGGCTCTGCATGAACACGGGACGTATCATAAAGCTTACTTATTAACGTTTCTATTGCCTGATCATCACGATCCGATGTAAAGCTATCAACAAGACGATAGATTGCTTGAACCTGTGTTTCGTCCTCAGAATCGTAAGCATCTTCTAATACTTCGGCTAATATATCGTCCCTTAACAAAGCAACCTCTGCCTCATTTGCTATACGAAAGCCTGGATCAATATCTAGCATATAGGCGTACTGCTTCACAATAGCTAAGCAGAAAGAATGCAGCGTTGAAATTTGCGCTTTATTGACAAGGCTTAACTGGCGTCGCAAATGGTTAGAAGTTGGATTTTCTGCAATAGCCTTTTCAAGTGCCTCCGCCATACGGTGACGCATCTCAGCAGCGGATGCATTTGTGAATGTTACGACAAGTAACTCGTCGACATTGATGGGATCCTCTGTCGCTACTACCTTTTCAATCATTCGATTAATGAGAACTGCCGTTTTACCAGAGCCTGCCGCAGCCGATACAAGTGTATCCTGGCCGCTTGCATAGATTGCCTTCCACTGGTCGTCAGTCCATGTCACTTCCGCTGGCTTTTCAGGTATTTTTTGTACCAACTTACTTCATCTCCTTCCGAATTATCTCAACGATATCATTCGGTTTTGCTTGCTGTAACTGACGGTAGCTTTGCTTGCCATCAGATGGGTCAAATTGACAAACAGCTGTAAATTGACAGTAGTCACAGGCTGTTTTTGATTTCAGTTTATACGGACTAATGGAAGTATCCCCTGCTAAAATTCCGTTACCAGCCTCTTGATGCTTGCGCCGTACAAAATGCTGTAGATTTTTCATATCATTTACAGGTACAACCCGTGACTGAGATTCTGATGGTGTCCCATCTTTTTTCATATAGACAGGAATAATTTTTGAATGCCCACTCGATTCCTCTAATTGCTCGTCCATCGATAAAATGGCCTCCGCATTTTCTGACAAAAGACCTTTCATTTTATACTGTTTTAAACGGTCTTCTTCTATTTCGCTGTCGCTTAAATCCTTGTCAAGCTTTAGCATTGGATTGTGGACATGTACATAAAGAACCCCAGCCGGTTCCGCTTCACCTGGTAGCCAGTAAGAGGAATTTTCCATTGCTACATCTAAATATGTTAGTACCTGTAGTGACAATCCATAGTAAACCTCATTCAAGTCTAAATCACGGGCTGATGATTTATAATCGACGATCCGTAAATAAGAGCGGTCATCAATAGACGCACTATCCACCCTATCAATACGACCTCGCATTAACATTTTCTTACCACCTGTTAAATCAATTTCAAGCGGTGGAAGCTGTTCATTTTGGCCCGGTCCAAATGATGCCTCAATGGCGATTGGCTTAAAATGAGAGACATTTGCATGCTGTGTAAGTGCAGTCATTGTTCGCTCGACAATTCGAATAAGCTTACGTTGAATGTAGCGATAACGCGCGCTTGATTGTAAGATTTGATGTGAAAACACCGGCACAATTTGCTCAACGGCTTGTCGTGCTAATTGTTTAATTTGCTGCTTTGTTAAACGTATCCACGATAGTTGCAGACGATGTGTCTCCTCAGTAATCCATTTCAATGCCTCATGGAATAAATCGCCCATTGCGAATGTTTCTAGCCTGTACTCTGCCCGCTCTTCTAGACGAAGACCATACGTTGTAAAATGCGAAAATGGGCAACGGAAGTACTTCTCAACACGAGACACGCTAGAAGTTAGCTTTTGACCATATAATTCTTGCGTAATGTAGTTTTCTAAAGGCTCTGCCTCATTTTTATGAGTGATTGGATGTAAAACTCGATTATAAACAAGTGCCCAATAAGGGTCCTGTTTATAAAATTTTTGTAACGCTACCCACTCTGGCGCAAGCTCACGGCTATGTTCAGCTTGGCGTTTTTGCACCATTAAATGTGCTAAAGCTGTCCGAGGATGACGTATATACGGTAAAGCATTTTCATCCAGTAATTCAATTGGATCAATGACCACTCGTTCGACCTTGACACCACTCAGAAGACCAGCAGTTTTATCATTGCCGATAATTTTCTTAATATAGAGTGAAGACAATAGAGCCTTCCCCTCTTCATCTGCCGTCGAATAGGACATATATAATTTATCGGATGGCGTCGTTAAAGCACGATATAACAAGGAATTTTCCTGCAGTAAACGATTTTTAGATGTTGGCGCAAGCTCATAACCAATTTGACTAAACCACTCACGCTCAGTATCTGACAGCAATCCCTCGTACTCCATACGGGTTGGATAGACCCCATCATTCATCCCTAAGACAAAAGCGACTTTTATATTGGATAAACGAGCTAATTCAACGGTCGCTACCATGACCTCATCTAATGTAGGAGGGATACGCGAAAACTCTAAAGTGTCAAAGCCCTCATCTAAAATTTTAGCCGCTTCCTCCACGGACATCTCCTGCTCACCAAACATATAAACAAACTGATCGAGCACTGCAATCCATTCTCTCCAAGCTTGATCATGCTCACTTGCAGCTAATGCATCACCTCGATCAAGTTCACGGTCTTTCATCGCTTGAAGCTTTTCATAAACATTCAAATTCTCAATCAGCTCAAATAAAGCTGTCGCAACATCTCTGCCTGTTGTCGCTACTTTCAGCTTGTCCTGCAATAATTGGAGCGGTTGACGAACTTCATCGCGAACAGCCTCGATTTCTGCTTGCATAGCACGTTCTTCGTCCGTTTGTACGCGTGAATGGAATTCAAGTCCACGATACTTTTTGAAAAACCAGCGAGCTTCCTCAAACCAGCGCTCACCAAAGATACCCTGTGCTAAACAGTAGTTTTCTAAACGATCCGCCCGTTCTCGCCAAACATTTAACTCCGCATGTAACGGGAAAAATAGATCTGTTTTTACACTCCTAAAAACTGGTTCATATTTCCAATCAGAAGTGATAACCTCTAAAGCCGACCGACTAAGCTCAATTAAAGGATGATGCAGCATCGTCTTTTTCGAATTTGTAAAAATAGGAATTTCATATTGCTGAAAAATAGTTGTAATAAGCGGATCATAAACTTCCGCTTGTCTATAAAGAAGTACGATATCTTGATAACGATACCCTGTCTCCCTTGTCAGCTTTGTTATTTCCCGGGCAATGGCATGAATCTCTGCACGT
The DNA here is from genome assembly GCF_058791335.1 of Lysinibacillus sp. EB271-A1-10B. Lineage (NCBI taxonomy): Bacteria > Bacillati > Bacillota > Bacilli > Caryophanales > Bacillaceae > Lysinibacillus > Lysinibacillus sp. EB271-A1-10B. The sequence continues at coordinate 19,434 of NZ_JBYTDL010000005.1, forward strand.
CGATTAGATGCTTCAAGCACCATTACATCACCTGAAGTTTCTTTCGTTTGAGGCACCAAATCAGCAAACTGATTTTCCATATGCTGTAAATCAGCGGATTGAAAACGGTGCGTATGATAGAAGTGTAGTGGTGCTTCTACCTCAACGCCTTCTTCATAGGCAATATCGTGTAAACGTTGGTTCGTAGAAGCGGCTTCATGAAATAAAGATTGCTCATCATACACTTCTTCAATATGGTCAAAGGGAAGAACTACCGTTACCTGCTTCGTCACCTTTAATAACTCTTTTACAAGCTCTAGTTCCCTTACAGTAAATGCTGTAAAACCATCTATATAAATAGACGCCTGCTTCATCGTCTCAGAGTATTTCAGATGCTCCGTCAAAATCGGATAATACCCTTCACTATCGACATACGTTGTGCCCAATCGTTCCTCCAAAGCTTGTAAAACGACTTGCAAATCATTCGCCTTCGCTTGCAATGTATTAGGCGCATCAATGGCCATCAAAGATGCTGATACTTCAGCTAACACCGAACTATTTACACTATAACGACTAAACTCTCGTAATAGCGTTTCAATTTCTTCCGTAAAGCCTCGTTTCCCAGCCGCTTGTCGAAATAACGAAAACTCACTTTTTTGTTCCTCTAAAAGTTTACGAATCAGCATTCGATAGCCATAGCCGTTTACTTCTTTTCGAGCAATGCCACCCGTTTCCTGTAACACTAGCCACGCCAATCGTTTAAATGTCATAACTTGCGCACGAATTAAGCCTTGCAAGCCATGCTTATTTGTTAGCTCATACTCCGTTGAGTACGACATTTGGTCGGGGACAATTACAAAAATTGGATGACCTAACGGATCCGATTTTAGTTGTTCAACAATCTCTTGATGAATAAATGTTGATTTTCCTGTTCCTGAACGTCCTGATACGATACGCAATGTCATATACTTTCCCCCTCCTATTAATGATCTATTTAAAAGAAATGATAGTTGTTGTGGATTATCTTGATTTGCTGTTTTACCTGAGCGGGTTTCGCTTGACCCGATCACTTTGCTACTCTAACTAAAATATTTTATCTAAGCGCTACTCAATGCTTTCGCGCATCGCCTACCATTTTAGAAAAATCTATTTCGCCTTGGCGTAATGGAAGTTGTCGTACAAAACTATTTACTACATAAAGAAGATAAAAACCCCTTCTCTCATTTTACATGATAAAAGGGGCAAGATGTGCATATTCAACTTTCAACGTTAATGATTTTTCGTCAATTTTCGCGCTTGTTTTAAATCTTTCTCTACACGCGCGTTTAATCGCTTCTCTATAAACTTGCCAATCCACCAAAGCAGAACAATCGCAACTGCCGCAATAATTAGCCTTACAGGGCTTGTTAGGAGAGCTTTTAAATCGTAACCGAGCACGCTCATTGCTAAAATCATAACGAACTTCCCAGCCATTAACACTACTAAATAAAACTTTTTATGAATATGAGATAGCCCCGCTACTATGTTTACAATGACTGATGGTGTAAAAGGAAAACAAAGTAAGACGAACAAGGGACTAATGCCATTCATATCTACCCATTTTATTAGCTGCTGTACTTTTTTATTACCTGTGACAAAACGAAGCTTCGGATGCTTGCCAAACTTTCGGACAAGCAAAAATAATGCATATGACCCCGCTACAGATCCTAGCCAGGATAATAAAAATCCAAACCATAAACCGAATGCACTCGCATTAGCAACAACGAACACGACTAAAGGTAAAAACGGTAAAAACGCTTCTATAAAAGGTAATAATAAACCAATAATCGGACCGAACGTTCGGTATTGTGCCGTAATCTGCTCAATATTTTCTACAGTAAACCATTCACTCAAAATCGACACCTCTATTTATATTGCAAAATTAAATGTAAAATCGCTAGCTTTTCCGAAGTATTTTTATACTCATGGGGCTGATGTCCTGAGAATACTAGTGTATCCCCTTCTTCCAGCAATTCATGCATCTCTCCAGCAGAAATAACGGCTTGTCCTTGGATAACAGTTACAGTTTCCTCTACCCCTTCTGTGTGAGCCTCACTCCTGCTAATGGCTCCGGGCTCCATTTCAATCTTATAAAGCTCCCAGCCACGCTCTGGATTATAAGGAATAATGGAATACACACGATATCGACCATCATCTTCATCTACATGTGGTGCATCCTTACTACTATATTTCATGAAGTGTGCTGTCGGTGCTTGTAGTAACGAAGAAAATGAAATGCGCAATCCAGCAGCAATTTTCCAAATCGTTGATACTGTAGGATTTGCCTCTCCCTTTTCAATTTGTGCAAGTTGCGCTTTACTTACACCTGTAGCCTTGGCAACATCGTCTAAACTTAAATGACGCTGTTGTCGAATCTTTTTTAATTGAAAAGCTAAATTCCGACTCATTTGTTCCATTTTAATTCACCAATTTCTATTGTTTATTTTATCAGACATATGTATACTCTAATAAACATCAAGAACTATCAAACTATTCCGCTATTAGTATACATGGAAATTTTTAAGAAAGGATGATCTATTTTATGACAAGTACAACTGATTTTCAGAATGAAACGGTTAACACGCCCGATGATAGCTTTTTACAAGGCGTGAAAGATTGCATCCCCACCTTACTCGGTTATATTAGCATAGGACTCGCTTTCGGTGTTGTAGGTTCCGCTTCTGGGTTATCTGTACTCGAAATTGCACTTTTATCTATACTCATTTATGCAGGCTCTGCACAATTTATCTTTTGTGCACTTCTTTTAACAAATAGCCCTGCCTCTGCTATTATTGTAACCATTTTCGTTGTAAATTTGCGCCATTTACTAATGAGTTTAACATTAGCACCCCATTTCACACGCTATTCCATGCTAAGAAATGTTGGTTTCGGCACTTTATTAACGGACGAAACATTTGGTGTAGCTGTTACAAAGCAAATGCAAGCCGGTAAGCTATATGGTAAATGGATGGATGGGCTGAATATAACGGCCTACTCATTTTGGATTTTTTCTTGTGTAACCGGCGCCTATTTGGGACAATGGGTAGCAAACCCTGAAAAATGGGGCTTAGATTTCGCATTGATCGCTATGTTTGTAGCACTCCTTGTTTTACAGCTTAGCAGTGTAGGCAAAAGTAAAATAATGCATTATCTTATGTTAATCGGCTATATGTTTGTTATTATGTATGGTCTTTCTTATATTGTACCTTCGCATGTGGCTGTTCTTCTTTCAACTATGATCGTAGCAACTATAGGGGTGGTGACAGATAAATGACGACAACTGCTACTATGGTATGGCTCATCATTGGCTGTGCACTTGTAACCTGGCTACCCCGTATTATTCCTTTTATGTTCGTCCGAAGTGTGAAGCTACCAGGAGTTGTATTAAAATGGCTAAGCTTTATTCCAGTCTGTATTTTGAGTGCCCTTGTCATCGAAAACTTATTGGATACCGAAAACGGAAAAATTGTTACACTTAATTGGCCTGTATTTATTACATTTGTGCCAACGCTTATGATTGCACTTGTTACCAAAAGTTTATCTATTACAGTTGTAGCAGGGGTTATCATTATGGCAGCTGTAAGATTTTTTATGTAAAAAAGGTCAGTCTTAAAAGTGAGAAAGCTATCACTTTGGACTGACCTTTTATAGTAAATTTCAGCAGGTGTTCTTTTGTACCGAAAGCGTAGGTACAGGTGTTTGGACAACTGCTGAAAATAGTTAAACCGTACCTTTGTTTTTCTTCATTTTACTTGCTAGCCAAAAGCCTACTGTTAACGAAAATGCATCGATGACGAATATAATAGACGGCGACGTATAACCTGCATAGACAGATGCCGCCATAAGTGCAATAGCCAATATTAACGCAACATACCGATTATACGTAATTCGAGTAAACAATAATACGAGTAATGCTGGTAAAAATAACGCTAACATCATTTTCCCGAAAACATCCATCATATATCCCTCGGCTCAGCTAGTAATAATCCAATACGATAATGATCATTACTATATATAACATGCTGTGTTAAGCGTATTTCATTGTTACGATCTACTACTTCTAGACGACAATGTGCAGCATTTAATTGCAAAGCCTCGTATAAATCATTTTCAGTAAAAATGGCCTCACCGTTTACTTTACGAATACATTCCCCTGCCTGTAAGCCCATTTTTTCAGCTGGTGAATCAGGTAAGACAGCCGCAATAATAGCACCCTTTGAACTTGGGGCAACCGCGTAAATATCCGTTTTATCTTGCTGCGCGTAGTAGATTGAAATAACAATACGAGTCACTACACCAATTGCTAGCGTTATAAAGCCGATGAATGGCTCCAAGGCAGCTGCAAGTCCACCTATTAAAATTAATTGCCCTAGCATTAGCACCGATCGGCCAATTTTAGGCAATTGCAAAGCCGGCAATTCTTTTCTAGTAAGCTTTGAAAAGCCAATAACGAATGGGAATAGTACAAGTGCAAAGGTACTCTCCCCTAATGTGAATTGTGGCCAATATGGGAAATCTACTGGAATAACATCACCAGGTATTACAAAGAAGATTGGTAGTACCCATGCATTTCTTGAACGATAGACAATTGCCTGCATACCTCGCTTCGTCTTTTCAACTTGCGGCGTCGTGACCATCATTGCTGTTCGACGAATTAACATACCCTCCGCAATCACACATAGACCTGCTAAAATCGTAATCGTTACAATGGAGCCCTCTAATAAATTTACACCTTCTAAAGAGATTCTCCACCAAGAAAATGTCCAATTGAAGTGATACATTAACCATATCGCTAACGTCGCAAACCCCATCGTATAAATAGGTGAAAGGGCATTAACAAAGTACAATATTAGTGCCAATGCAGAAATAGCGATTAAAATCATAATAAACGCTTTTGGCACCGTTAAACCTAAACCAACACTCACAAGCGAAATAAGGAGGGCAGATAACCAACCATATTTCCATTGCCCCATTAACTCTGTCCAACCCCAAATAATACGTCTATTAAAAAATTTACGCTCCTGCTTTACTCGCCTATAACCTAATAAAATCGCAAACAAAATTGCGATATACATTAATGGGTTGATTAAAAAGCGGCCAATCGCTGTTACAATTTCTAATAATATATCACTAACCATACGAACACCCGCCGTTTCTATCTAGAATACTATGAATTTATTGTATCAAACGACTACACTCTTGCGTAGTACAATCTAGTAGAAAGCCTTCTATTCTTACTTTTTTCGTCATTTTGGTGGATGTCCCCGTTTTTAATAATAAAAAATGAGGATATGAGACCAACTATCAGTCTATATCCTCAAATCAAACTATCACTATTTTTTATTCTTCAATATTATGCAATAAGAAGCTTGTCGCCATTTGGAACTGTAAATCATTTTGACGATCCTCTTTATATTTTTTCAACGTTTCGTTTAAGCTGTTAAAGAAGGTAGTGTCCATATTAAAATTCCCTTCTGCTTTTTTCACCTTCTTATCGTCTCGATAAAGTTTAACAGCCTCCTCCGTTGATTCATCCAAGTAACCGTCTAAACGAGCAATTTTATACCCTAGCATTTTTAAAGCATTTTGAGTATAAGCAATTTCCTCACTCATGTCGCCCTCTTTAAACTTCCCTGATAGTGGGTGCATTTGGAAAGCAAACAATTCATTTTGTTCAATCACTAAGTTAGCCTCAATACCTTGCTTATGAATCCATTCACGCTTTGGTGTCAGCCATTTATTTGTAGACAATTTAAGCTCTCCACCATTTTTCAGTGACCAAGACTCCTGTACTGTTCCTTTTCCGAAACTCTTAACACCAACAAGGGAAGCACGTCCCCATCCTTTTAAAGCGCCACTAAGCACTTCACTAGCAGATGCACTGCCCGCATTCTGTAAAACAACAATCGGAATTTTGTACATTGACTGTAAATAATTCTCGTCAAAGCTTTTTGATTCCGTTTTTAATGGTTCCATAGCACCTTCAGCATTTTGCATATAGGCAAACACTTTGCCATTCTCCAAAACTGTGCTCAGTAGCGCTGCGACGCTATGTAAATAACCACCTGGATTATCTCGCACATCGATCACTAACCCTTTTATATCTTTTCGAAGCAACTTACTCGTTTCGGCAACCCACTCATTTGCTGTTTTCTCACCAAAAAGTGAGATTTCCACATAACCTATCGGCGTATTTTCTACGTTCACTACTTCGCTCGTCACTGTTTTATTAGAAATTGCTGCTCGTTCCATCGTCATTTTAATATGTTTATCTTCACTCGGACGATAGACGACAATCGTAACTTTCGTCCCTTTCTCCCCTTGAATTAAATGCATTAATTCACTCATCTTTTTACCTTCCACTCGAGTGCCATCAACTTGTACAATTTCATCGAGAGAGCGCATCCCTGCTTTATCTGCTGGGGACGAACGGACTGGAGACACAACAATAAATTTCCCGTTATTTTCAGTTAGCTCAATCCCAATACCCACTCTTTCCTCAGCTAACATTTGTCGGTGCTGTTCCGCCTCTTCCTTCGAATAATAGGTACTATAAGGGTCCTTAATAGCATCTGCCATACCACGAAGTGCCCCTTCCACCAACGCATCTTTTTTCGTACTGTATACAGATTTTTTTTCAATTAAATTCATCGCTTCATTAATCGAATCAACCTCTGTAACGACCGGTTCCTTATTATCCCCTAAATTAAACCAGTCAAAATAAATGCCACTCCCTAACAATAGACTACTAGCAAGTACGCCAACACCCGCCATCATTTTGCGCAAACCTTCCCTCCTCCGTCTCTTTTACTGTATGAATTTTATTTTTCAAACATACAAGATTAAGCTTCAAAATACTTTGTTGAATCCTATGATTTTTGTTTCGCTAGTATTCTATTGTGTATCGCAGGCTTTCTATTTCGTAGCGTAGGTATTCTATTTCGGATTAAGGGGATTTGCATTTCCTAGCGCGAGTGTTCTATTGCGGATCGTGGGGGTTTGCATTTCCTAGCGTGGGTGTTGTTTCGCTGTTCACGGGTATTTACCTTCTTTTCGCGGGTATTTACCCTCCTTCCGCGGGTATTTTCTCCATTCGCGGGTATCTCCTTTCCTTCCGCGGGTATTCTCTCCTCATTCGCGGGTATTCACCCTCCTTCCGCGGGTATCGCCTTTCCCTCCGCGGGTATTCTCCCCATTCGCGGGTATCTCCTTCCCCTCCGCGGGTATTCTCTCCCCATTCGCGGGTATTTAATAAACAAGGAAATACTCACATAAAAAAATCTGCTTCGTTTCTTCTGGCAAACGAGCAGATTCTTTCCAAATTTATTTTTTGCTTAGTCCATTGCATCTACATAGCTTTTTAACATTTCCGCATTCATCGGCCCTCTAATAGCACGTTGAATATATCCATTTGAATCAATAAAATAGGTTGTGGGAATCGTTAGTACTTGGTAGTCTAAGCCGGCTGAGTTTTTCGGGTCGAGTAAAATAGGGAATGTTAGATCGAAACTTTCTCTAAATGTCATGACAGAATCTATTTTTTCGTCCTCTGTAACGTCTCGTTCAGCCTTTGTTAAATTGACAGCTATTATTTCTACATTATCTTTTTTAGCATTTTGTTCGTAATAATTTTGCATATGTGGCATTTCTGCCTTACATGGTGGACACCATGTTGCCCAAAAGTTTAACACGACTTTTTTTCCGCGAAGCTCACTCAATGTCACATCTTCGCCATCCAAACTTGTTAAAGTAAAATCCGGTGGTGTATCTCCATTTTTTAAACCAATCTTTCGTTCGTCCATTTCTTTCCCTAGAGAAGCTGTTTCAATTTCACGATCTTCATCAATCTGCTGTTTAACATATGTACCAATCATCGCGACTACTAATAACACGACGATAAGTAGTCCAATATTTTTTTTCATTCCTTACCTCCATATGATTTAGTTACGCCAGCTAGACGCTGAATCCCTATACCTACTATAAATAATACAACGCTCACTCCTACAGCCGGTTGCCATAAACCAAGCGGCTGAAAGAAGGCCACAATGATAAGACCACACGTATATAAAAATAATGCACGATTGATAGCGGTTATTTTCCATAATATGAGGACTGTTAGTGTGCTTAGTACAAGTAGAGTAATCACTTCGCTATTGGTTGGATTATCATTTAGTAACACTACAAGGCATTGATAGCTCGATTGCGTTAAAATGATTGCCCAGCTACAAGCAACAATTCCAGTTTCGTCAAAGTGGATTTTTTTTCGATTCCACAAAATCTGTAGTGAGACTGCCATAACTCCTAAAAAGACACCGATTGTTCCACCATTGAAATAAAGGAGCGCAAACGGCTGAGCAATAACAGCTTTAAAATCAGTGACGATTACGCTAAATTTCCAAACGAGAATAAAGGTAAAAACCGCGTCTCCATATACCCCCGCCCATTTTTTCGGAAACTGTACCCGTATAACGAGCCACACAATAAAAAACGCCACAAGCAGAGCGACAGCAGTTGCTGGTAATGTTAATGTCCGGATAGAGAACCATTCTGTATTATTCACCTAATAAATCCCCCACAAAAAAAGATAGCTTCAGCATAGCATATATTCTTTATATGAACTGTCATTTCACAGTGTGTTCAAAAAATCTCCCTGAAACATGCAAAAAATAGCCTTTTGCTGAGCAATTTCATTCAAATACCCACAGAGGTATTCACACTATAAATATATTACATCAAATGGTGCCACACTAGGAAAAAGGCTTCCACATAATACTAGTTCTTAACAAATGTGAATGGCAAACAAAAAAGCTATACATTAGAAGAACTCTAATGTATAGCTTTCAATATGTTTATACCGGAATATATTTTAATGGATTCACACTTCCGACTGCTTGTCCTCGCCAAGCGCCGATGTGCACTTCAAAGTGTAAGTGAGGTCCTGTTACACGTCCAGTCATACCCATTGTTCCTATTTGCTGACCTTGGGATACTTCTGAACCAACACTAACATTGAAAGAATTTAAGTGTGCATATACTGTCGTATGAATTTCGCCATTGATAGAATGCGTAATGATAACAACATTACCATACGAGCTAAGTGGTGCAGCGTAAGAAACAACACCGTCAGCAGCTGCCCAAATTGGAGTACCTGTGCTATTTGCAAGATCGACCCCATAGTGGAATTCTGGGCCTGCGCCAATATTACGCCAGCCATAAGGTGATGTTAAACGACCATTTGTTGGCTTAATCCATGTACCATTCGATGGTGGCGCTTCGACTGTTGAAGACCCTCCACCACTATTACTGCTTGAACTGTTTGAATTACTTGAATTAGATGCTTTTGCTGCGGCTGCGGCTGCAGCAGCTGCCTTACGTTTCTCTTCTTGTTGACGAGCAATTTCAGCTAATCGATTTTGCTCATTAATGATTTTTTGTTGTAAATCCGCACTAATCTCAAGAGCCTCAGAATATTCTTTTTCAAGCAATACTTTTTCAGTCTTCAGCTTTGCTTGTTCTTTTTCTAATTGATCAATTAATTTGTTTTTCTCAGTCTTTTGACTATTTAATGATGCTTTTAAACGATCAAGCTCGGCTTTTTTGTCTTCAAGCTTTTGGCGTTTGCTTTCTAAAACTTGCTTTTGTTCCTCTAACTTTTGCTTATCCTCTTTTTGATCTTGGATAATTTGACGATCCGCCTCTAGTAAAGCATTAACAGCAGAGAATCGATCGATAAAATCTACGAAGCTATTAGAACTAAGCAGTACATCTATATAGCTAACGGAACCACCCGCCTGAATGGCACGAGCACGATCCTCTAACAATAAATCACGCTCTTCAATTTTGCGTAGAAGCTCGGCTATATCATCTTTTAAAGACTTTATTTCTTTATTTGTAGATTGAATTTCTTCCAATACATTTTTAATATTGCTATTCGTTTTATCAATTTCAGCATTTAATGTTTGAATTTGATCTAATATTTTTTGCTGCTTGTCTTCATTTACATTAATAGCATTTGATTTATTATTGATGGATGAATTTAAGCCATCTTTCTTTGATTCAATTTGTCTTTTTTCATCTTTTAAATCCGATAAACTATTTGCATAAGCTGATGGAGTTTGGATAAAAAGACATAGTGCAGATGCTGCAGCAAGTGATTTCATTAAGTTTTTCGCCATACTTTTCACCGGTTGAACTCCTTTTCGACTATTAATTTTGGTTGATGCTTGTCCTGCTTCACAAAGCTAAATTTTTAAAAACTTACGTACTGACATGAAACTTCCCCAAATACCGATTAGCACACCGATCAGTAATAGTAGAGCGCTTACTTGGTACACAAGAGGTGAGAAATCAAGTACTTGGACAAGTTCGCCTTTTAATCGAGGCGCAATAATTTTATATACATTGTGGTAAAGAGTTGCGATGACCGCAATCGGAATAATAGAACCTAAAATTCCGAGCCACATTCCTTCTAATAAAAATGGGATACGCACGAATGAATTCGTTGCTCCTACAAGTTTCATAATTTCTATTTCATCTCGACGCGCAATAATAGTAATTCGAATCGTATTAGAAATTAAGAAAATTGCTGTAAATAATAATCCTAAAATAAGCACAATCCCTACGTTACGGCTAATATTCAAGAAGTTAAACAGCTTTTCAACTTTGCCTTCACCATACATAACGTCATATGTATAATTAAATTTATCAATTGTTTTAGCAACTTTAGCTGTTTGCTGAGGATCTGAAGCCTTCACATAAATAACATTACGTAATGGGTTACTTTGCTCAAATAGTTTAAAATCGTCCCCAAAATCTTTTACTAATTTAGATAATTCATTTTCTCTTGTCGAATAAGTCATCTCAGCGATATCTGGCAATTTCTTAATTTTTTCCATGAGCGCTTTTTCATCAGCTTTACCTGCTGTTTCATCAATTAATACTTTAATTTCAACATCGTTTTCTAAATCAGATGCTACTTTATTTAAATTCATCATGATAAGCGCAAAGACGCCTACTAATATTAATGTAACTGTAACTGCACTTACGGAAGCAATAGTCATCCAGCTATTACGACCAAGAGACTTTAAACTTTCTCTAAAGTGACGTTTTACCGTATTAATTTTCATAGCCGTAGTCACCTCCGTGCTCATCACGGACAATCATTCCGCCTTCTACTGCAATTACTCGACGACGAATCGTATTTACGATTTCACGGTTATGTGTTGCCATTACTATAGTTGTACCTCTCGCATTAATTTCTTCAAATAAATTCATAATATCCCAAGACGTTTCAGGGTCAAGATTCCCGGTAGGTTCATCCGCAATAACGACCTTCGGCACATTCACGATTGATCGTGCAATCGAAACACGCTGCTGTTCGCCACCTGACAGTTCATTAGGGAACATTCTTGCCTTTTGCTTCAGTCCTACAAGCTCTAAAACCTCCATCACTCGGCGGCGAATTTCTGCTGGTTCTTCCTCGATTACCTCTAGAGCAAACGCTACATTTTCATAAACATTCAAACGAGGTAAAAGTTTAAAATCTTGGAAAACCACTCCGATTTGACGACGTAAAAAAGGTACTTTTTTATTTTTCAAGGAAGCTAAATCTATACCATTAACAGTGATTTCTCCCGAAGTAGCTTTTTCCTCGCGATACATTAATTTAATGAATGTAGATTTACCTGCTCCACTTGGACCTACAACGTAGACAAATTCACCTTGCTTTATGTTAACGGAAATTCCATTTGTCGCAACAACACCATTTGGGTATTTCTTTGTCACATTTTTCATTTCTATCATATTTAAACCACCTAAATCTCTTACATGTAAGAGGTATTTCGTAACCTATTATAACACTCAATTTCTACCTTTATTATTACAGTTTCATTTCATTCCGTGGTAGTTCCTGTTATTTCGTTATCTGATTGCCATAAATGTGTTACAACCTCGACAAACAAAATAACAGAAATCGAGCCCATTAGAGGAAATTCGATTTCTGCCTTTCTAAAGTTTTTAAGCAAAAAAAGCATTCAAACTATGTTAGTATACATAGCCTGAATGCTTTTGTTAGTTAAACAGTTTGCTCGTCAGTCGTTGTATAGCGTACTAAAACTGCACCTGTTTTAGACTCACCTTCGATAAATAGACGATTAGCATTCTCTACTTCTTTATCGAAACGTACGACTTTTGATAAAAATTGATCTTGTGATTCAATTTTTGAAGCATCTTGAATACCTACATCTACTTTACCAAAATTCGTAACAATTTTACCGCTTAACGATATTGTACGTGGCACATACAATTCAACGGCTCCTGCGACTGTTTGTGCTTTGATTTTCGATGAATTAGTAGAGCAAGTTGTGACCACAACATGTCCATTAACCGATTTTGCTTCAACTTCATCCAATGCGCCATCTAAATAAACACGGCCATTCAATGTTTCAGCCTCTAAATCTTTACCACGAACATTTGTTAATTCAATGGAACCATTAGAAGAATCCACTTCTGCCTTTCCAAAGTTAAATTTAGAGCCTTTAATCGCACCGTTTAATGTCTTTACTTTTAAATGCTCGAAGTCCGTATCTTGTAAAGTAACACTTCCGTTCATTAAACGTACTGATAATTTTTCTAATTTATCCTTTGGAACAAGGACTTTCACATTTACTTGCACTAGCTTAAGTTGACTTAAGATTCGTAATGAATCTCCATCTTCTTTGACAACGAATTGCTCTAGGAAATTAGCACGTGTTTCCTCTTCACTATCATTAACAAGAGGTGCCTTTACCTTGCAAACGACTTGGAAGCTATCTCCTTCAGCGGTTTCTAATGAAAAATTGCCATTCGGTAATTCAGCAATTATTTTATCTACATGTTCAGCTGCAACTTCTTCCGTATGTGTAAACTCAAATTTATCACCAAATGGAGAAGCTACATCAAATTCTTTGACCTTTTTTACTGCCGTATTCATCATATCCATAAAAAGTGAACCAATTTGTGATAAATCTTTACGGAAGTCCTTCATTTCTTCTTGGAAATATTTAGGGAAATCCTCGTCTTTTTGCGATTGTTCACTCTTAGGACTTTCACCTTTAAATACTGACTCTTTTTCTGTTTGGGAATGCTGGCCCTCATTTGACACATCATTCATAACATGTTGAGTGGACTTGCTAGGTTGCTCTAATGCTTCTAATAATGTAATCGCCTCTTGCGCTGAAATTGTTCCTTTTTCCACAAGTTCTAAAATTCGTTGACGTTCATTTTGCATAATTAAAATTAGCCTCCCTCAGTTCGTTATAGTATTTATACGAAACACATTGTGAAAAGTTTCACCCAAAAACAAAAAATTGGGAAAATATCTTATTTTAGGCACATTACCATAAGGTGTGGTTGATTTCCGTTCCGGCTGGGCGCATCCAGCCGGAACGAAGATCAACTTATTCATATGACATTCGTTTTAATAGAATGTCACCCAACTTTTGAAGTTTATCGATTAACTTTCACGTTTTATTACCCTACTTTTAGTTCTTATCGACATCCACCTTCCCAGTATGCCCCTAACGTAAAAAAAGTTCGCAAATTGCGAACTTTTTTAGTGGGTACTTTATTGAGAAGCCTTGGCTAAAGCATCTTCCATACGTAGACGATCTCTTGTTAATATTGGCTTTAAATATTTACCTGTATATGAGCCGCTGACTTCAACGACTTCTTCTGGCGTACCTGTCGCCACAATCGTACCACCTTTGTCGCCACCTTCAGGCCCTAGATCGATAATGTAGTCTGCTGTTTTGATGACATCTAAATTATGTTCGATGACTAGCACTGAATCGCCATTTTCTACAAGGCGCTGTAAAACAACGAGTAAACGTGCAATATCATGCGCATGTAAGCCTGTTGTCGGCTCATCTAAAATATAGAATGATTTACCTGTTGAACGACGGTGTAATTCAGAGGCTAATTTTACACGCTGAGCCTCACCACCAGATAACGTTGTGGCAGGTTGTCCTAATTTCATATAACCTAATCCTACATCCACGATTGTTTGTAGCTTACGCTGGATTTTCGGAATATTTTCGAAGAATACGACTGCGTTTTCAATCGTCATATCTAAAATATCTGCAATGCTCTTATCTTTATATTTCACTTCAAGTGTTTCACGGTTATAACGCTTTCCATGACAAACTTCACATGGCACATAAACATCTGGAAGGAAATGCATTTCAATTTTTATAATACCGTCACCACGACAAGCCTCACAGCGACCTCCCTTAACGTTGAAGCTAAATCTACCTTTTTTATAGCCACGTACTTTTGCTTCGTTTGTTGTTGCAAAAACATCTCGAATATCATCAAAAACGCCTGTATACGTAGCAGGATTTGAGCGAGGTGTACGACCGATTGGTGATTGGTCAATATCTATAACCTTTTCGAGTTCATCAATCCCCGTTACCTCTTTATGTTCGCCGGGCTTCACCTTTGAACGATTTAGCTTTTGAGCTAAGGACTTATATAAAATTTCATTAATAAGCGTTGATTTACCTGAACCTGAAACTCCAGTTACAGCAACGAATAAGCCAAGTGGCACATCCACTTTCACATTTTGAAGATTATTTTCTTTGGCACCTTTAATCGATAATTTACGTCCATTCGGTTTACGGCGCTCAATTGGCAGTGGAATAAACTTCTTACCGCTTAAATATTGCCCCGTCAAAGACTCTTCATTTTCCATTACTTCCTGAGGTGTTCCTGCCGCTACAATTTGACCGCCATGCACACCTGCACCAGGACCAACATCAATAAGATAATCCGCCGCCAGCATTGTATCTTCATCGTGCTCGACAACAATAAGCGTATTGCCAATATCACGCATATTTTGCAATGTGCTAATAAGTCGATCATTATCACGTTGGTGCAAGCCGATTGATGGCTCATCTAAAATATAGAGAACACCCGTTAAGCGCGAGCCGATTTGCGTTGCAAGGCGAATTCGTTGAGCTTCTCCCCCTGAAAGTGTTCCTGCCGCTCGACTTAATGTTAAATAATCTAGCCCTACATTGACAAGGAAGCCAAGGCGCTCTTCAATTTCACGTAAAACAAGTCGAGCAATTTTCATATCCTTTTCTGATAAATCCAGCTCTTTGAAAAATGTATCAGCTTCCTGAATCGAATACTGTGTCACTTCACCAATATGCTTATCTGCTAGCTTTACAGCTAATGTTTCAGGCTTTAAGCGATACCCTTTACAAGATGGACATGCTTGCTGGGCCATATATTTTTCCATTTGTTCACGCACGTAATCAGACGTTGTCTCCTTAAAGCGGCGCTCCACATTACGGACAACACCTTCGAATTCAATCATTTGATCTCGCACATTGCCAAACTCATTTTCATAATGGAAATGGATTTTATCTTTACCAGAACCATATAAAATTTTATCCATCTTTTCTTTCGGTAGATCCTTTACAGGTACGTCCATCGGGATATCATAATGATCGCACACAGCCTTTAATAACTGAGGATAATATTGAGAGCTTGTCGGTTCCCACGGTGCTAAAGCATGCTCTAATAAACTTCGATCCCAATCGGGTACTACTAATTCAAGATCAACCTCTTGTGTCGAGCCTAAACCATCACAGCTTGGACAAGCTCCGAATGGACTGTTAAATGAAAACATACGAGGCTCTAGCTCACCGATTGAAAAACCACATAATGGGCAAGCATGATGCTCACTAAATAATAATTCCTCATGTTCCATCACATCGACAAGTACTCGCCCATCTGCCAAACGTAATGCTGTCTCTAAGGAATCACTAAGACGTGCCGCGACGCCTTCCTTCATCACAACACGATCGATGACTACTTCTATTGAATGTTTTTTATTTTTATCAAGTTCAATCGAATCATCTAAATCACGTAGCTCACCGTCGATACGTACACGAACAAAGCCTTGCTTTTTTAAATCTTCCAGTAGCTTTACATGTGTTCCCTTACGCCCTGCTACCATTGGAGCAAGCAACTGCATTTTCGTTCTTTCTGGATAAGTTAATAAACGATCGACCATTTGCTCAATCGTTTGAGAGGTAATTTCTATACCGTGATTTGGACAAATAGGCTTACCAATACGTGCATATAGCAAACGTAAATAATCATAGATTTCCGTTACTGTCCCAACTGTCGAACGTGGGTTACGGCTCGTCGTTTTTTGATCGATTGAAATAGCAGGAGATAATCCCTCTATCGCATCGACGTCTGGTTTATCCATTTGACCAAGGAATTGACGGGCATAGGCTGAAAGGGATTCTACATAACGACGTTGTCCCTCGGCATAAATCGTATCGAACGCTAATGATGATTTCCCTGAGCCCGATAAACCTGTTAGCACGACTAATTGATCGCGTGGAATTGTGACATTAATATTTTTTAAATTATGTGCTCGTGCGCCCTGCACGACTATTTCAGTATTTTTCACAAGCCGTTCACCCTTCTAATTTCAATTCAAATATTGTATCGCGCAACTCAGCAGCACGTTCGAAATCGAGTGCTTTTGCTGCTTCCTTCATTTCTAATTCTAGCGTAGCAAGTAACTGCTCTTTTTCCGCCTTCGTCAGCTTCTTACCTTTTGTAGCCTTCGCTACATAAGTCTCTTCTTCCTCTGCCACCTGTGTCGCACGAATAACATCAGGAATTTTCTTCACAATCGTTTTCGGTGTAATACCATGCTCCTCGTTATACGCCATTTGCAATGCTCGACGACGTTTCGTTTCCTCAATCGCCTTTTTCATCGAATCCGTCATATTATTTGCATACATAATGACATGACCATTAGCATTACGCGCGGCACGTCCAATCGTTTGAATTAATGAACGCTCTGAACGTAAAAACCCTTCCTTGTCAGCATCTAAAATTGCCACAAGAGAAACTTCAGGAATATCTAGCCCTTCTCGCAATAAGTTAATGCCGATTAGAACATCATAAGTACCTTTTCGCAGCTCACGAATAATTTCAATTCGCTCTAGCGTCTTAATCTCTGAATGCAAGTACTCCACCTTTAAGCCCATCTCTTTCAAATAAGCTGATAAATCCTCTGACATTTTTTTCGTCAACGTTGTAACGAGCACTCGTTCATCACGAGCAATACGACCTTGAATCTCATCGATTAAATCATCAATTTGCCCTTCAATAGGACGTACGTCAATTTGTGGATCAAGCAGCCCAGTTGGACGAATAATTTGCTGCACCATTTCCGGCGTATGCTCAAGCTCGTACGGACCAGGTGTCGCCGATACATAAATAGCTTGATGTATATGTTTCTCATATTCTTCAAAACGTAAAGGGCGGTTATCTAGTGCTGATGGCAAACGGAAGCCATGCTCAACTAGCACACCTTTACGTGCTTGGTCACCGTTATACATCCCTCGAACTTGTGGCAAAGTAACGTGACTTTCATCGACAACAAGTAAAAAATCATCAGGGAAATAGTCAAGTAGTGTATATGGCGTCGCCCCCGCTTCACGCAATGTTAAATGACGCGAGTAGTTTTCAATCCCCGAGCAAAAGCCCATTTCACGCATCATTTCTAAATCATAACGAGTGCGTTGCTCTAAACGCTGCGCCTCCAATAATCTATCCTCTGAACGCAAAAGAGCTAAACGCTCCTCCAACTCTTTTTCAATATTATCAATAGCTTTTAGCATTTTTTCTTCTCGTGTAACGAAGTGGGACGCTGGGAAAATAGCAACATGATCACGCTCTGCTAGTATTTCTCCAGTTAACGCATCCACCTCTCGAATTCGATCAATCTCATCCCCGAAAAATTCCACGCGGATACAATGTTCATCACGGGATGCAGGGAAAATTTCCACTACATCACCACGTACCCGAAACGTCCCACGTGTAAAACTCACATCATTACGCTCATACTGTACATCGACCAATTTTCGAAGCAACTGATTACGTTCAATTTCCATTCCCGTACGCACTGATACGACCAGTTCACGATATTCTTCTGGAGAACCTAGACCATAAATACAGGACACGGATGCAATAATAATGACATCATCGCGCTCGAATAATGAAGATGTCGCAGAGTGACGCAACTTATCAATTTCATCATTAATGCTTGAATCTTTCTCGATATAAGTATCCGTCTGCGGTACATAAGCCTCTGGCTGAAAGTAATCATAGTAGCTAACAAAGTATTCAACTGCATTATCAGGGAAGAACTCTTTAAACTCACTATATAATTGACCCGCTAGTGTTTTATTGTGTGCCATAATAAGTGTCGGTTTTTTTACTTCTTTAATGACATTAGAGATCGTAAACGTTTTTCCCGTTCCTGTTGCCCCAAGCAACGTTTGATGACGTTTACCTGCACGTACACCCTCCACTAATTCCGCAATTGCCTGTGGCTGATCCCCATTAGGCGTATATGGCGCTTGTAAATCAAATGTTTGCACACATGTCCCCGTCCTTTCCTTCCAATTTGTACATATATTTTAGCATAGCGTTATTAAAATTTCGAACATTTAACGAACGAATGTTTGTAAATATTTTCTCATTTGCTCTATTTGCGATGAATCCAACAGAACGTATGTACTACAATGATTAATCGGAACCTCTCTATCAATAGATTACCCTTTCCAAATGTTAGCTAATCGGGATAGGACGATGTAAATACATGATCTTAGCAGGAAATTCACTGTTTGGTGACGAATTGCTCGCCGGGTTTAGGTTTATTAAAAGGTTATGTAAGCGGAGCCTAGGGGTTTTGATTGGGTTGCTGGGGGGAACTGATCAGCTAGCTGAATTACTGCTCGGGTTACCAGTAAAACTAATCGGCTCGGTTGGAAAATTATATTTTTAAGTAAATAGTTTGAAATACTAAAAAGTAGAGAAAGTGAGATTTGCCTCACTTTCTCTACTTTTTTATTTTTGTGAATTAATAGGGAGCGTAACCTCTAACTCAGGAATATATTGAATCTTTGGCTCACCATTTTCATCCATTTGAAATGCTCCCATTTCATTTTCATCAAAGAGGTGTATATATGGCTTAAGAGTTAATGTTTTGGGAATAGATTCAAATGGCTGGAATCTAAGATCAGAGATATGAATGTTTCCATCTGTAGCATTCCAACCATTTCCGCCAATTAATTTAAGTTTATGGCCTTGATCATCAAAAATATCTACACCCATCGTTAGTAAAGGTAGCGTGAAAATTGAGTTGTCAGTTAAAACAACTCGTGTAGTTAATCCTGTCGTTATTGGTGTAAATTCGACTTTTTCAACACTAAAATGAATATTTTTGTATTCTCGACTTACATTAGGTTGTAAAGTCAGATAGTTTTCGATTTTATTCACAGGAATATCAATTTTGAAAGGATCCTGTATGCCATCTATTGTAGCCGATACTGTTAAATCAAACTGTTCTGGGAAAGGACTTCCTCCCTGGTTTCTCAAATCAGAAAACTCAATAATAGCAGAATCATTATCTTTACCTGGCTTCGTAACAATTCCAATAGATTTATCCGGAGCAAAGGATTCAACAGGAGCATCATTAATGAGCAATTCGATATTATTGATACGTTCCATTAACGTTTCTTTCTCATCTTCTTTATGAGGGCGTTCAATAGCTATTGAAACGCGTGTACCGTCATACACTACTTCTGATACATTTAATGTAAAATCATCATGAGTAGCACTTGTATTAAGTTTCGTTGAGAGCCCTTTCTCATCAGCAGTTTGCAGGCCAAGATCACCAGCGAGTTTGAAAATAGAAGAAAGCACGGGAACTTGTTTGATCGTTGCAGCCAAAGTTGGTGAAACTAAACTAGAAATAAATATAAGACTAAAAATCATTGCTGCAGAGGCCGTAATCATCATTACTTTTTGACGCTTGTTCTTAGAAGTTCTAAAGCTTTCTGGCTGCTTTGTATAACGAGTACTTTCGAATTTGTTCATTGTACGATTAACTAAATCAACTTCCATTGGGGTTTCTCGGATTAATCTTTCTAACTGATCTAACGCTTTATCCTCCTGTTTTGAACGAGTGTTCATAACTTTCCCCTCCTAACTTATTCTTTTTCAACAATTTTTTACGTAATCGTTCATATTTTTTTCGAACAGTAGTTGGCTTAAGTTCCATAATAGAAGCAATTTCGTCGAAGCTATAATCCTCTATTGACCGAAGTAGCAGAATCCTTCTTTCGTCCATATGTAACTGTTCTAATAACTCATGAATGATATCGTCATATTGAAATCCTTGTTCATGAGTGTGCTTGTACGCATGATCTTTCTTAAAACTTGTCCAAAATTTAAAACCTTTATTTTTCTTTTTTATTAAATCAATACAGTGATGATGAGCAATCTTATAAAGCCATGCTGAGAAAGAAACAGTATAAGAAAAATGACTAATATTCTCTAATCCCTTTATAAAAATATCTTGTGAAGCATCCTCAGCTTCTTCTTTATTTCCTAAAAGATAGTAGCAGTAAATATAGATTGGCTTTTGAAAACAACGAATTATTTCTGTATAGGCATGAATATTGCCTGTTTGAACTTGTTCCACGATAGATTTTATATCTAAATCGGCTTTTTCCTTGGAGTTATTCAGTACAGTCAAATCTCTCCCCTCCTTTCTAACCTATATAACTGAAATTAATGGGGATTTGTGACACTATAAAAAAACTTTTCGGGAAAAATAAAAAAAGAGAGACACAACTTGGGATGCTTTACTTCTTTAACGGTGTATAGAATCCTGGCAAAAGAGACTCCAAAATGTCTTCTTTTCTTCTCTGAGCCTTCTACATACTCTACACTCCTAACGAATTCAAGGTATCCACTCATCAATTTTACAAATAAAATCACAAAAAAATCCCACCCTCCAATATCAGAGAGCGGGCTCGTCATATTATTCAGTTGTATCTTGGTGTAAAGCTACTAGTTCGGTTGCGTATAGATGAAATGCATTTTCATCTTTGTCATCGAGTGCTCTATCTATCAGAACCATGAGCTGCTCTTCACGATGCTTACGCTGGATATGATTTAAAAATAAATCTAAATAAATCTCGTTTAATAATTTCTCTGCCTCATCAACTTTCTTTGTCTGACCAACGGCTTTTAGAAAATCTGTATACGAATAATATTTATCCAACGATCTCACCTCGATCCTTTTCTAAATTATAAGAAAATTGAAATTAAAATGCAATGCTTTAGAACTGAAAATCACTTCGATTTACTATTAATCTCGTGCTATTTTAAGCAATTTTTCTAAGCAATTGCTTGAAATAGCACGAACTTCCTTCTTTTATCTATATTTTCTGAATTTATTTTTGTGTTATACACTTCAAGAAGAAATAGAAAAGGAGGCTTACATAGATGTCAGCAAACTACGTCAATGGATATTTACTTTCTTTTAACACCTATTTACTTCAGCCAGTTCAGTACGACTCTAAAATTTTCACTCGGGTAATCGATAAGCATAATGAACTTATTGTTACACGGAGGCCAATGCATATATTACGGAAATCTTGTATTTCACTAGGTACAACCTATGAAGCAGCGAAGCATTCCGCTAAACGCTTCTTCGGCAATCAACATAAGCTTCCAATCGTTGTTGCTTATGATTATGGTTATCCGTGTATTTTTCTACCAATCTATTCGCCAAACTCTGTCCACAACATCTGGATTGGACTTCACGCCATTTCGAATATTGTACCGAGTAAAACGGGCTGTATCGTCACACTGAAAAACGATAAACAAATTGAATTACCCATTCAATATGCTTCGATTAGCAAGCAATTTGTCAATGCATCGATGTTATATAAGCATTACATGAATGAGCGCAAGCAGATTAGTCAGGACACCCCGAATCACCCACCTTTTTAAAGCAATGAATTTCGCTTTGGTGTAATTGTAGTGAAAATAAAAACCCCTCAAAAGCACAATGTTACTGTGCCTCTGAGGGGACTTCATTACCCGATTTTTGAACGTAAGTATGCGTTAATGAATGGATCTAAATCGCCATCCATCACCGCTCCTACATTACCTGTTTCTTCATTTGTACGATGATCCTTCACCATTGAGTAAGGATGGAATACGTATGAACGAATTTGTGAACCCCAGCCGATTTCCTTCTGTTCGCCACGGATTTCATCTAGCTGTGCTTGCTGCTTTTCAATCTCTAATTGATAAAGCTTCCCTTTTAACATCGTCATAGCTTTTTCACGGTTTTTAATTTGTGAACGTTCTGCCTGACATTGTACGACAGTACCAGTAGGAGTATGCGTAATACGAACAGCTGAATCTGTCGTATTAATATGCTGACCACCTGCTCCTGTTGCACGATACGTATCAATTTTTAAATCCTCTGTGCGAATATCAATTTCAATATTATCATCGAATTCAGGCATAACATCGCAAGAAACGAATGATGTATGACGACGACCCGAAGAGTCAAACGGTGAAATACGTACTAAACGATGAACACCTTTTTCTGCTTGTAAATAGCCGTAAGCATTATGACCCTTAATGGACAATGTTACAGATTTAATACCTGCTTCATCTCCAGGAAGATAATCAACTGTTTCCACTTTAAAGCCACGTTTCTCAGCCCAGCGTGTGTACATACGAAGTAGCATTGAGCCCCAATCCTGAGATTCCGTACCACCTGCTCCTGGGTGCAGCTCTAAAATCGCATTGTTTTGATCATAAGGGCCACTTAATAGTAATTGCAGCTCAAAATCGCCCATTTTTTGCTGGAATTCTACTAATTCATTGCCTAGCTCCTCCTGCAATTCTTCATCAGGCTCTTCTTGCAATAGCTCTAGCGTCATATCTAGGTTCTCGTGTGTTTCCACTAAATCTTTATATTCATTAACAATTGCCTTTAAGCCATTGCTCTCATTAATGATTACCTGTGCACCTTGCTGGTCATCCCAGAAGCCTGGCTCAAGCATCATTTCATCTAATTCCTGCATGCGTGCCTCTTTGTTTTCTAAGTCAAAGAGACCCCCTAAAGTCCGCCAATTTTTTGGCTGAAGTGTCTAACGCGTTACGTACATCTGCTAATTCAATCATTGTTAAATCCTCCGAACATTTTTAATGGGGCTGGTTTTAAAAGCTTAAAAACAGGTTAAGAAATGAATTTAAAATACTTCTCCCTCATTTCTTTCAAGCCCCGTATCACTTCATTATAACGTTTTTACGAAGGAAAACATACTTTTTTACAACACTGTTTTGTTTCTATCTTTATCATCGTCAAAGATAACGTTGTTCGTCATTCGCGGGAATACTCTGCCTTGATCATATTGAACTAATAGCTTAGTTCGTTTTTCCAGTTTATATTTTAGTAAATACGCTCTTTGAATTCTGTATTCAAATGATCTGAAACTTAGATCCACAGTAATTTCATAGCCGTTCATAAAAATTACTTTTGTATTCTTTTTATCCATAGCTTGATAGTCCAGGATATGATGGACAGCAAACCATTGACATTCAGGTCTTATATAAGACTTACTTGGAAACCATACAATATTACTTCGTTCATGAACAACTATTGGATTTTTATTCAACTTTCCTAGTATCATTCTCGATCCATCGAGAGCCCCTCTTAAACTTGAACCAAAATATCGTAGATTATAATCCATTAATTTTGTCGGCGCTAATTTTGAAATATATTCGTTATCCCTTTCAATTACGCGTGTGCACAAGTTTCCCAAGGCATCATACTCCGGCTTATACAGCATCGTTTCGCTACTCATAATGTCATCATACTGCATTGTTAACCCTCCTTTATTTTTTTAGAAATATATTGGTATACCCCAATGCATTTCCTCGAGAAGGTCTTCCGCGGACTGCTGTTCTCGAGGATTTTTTATCTCCACATATCAATCACCTCCTCTGTCATTTATCACAACTTTCAGACTATAAACTTATATTCATAATAAATCAGAAAAAAGTTATAAACATTACCCTTTTCATTGAACTATTTACCTATTGTTGTAGTATTATGTACCTTTTTCTGAATTTTTAGATATTTCATTGCATTAAATCGTGAAAATATCCTAAACATAGAAAAAAGACCATTTTAACTTATCGTTAAAATGGTCTTTTCCGTCATTATAATGTTATTGACCTGCACCATGGCAGTTTTTAAATTTCTTACCGCTTCCACATGGACATAAATCATTACGCCCAACATTTTCAGCCTTACGGACAGGTTGCTTTTTCGGAGCTGAACCGCCATCCTCTTTCGGATTAACAGCTTGACCTTTTGCAACTTCCTCACGCTCTAAATTATTATGGATCTCTGCCTTCATCGCATATTTTGCTACATCTTCGCGAATGGAAGCAACCATATCCTCAAACATAGCAAAGCCTTCTTGTTGATACTCACGAAGAGGGTCATTTTGACCATATGCACGAAGGTGGATACCTTGACGTAGCTGATCCATAGCATCAATATGATCAATCCACTTCGTATCAATTGAACGTAATAAGATAACTTTTTCAAATTCACGCATACGCTCTGATGTAAGCTGTTCTTCTTTTTCATCATAACGTGCTTGGACAGTGTTCGAAATTAGCTGGTTAATCTCTTCTACAGATTTACCTTGGAAATCTTCCATCTTCAGAACGCCTTCATCCAATAGGTTTGCAGCGACAAAGTCATCAATCGCTTTTAAGTTCCAATCCTTCTGCTCACCTTGCGTATATACTGCGACAATGTCATCGATTGTTTCTTGAATCATCGACTCAACAAGCACGCGCATATTTTCTGTTTCTAATACGTCGTAACGCTCTTGATAAATAATCTCACGTTGCTGACGTAGCACATCATCATATTGTAATAAACGTTTACGAGAATCGAAGTTATTACCTTCAACACGTTTTTGAGCCGATTCTACCGCTCTTGAAACAACTTTAGATTGAAGTGGCTGTGAATCATCCATCCCTAATTTCATCATCATGGATTTCATATTATCAGAGCCGAAACGACGCATTAATTCATCTTCTAGTGACAGATAGAATTGAGTAACCCCTGGATTCCCTTGACGACCAGAACGACCACGTAGCTGATTATCGATACGACGAGATTCATGACGCTCCGTACCAATTACCGCTAGACCGCCAATCTCCATTACACCTTCTCCAGGCTTAATGTCTGTACCACGACCAGCCATGTTCGTAGCGATCGTTACGGCACCCTTCGTACCAGCATTCGCAATAATTTCTGCTTCACGCTCATGGTTCTTCGCGTTTAAAACGTTATGTGGGATTTTATGTTTATTCAACAAATCCGAAATAATTTCAGATGTTTCAATAGCAACAGTACCGACAAGAACTGGTTGTCCAGCTTTATGGCGCTCTGCAATATCTGCCGCCACCGCTTTATATTTTCCTTCCATAGAAGCAAAAATTAAGTCAGGACGGTCATCACGAGCAATTGGCTTATTCGTTGGAATCGCCACAACACTCATATTATAAATATTACGGAATTCTTCTTCCTCTGTTTTCGCTGTACCTGTCATACCTGAAAGCTTTTGATACATACGGAAATAGTTTTGGAATGTAATTGTCGCCATCGTCATCGATTCATTTTGAATCTCTACGCCCTCTTTGGCCTCGATTGCCTGATGCAGCCCATCTGAGTAGCGACGACCTTTCATTAAACGACCAGTAAAGCCGTCAACAATAATGATTTCGCCCTCTTGTACAACATAATCAATATCATTATGCATACTTACATGTGCCTTTAACGATTGGTTAATCGCATGGTTTAAACGTACATGCGTTAAATCAAATAGGTTATCAATGCCAAATGCTTTCTCTGCCTTTTCAACACCAGCATCTGTCAACGTAACACCCTTTGTCGACTCTTCATATGTGTAATCCGTTTCCGCACTTAACATACGAACAAACGCATTAGACTGTTTATAAAGCTGCGCCGATTTCCCAGCCTGACCCGAAATAATTAATGGCGTACGCGCTTCATCAATTAAAATTGAGTCAACCTCATCGATTACCGCAAAATGTAGCGGACGTTGTACACGTTCTTCTTTATAAAGCACCATATTATCACGTAAATAGTCAAAGCCTAACTCATTGTTCGTACTATACGTAATATCAGCTTCATAAGCAGCACGTTTTTCTTCTTTTGACAGGCTGTTCAAATTTAAACCAACCGTTAAGCCTAAGAAATTATATAGATGTCCCATTTCCTCAGCATCACGACCCGCTAAATATTCATTGACTGTTACAACATGTACGCCTTTACCAGTAATGGCATTCAAGTAAACAGCCATCGTAGCCGTTAACGTTTTACCTTCACCAGTTTTCATTTCCGCAATATTACCTTCATCTAATGCCGCAGCACCCATAATTTGCACACGGAATGGGTACATCTCTAACACACGCTTTGATGCTTCACGACAAACCGCAAAAGCTTCCGCACGAATCGACTCTAAAGGCTCTCCGTCGGCAAAGCGTTTTTTAAATTCTTCTGTTTTCGCTTGTAATTGATCATCTGAAAGCTGTTCCATTTGAGAAGCGAATCCCTCAACCTGGTCAGCGATTTTTTCTAATTTTTTTAGTTCACGTTTATTGAAATCAAATAATTTATTTAATAGGTTTACCATGAATTTTTTCACTTCCTATATAGTCTCAACTTTCATTTTACCATTGTATAACAGATTCATGCAAACAGAGTCCCTAGCATAAAAAGAAATCCTTGGCGTAATTGCGTCCGGATTTTGAATTGTGCTAAGGCCTGCACTACGCAGGTCAGTTAGCCGTTGTCGCATGAAGCGACGGTTTTAGGCTAACATCCTTATATTGACTCCTTTCGAAATCTGTGACATCTGCCAGAGGTTTATCTTTATTCAGTAGGCGTTTGGAGAAAAGATATACCTGCAATCATTCCACCACCTATTGAGATAAGAATGTTCTACTGAATGAAGATAAAAAAGGCTCCCGCTATGGCGAGAGCCCTTGAACATGTTTAAGATTAAGTTGTTTCAATTAAGCCGTATTTACCGTCTTTACGTTTATAGACAATATTTGTGCCGTTTGATTCCGCATCTGTAAAGATATAGAAATCATGCCCTAGCATATTCATTTGTAAAACAGCTTCTTCTTGATCCATCGGTTTTAAATCAAATTGCTTTGTACGAACAATTGAGTATTCATCTTCCTCTGTCACTGCATCAGCGGCTGCTTGAGAAGTAGCAAAATAAAGGCCTGTACCTTCACGCTCACGGAATTTACGGTTTACTTTCGTTTTATGCTTACGGATTTGACGTTCTAATTTATCAACGATCAAATCAATCGCAGCATACATATCTGTATGACGCTCTTCTGCACGAAGAGTTAAGTTCTTCATCGGAATTGTAACTTCCACTTTAGTTTGCTTGTCATTATAAACCTTTAAATTTACGTTAGCGTTGGCGTTAACATCTTCGTTAAAATAACGTTCAACTTTCTCGACTTTGTTCTCAACATATTCTCGAATAGCTGGAGTTACCTCAATATTTTCACCACGAATGTTAAAGTTTAACATGTAAACTCCTCCTTTATAACTGCTATACTTTATATTTCTACACAAGTGTGCGAAATTCCTCTAAAATAATTCTTTTTTTCAAAAAAAAATTTTTTCCTGCATGAGCAGTATCTGTAAAAGCAACGAAGCTAGGTGATTGATGAACAAAATCTCTCACTGATGAATGTTTCACTTTATAAATGAATATTATTTAGTTTTGCCTCATCCGCTTCTTTTCTTCGGCGCAACTTCAACTCTTCGACAATCAAATCTTCAACCGATTCTTGATCATTGAAATTCACACCATACTGCTTACCAGTACCAAAAGGACGGCTCCAAATGACTTCTCCATAAGCTCGTACCTCTCTTGTATCCAGAATAAAGCGTAAATCCAAAGGACGAGGATTAACACCTAAATCCACCTCAGTAAACATCTTTAACCCTCGTGGACTTATATCAAGCAAATCAGCCATTGCCGTTTGTGCTTGATTGTCTCTACCATTCTCGTATATCGCAAAAGTCATTTGAACAGGCTCCTCGAATTTAAATCGAAAGCCTTCTTGGCGCTTAAATATCATTTTCCCACCTCAATACTATTCTAAACATCTATTTAGCTTGATTATGGCACGGTGCATGTTTTACATCCAGAGGGAATAAGTAACATATTTTACTGAATAAAGTCCTATTTTATGAGTAAATCAATTATGCCTCGGCATAATTGCGTCCGGAAGCGGCTTTGTGCTAGCACAAAGCATTCCTTTCCGATTCCGTGACATCCGCCGGAGGCTTTGGGCCAACGTGATGTTGGTCACTCAGTCGTTGCCACAGGACGTGGCGTTCTTAGACTGAGTTCCTCTATTTCAGTGGGTGTTTTGACACCTGCTGAAATAAGTTAAACGTTCCCTTTTATACGATGATGTAAATGTCATTTCTCGCTTTTCTCGAAAAGAAAAGAGACCATCATGAATTGATGGCCTCTATGTTGTCTAAATTTGTCCAGCGTTACCCTGACCGAATTGCTGCTGTCGATTAATGCGAATTACTTCCTTCCATGTATCACGGAATTCCGTCACTAATCCCTCAACTTCTTCAATAATAGTGACATCACTTTGAATGTTTGCCTCGACTAAGCGACGGTTGATATATTCATAAAGGGCAAACATATTTTTTGACACTTCGATATCCATATTCAAAGTCGACATCAGCTCGCTAATAATCGCCTGTGCTTTGATAAGATTAGTATTTTTTTCTTGGATATTCTTTTCTTGAATTGCTAGCTTAGCTTTGTGCAAGAACTTTAAACATCCATTATAAAGCATTAACGTCAGCTCACCAGGGGAAGCAGTGGTAACACTATTTTGTTTATACGCATTTTGTGCTGTTAAATTTGCTGCCAATAAAAGACAACTCCTTTGAAAGGTTACTTAATTACTAGTTTAAACCATAATATGAAGAAAAGCTAATAGGTGAATGTTAATTCTTTTTGTCATAATACATCCCATCCATCACACGAACATTCGAATATGGATTGAAGTATTGCTCTTCACTTTTCTTCGTTTTCTGTAAGTTTGCCATATCCTGTTTTACGGCGCCCATAACAGCAGCCAATCGTTCTTTTATCCCGTTATCTAATTCCAGTAACGTTCGATGAATTCGATTCTGTTCATCGAATTTAAAGCCTTCTTGAACTAAATCTTCAATAATCTTTCCACGCTTGTCTAACATACTGTTAATATTATCAATATATTCATCGCGCTCTTCACCATTTGGAATATCACCCAAAAGCTTAAATAAATTAGCTGATACCTGTAATAGTTGATTTATTAGTTGCATAATTTTCTCCTACCTTGCTAATTAGAAGCCTGCACCTTGCATAAACATACTTGATTGCTGGTTTGCTTTATTGATTGCTTTCTCCATGGCTGTGAATTGTTTCCAGTATCGAGCTTCGATATCTTTTAACTTTGCTTGTAATTTAGTAATGCGATCATCAGATTCAACAATTTTCTTACCTAAACTATATGTGTGATCTGTTGCTCCTTCTCTACCAGCCTTTTTTTCAATATTCTTTTGAAGTGTTTCAATTTCAGCAGTTAAACGTTGTGAAATACCACGTGAATCTTTTGTAACTTTTCTACCATTTTCATCAGTTGTCGTAGTTACACTTCCTGTATTAGTAAACATTTGAACAACTTGATCAGGGTCTTTAGCTAATGCTTTATCCAGTTTAGCATCATTAATTTTCAGTTTTCCACCATCCGATAATTTATCAGATGTTGTAATGCCAATTTCAGCTAATGAATCTATTGTGTCGTCCCCAAGTCCGTTTACCGATGACATAAACTGCGTACGGATTTTAGCTAAGCCATCTCGAATTAAGGAATCGCTACGTAATAAACCACTTTTTGCTTTTTCATCCCAAAGCTTTTGTTCGTTTTCAGACATATCTTTACGTTGTTCACTTGTTAGTGCTGGATAGTCACGATATTTCTTCTCTTTTAATGAACTATTTAGCGAATCTACCATCTCATTGTAATTTTTAACAAACTCTTGAATAGAGTCTTTTATACTTTTGGTATCAGTCGTTGATGTAAGATTTACAGCCGCTACAGCTGGAGAAGTATCATTTGCCACGCTATCCGATGCTGCTTTTGCATTATCATAAGATTTTTGTGCTTCATCTAGACGTTTTTGACCCGCCACTGCATTGTTTTCAGCTGTTTTATATGCAGCTGCATTTTCGTTATTTGTTTTCTCAATGGCACTAAACTGTTGAAAATCTTCTAAGGAACCACTTAAATCAGCTAATTTATTTAAATCCATTGAATCCATCTTGCCGAATTTATCTTTAATAGCGTCATCTTTTCCTGCTAAAATTTGTTCAATTTCACTTCCTGTTTTTCCTTTAATTTCGGATAAGAAAGCAATATCATCAGTTGTTAGGTCATTTAAAAATTTCTTATCAAGAGTTTTATATGAATTTTCAAAATCAACTTGATGTGCACGTTCAAGTATATCTGCACCATCCGGGCTTTGTAATGCCTGTAAATCATCGGATGATAGTCTTAATAATTTTGCTTTTTGTTCATCTGTTAAGCTGGAATTATTAATAGATGATTTAATACTATCTGCATCTGTGTAATCAATGTTCAAAGATTGTAGGTCAGACAAATCTCCAGAGTTTAGGAGCGCAACCTTCCCTACATTTGAAAGTTTATCAAATTTTTCCTGTTGATCAGCTGTTAAATTATTTTCCCCAAAAGTATTCTTATATGCATTTTTATACGTATTATCTCGATAGCTTTCATATGCAATACGCTTACTGTCTCTTTCTGCTTCTAAGCCAGGTAGAGCAGCCTGTGCATTATTTAATTCTACTTGTGCTGCTGCCAAGCGATCAGCTGCACCTGACTTTGCATTGAAAGTTGACTTCAGTGATACCTCAAAACCAGAGATTGTAAAAGTATTTGATGAACGCTCCATTGAAATGCCATTTACTTTAAAGATTGCATTTTTACCTGAATTTGTTGTCGCATTATCCATACCTAATGCATCGAACAATTCTTTCCCTTGTCCAAATACAATTTCGCCGTTACCACTTTTTACACTACCAGAATTATTTGCAGTTAGTGATAACTGTCCATTTTCGAATAGTGCTGTAACACCTGCATTGCTTTGATTGATTTTTTTCACTAAATCATCAACTGTATCATTTGTTGGGTCGAAGGTAATTGTCGTTGCCTTTTCTGCTAAATTTCCATTTTTATCAATAGCTTGAATCTCTACTGACTTAACGGATTCTCCTACTAAAGCAGACAATTTTGTTGTTCCAGTGTACCCTGTCTGACTACCAATCATTTGAGTTGATGTAGCTAATTGTGTAACACTTTCTATATTGAGCGTTCCATTAGCTGTACTTGTTGCCTTTACAGTGGCTAAGTTTTCATTGGAAGATGTAGCTGTCTTTTTCATCATGCTACTTTGTAACCGCATACTATCCTTTAAAAACTGATTAAATTTCTGGGTTGTTTTATTAACATCGCGGTAAGCATCCCGTTGCCATTCGAACGTTTGCTTTTTTTGATAAGTTTTATCCAAAGGCACTCTTTCTGCCTGCATCAGTTTCTCTACAAGACTATCAATATCCATCCCTGACGCTAATCCGCCCATTCTCATTACCATGTTTATTTCCTCCCAATTTCCGTTTAAATTTTCTCGTCTACAATCATTCCAACCATTTTTTGCATTTCATAGAAAGCATCTAATAATTTTTTAGGTGGAATTTCCTTAACAACTTCCTCAGTATCACGATTCACTATCGTCACATAATAGCGTTCCAAGCCATCATGATAAACAAACTTCGAGGAACTGTGATTTATTTCCAAAAATTCATTTACAACATCTACAGCTTGTTGTAGTTTTTCTTTTGAAATTTCCTGTTCTTCTCCAACAGTAGTTGCTTTTTCTACTACTTGTTGAGAGTCGGTTACTTTTGAAACATTAGGCGTTATATTTTCCTGTACATTCATTGCTTTTGTATTAGTTGGTGCAGTAATCGTATCATTTGACTGCCCTTGGGATGCAATACGCATGAAACTCAACCTCCTAAACTTTTCAATTGCTTACCATTATTATCGGAAGCATTTTGTATAGTTTCACGTTTTTTGGTAAACAAATGCTTAGTAACTTGTTAAGTCTTCATTTCATTTTTAGACAAGCTATAGTTAAAAAACCTCGAAATCACACAATGTGCCATGTGATTTCGAGGTCTTTTTAAACTTTTAATTAATCATTTTTTGCATATACTCTTCTATATCAATCATGGTTTCAAATGCTTTTGTTTCGCTATCCTTTCGTACTCCAATGTAAATCTTACATTTTGGTTCTGTTCCAGAAGGTCGAATACAAATCCATGAACCATCTTGTAATCTATATTTGAGAACATCCGTTTTTGGTAAAGATAATGCTTGTTTCTCACCGTTTGCAAGATATGTGAAACCAACTTTGTAATCTTCTGTTGCTATAACTTTTATTCCAGCAATTTCGGCAAGTTTTTTGTTTCTAAATTGCTCCATAATATTGGTTATGCGTTTCTGTCCCTCCATCCCCTCATATGTAAATGACAACAATTTTTCTTGATAGTATCCATGTTGTTGGTAAAGGGAGTTCAGTACATCTAAAAGTGTTAAATTTTGTTCTTTGTAATAAGAAGCCATTTCTGAAGTTAAGAGCGCAATTTGTACTGCATCTTTATCTCTTACAAAATTCCTTGCTAAATATCCATAGCTTTCTTCATAACCAAATAAAAATGAATGCTCACCAGTAGTCTCAAATTCCTCAATTTTCTCAGCAATATACTTAAAACCTGTAAGTGTATTTATTGTTTGTATGTTAAAACTATCTGCAATTGCTGTCCCTAACTCTGAGGTTACAATAGTTTTTAACATCGCCCCATTCGAAGGTAAAGTTCCTACTCTTTGCATTGTAGAAAGTATATAGTTTAACAATAAAGCTCCAAGTTGGTTCCCTGTCAAAAGTTGATACTGGTCTTCATTAAGTATCGCTACACCAAGACGATCAGCATCTGGATCTGTAGCTAGTATTAATTCAGCTTCAACTTCCTTCCCTAAAGCAACCCCCATTTGAAAAGTAAGAGTTTCTTCTGGATTTGGATACAACACTGTTGGAAAATCGCCATCTTGAATAGCTTGTTCGTTAACAATATGTACATTTGTAAAGCCTGCCTCTTTTAAAGCACGCTTTGTCGGCACAAGACCTGCACCATGCAAAGGAGTATAGACTATGTTTATATCCTTTTTACCATTAGCTTGAACAAGTGTTTTTAGAGCAGCATTATACGCATCATCCAATTTTTCTAGCATCTCAATGCAATAACCCGATGTTAATAATTCATCTTTTGTGAGAGAATGAATTTTAAAAATATCTTCTACACTTTTCATATGTTCAGAGACTTCATCGGCAAATTGAGGTGTTAACTGTGCTCCATCTTG
This sequence comes from Lysinibacillus sp. EB271-A1-10B, assembly GCF_058791335.1. Taxonomy (NCBI): domain Bacteria; kingdom Bacillati; phylum Bacillota; class Bacilli; order Caryophanales; family Bacillaceae; genus Lysinibacillus; species Lysinibacillus sp. EB271-A1-10B. Next base: position 52,995 of record NZ_JBYTDL010000005.1, read on the forward strand.
TCCATATACTTTAAAACCATTATATTCTTTAGGATTATGACTTGCTGTAATAACTACTCCGGCATAAGCCGCTAAATATCGAATAGCAAAACTTAATTCAGGAGTTGGTCTACTTTCACTAAATACATAACTTTGTATACCATGCGCAGCCAGAACTCCTGCTGTTTCATAAGCAAACTCCTGTGAAAAATGTCGTGTATCATACGCAATAACGACACCACTTATTTTCGCCGCTTCTCCCTGACATTCAATTTGACGAGCTAATCCTTCAGCTACTAAACGAATGGTATGAACATTGATACGATTCGTGCCGGCGCCTAACCTCCCACGCATTCCACCCGTACCGAAAGGAACTAACTGATAGAATTGATCTTCTATCGCTTGTTTTTTATTAGCAATTTCCAAGAGTTCATCTTGATACATACTACTCGCTTTTTGTCGCCATAACTCATACAACTCTCTATGCACGAACCTTCACCACATCTTCCTTTAACAACTCTAACATTTTCTTTTTATATGCTTCTACACCAGGCTGATCAAATGGATTCACCTCAAGTAAGTTAGCACTGATAACACACGCTTTCATAAAGAACATCATCAAATATCCAACATGATATGCATCTAACTTTGGCAATTCTATACGAATAACAGGTACGCCACCTTCTTCATGTGCGAGTGCTACCCCATCTTTTGATGTTGCATTTACCTCATTCATTGATAGACCAGCTAAATAATTCAGATCATCTATATTTTCAGCAGAAAAAGGGATTTCAATATCTTCTTCGATATTATCAAAGTGAATAAGTGTTTCAAACATTATACGACTACCATCTTGAATAAACTGTCCAATAGCGTGTAAATCTGTCGAATAGTTCACGGTTGAAGGATATAGCCCTTTATGCTCTTTCCCTTCACTTTCTCCAAATAGCTGTTTCCACCATTCATGCAATTTATTAAGTCTTGGCTCAAACGAGGCAAGCAGTTCAACTGAATAACCTTGTTTATATAATGCATAACGATTACTAGCATAATCGACTGCACTATTCGATTCACTAGAAAAATCTAATTCCGCTTGTCTTCCGCCACGAACAAAAGCTTCTATATCAATACCTGCAACAGCAATTGGTAATAAACCTACAGGCGTAAAGACAGAATAACGTCCTCCAACTTCAAACGGAACAGTAAACTGGCGATATCCTTCTTTTTTTGCAATTTGCTTTAAGATTCCTTTTTCAGCATCAGTAGTAACAATTATTCTTTTACGTGTCTCCTTACCATATCGTCGTTCCATATATTTTTTTACAACTCGAAAGGCAAGCGCAGGCTCCATCGTTGAACCAGACTTTGAAATAACATTGACATAAACGTCCTTCGTATCTAAATAAGATAATAGCTGCTTTAAATAGGCACCACTCATATTATTTCCAGCATATAAAATTTCAACACCGTTATTAGTATGGAAATAAGGAGTTAGAGCATCAATCACCGCACGTGCACCAAGAAAAGAACCACCTACACCAATAACTAGAAAAATTTGTGCTCTTGAATTTATCTGATTTGCAACATTTTGAATCGTAAAAAGCTCTTGCATAGTAACAGGATTATAATGCTGCATGCTAGGATTTTCTGAAATTTTCATTTTAGGAATATTAGCTAGTGGATGAAAATTAATCATATCGTCAACTCCTGTTAAAAACAGCTTACTCTTTTAAGAGCAAGCTGTGTGTTGTACTACTTATTTCGGCTGTTTTAGTAATTCTTTAATATTCGACACAATTATTGATATATCTTCAACTGTCATATTTGGATGAATTGGTAACGTTAAAGCTTTTTCGTACCACTTTTCAGCAATTGGGCATATTCCACGTTCATAACCCAGTTCCTGATAATATGGATGCCAATAGACAGGAATATAATGTACATGAACTCCTATATTAAAAGATCTCATTTGTTCAAATACAAACTTCCGAGATATTCCCTCAAGCTGAAGCATATACAAATGCCAGCCGGAATTAGTTTCCTCTAGCTGCTGTGGAACGATAATTCCTTCTATATCTTGAAATGCCTCCGTATAAAGGGCTGCAATTTCACGACGGTGCTGGATAAACGTATCAATTTTAGTAATTTGAGATAAGCCAAGTGCAGCTTGTAAATCAGTCATTCGATAATTATAGCCGAGGTCAGTCATTTCATAATACCAACCACCTTGATCAGCTGAATAGTCCGTTCGTTCAATACCATGACTACGAAATAGTTGTAATTTACGATAATAATCCTCATTATTCGTTACAATAATACCGCCTTCAGCTGTCGTAATTGGCTTAACTGGATGGAAGCTAAACATTGTCATATCTGCCTGTGTACCAACTTTTTCCCCTTTATATTCAGCACCAAGAGAGTGAGCACCGTCTTCAATCACAACTAGATTGTGTTCACGTGCGATATCCATAATGGCATCCATATCTGCTGGTTGACCTGAAAAATCAACCGGAATTATTGCCTTTGTATTTGGTGTAATCTTTTCTCTTATCTCTTTAGGATCAATGTTGTAAGTACTTGCGTCAATATCAGCAAATACAACTGTTCCTCCCATATAACGCACACAGTTAGCACTTGCTGCAAATGTAATGGGTGAAGTAATTACCTCATCCCCTTCGCTTATACCTGCTGCAAAACAAGCTGCATGAAGTGCTGCAGTTCCGTTACAAAATGCAACTGCATATTGAGCGCCAACATAATCAGCAATTGCCTGCTCAAACTGTTGAATTTTGGGTCCTTGTGTTAAAAAAGGTGAGCGTAATGTTTCTATAACAATCTGTATGTCGTCTTCATCAATCGATTGACGACCATAGGAAAGAAATTCAGGCAATTTTTTCATATCTATTCCTCAAATCTCAAAGCAGAAATAATCGGAGGATCAGTTCTTGGAATTTTGCCGTCTAAAAACTGGTCTACTAGATCATTGTTATATTGATTGTAAACAAAACGAAGATGCTGTGGCATCCAATCATTACCTACCCAAAGTTTACCGTTTCCTTTTTGCGGATGATATTCTACTTGGTCAAGAGGTGTTGTAGTTAAAATTGTAGACAAATCCTTAGCAACTTGAACGACCGCCTTACAAGCAACATCATGAAGCTCATCTCCATAATCTAAATTTGGAACTGATTGATGGACAATATCTCCTCCATCTAAACGCGCTGATAATCGGTGTACTGTCATACCTGCCCAATTTGGTCGTAACATAAAGAATGGCCAAAATAGTGTAGTGTTTCCTTTATACCAAGGTGATAGTCCACCATGAATATTCCATGCATGCTCTGGTAAAACATCTAACAACTCGTCAGATAACTTATGTACCCCATAACTAATAGCTATATCAAATGATTGTGAAGCAACCCACTTAATTGTTTCCTCACTATTTAATTGTGCTAAAGACACATTTAAAGTTGGAATCTCAAGTTGTACTTTTTCATGTCCTACAAAATGGCGCTGTTCGGCTTCATCTCTATCTGCAAAATGTCGCATAAAATTCAAGCGATCGATTTCTTCTAGATTAGCTGGTGGTTGAGGGACAAACGCTTCTCGAACTTCCATAACATGAGCAGCTACTATACCTAATTCTGCTAGTTTATTCACTACAAATAAATGTCTCGGATGAGATCCTGTTAGTAATAATACTCTCACTAAAATAACTCCCTCTCCTCATAAAATGGACCTTCAAGTAATTGATGTTCTTTTAAGACATCAATTGAAATTTTATAATCCTCTAGTGAATAGTTTAAAGTTTTGGCAACATCGGATAATCTATGTTTCCCATCAGAATAACTTAAAAGTGTTAATACTTGATTTAATTGTTGTCGATTATCTATTTTTTTGCTATTAGAACTACCCCATGTCCCAGGAGCGTTTATATCAGGGTAAAGATCATACTTCCCTAGTTTTGGTTCACTAAATGGTTTTTTATTAATATAATAACCATCTAATTCTTGTAGCTGTAAAATATGTTCAATTTCATTGACACTATTTAATAAAGCTTCTATTGTCATATGCTCTTTTGTATCTAAAGAATTATGATAGCCTTGGTACGTTCCATATATCATTTTAGAGAACTGCCCTACTGGCAAATTAAAACCAGGTGAACAATATTGACGTTCATCTGAACCAAACAATGGTGTAAATGGACGTATTGAATAACTATGTTGTCCACTTTCATTTAAGTAGGTTACCAAATTATTAAGTGGTGCATTAATATTACGAGATTTCTTGTAACTAAGCGGATGCTCTTTTCCACCCAAACATGTTAATACTGCTCCGGAATACATATTTTCCTTTAAATGTTGTCCGTATTTTGATAAATATGCAATAGATCCTATTGTTTCAGGTAAAAAAACAAATCGATAAGTTAACTCTCTATTTTCCCATTGTTTAAGGCGATTATATAGAAAGGTTGCAACAATTGGTCCACTTAGTTCGTTATTTGCCATGGAAGGATGACAAATATATGTACTAATTAATACTTCTTTTTTTGATTTTCCCGGTAAAACAGCTTGAGCAAAGTTTAGCTCACCATCAATTTTTTCACTATCAATATACACATGGTACTGTCCATCTGGAAGAGCATCTACCTGATTTTGGCTCATACAAAAACCCCAACGATCCTTATAATAGGAAATAGCATAGGGCACGGCTTCTGGTAAGTGGGGAAGGGTATGAACATGTTTCTTTAAATCCTCTAAAGAAAGCCACATATCTATAGGTTCACTATAATTTATAACATGTAAATTTAAATCCTTTATATCAATGATTGTCTCATCATGCTCATCCTTAATCCAAGCTTCACGGATAACCCACTCTTTTGGAATTTCCCAATCAAATACTTCTGTACCTGTTGGAATTCCTTCCATTTCAAGTGGAATATATTCTTGTAGGATACGAATTGTTTCTCGAACACCCTCTCCTGTAATACTACGCATTATTGGAAAAAGTCGATCAAACAATTCGTCCATTTCTTTTAATTCATTCACAGTAATAACTCCCAACTTAAAGGTGTTCCCTTCTTCACATCTTGCTTAATAGTCTTTCCAAGTACTAATTTATAGTATTTAGTCGGTAGACCCAAACCTGGTCGAACATTTCGAAGATTCTCTTCTGTTAAAAAGTCACCTGCTTTTAAGTCTTCCCCTATATATAATGAACGTCGGAATTTAGTTGAGTCCTTTTCAGCTTCTGTTGGACCATATTGAATTTGCCCTAAGCTTTGCCACGCTCGTTCAGTTTCCTCTACAAGCATTTTTAACTCCTGTGGCTCCATTGAAAATGCAGAATCAACTCCTCCATCAGCACGAGAGGTAGTGAAATGTTTTTCAATAACAGTTGCTCCAAGCGTTACTGCAGCGACCGATACGCCAACACCCATCGTATGATCTGATAAACCAACCTCAGTACCAAATAGATCACGCATATGAGGTATGGTAGCTAAATTAGAGTTTGTTGGTGTAGCAGGGTATGTACTTGTACATTTTAATAATACAATTTGATGATTCCCTTCTGCTCTGGCAGCTCGAACTGCTTCATCAAGCTCTGCTGCAGTGGCCATACCAGTCGAAATAATAATTGGTTTACCAGTGCGAGCAACTTTTCGAATTAATGGAATATCCACATTTTCAAAGGATGCAATTTTATAAGCAGGTACATCAAGAGTTTCTAGAAAGTCTACTGCTGTTTCGTCAAATGGAGAGCTGAAAGCGAGTAATCCTAACTCTTTCGCCTTATTAAAAATCTCTTGATGCCATTCCCACGGTGTATATGCCTCTTTATATAAATTGTACAAAGAGTTACCTTTCCAGATATTGATATTATCCTGAATAAAAAACTCTCCTGTATGTACATCTAGTGTAATCGTATCCGGAGTGTACGTTTGTAACTTTAATGCATCAACCCCCGCCTCAGCGGCAAGTTCAACTAAGTGTAATGCACGTTCCAATGATTGGTTATGATTGCCTGACATTTCTGCAATAATAAACGGTTTTGTATGGCGACCAATCTCTTTATGCCCTATTTTTATCATTTCATCAACTCCATTATTTTGTACATCCAAGCATTTGGTTGCTTGTTTGCAGTTAATGCAAGCCCCTTAGCCCCCATTTCATTAACTGTAAGGCTACTTAGCAAATACTTATATGTATCTTCGGTTACTTCCTCATGCCAACCTAAATTGTTCACAATACTAAGCTTCTCTGCGTACTCAGTTGTTTCTCGTTGATTATCTGCTACAATCGTTGCACTTGAAGGGAGCCCAACATAGCATCGTTCCCACATCGTTGCTCCTCCAGTACCAATGGCAAAATCAGCTTGTTGCATGAGTATTGCCATATAGTCAATTTGACAATGAGAATGATACCCTCGCTTGTTACAGATAGATTCGATTTGTACTTTTGACGGATTGCCATTACCAACAACGATATCGACATGCTCAAAAATAAAATAATCAAGAGCCTGTAATACTTTCATTGTTTCATTTGTTGGATCGCTTCCTCCCATAAAGACAAGTAAACGCTTCACTATATCCCCGCGTTCCCTTTGCTGTTGCCGTACTTTAATAAATTCATCTCTTACAATTAAATACTGCGGTCCTAATAACTTTATACAATGCTCAGGTACAAGCCCGTCATAGCGTGTTGCATAATTTGGTATAATATTTTGATCCAACAGTACATCACATTCATGTGAACGAGCCAAATCATCTATCACAAAAATTTGTTTTGCATACTTTCGGATTGCTTGTTCCCATTCTTTACCGATCGAATAATGATCAATAATATAAAGATCCGCGTAATCTGCTTGTTTCAAATTGTCAAAGCCTTCTTGTGCCACAAAATCTATTATATTTCCGGGTAAAGGCTCCATCCAAAATGCCACATGACAGCCTGCTTCACGGAATTTCTTAGCAACAGTTAGGCAACGCATCACGTGACCGCTACCAATTTCAATTGAAGCATCTGCTCGAATTATGACTTTCACTTATATCACCGGCTTTTGCTCAATATGGGCATTCAAATTAGCTACTTCGGGATGATCATTTAAGTATTGTATGACATCTACACTCGATACAAGCGGATTGTTGAAATGCTTTGCTACATTATAAATAAGTGCATAATCTTCTTCTGTGTCTAATGTAATCCTTAAGTGTGGCGCATTACGATTGGTAGGTGCTTTATAGATCACCGCCTCAAATTCATTTTCAAATTCATAGGCATAGTACGTTACATGCTCGCGATGCCTTTCTTCCTTACCTGCTACATTAATATGTAATAGTGCCTGGTAAGAAATTAGTTCTACTGCAAGTCCGCGTGGCTGTTCTCCATCAATAAGAACAATATCCTTCTTCTCGTTTGTCATTAATTCAACGATTTCACTCGCCATTTCATAATCAACAAATGGACAATCAGACGTTACACGCATAACATAGTCTGGCTCGTACTCCTTTGCACAATCTACAAAGCGGAATAGGACGTCATTTTCTGAACCTCGGAAGCACCGAATATTATTTTCTAAACACCAAGTTGCAATCGCATCATCTTGAGGCATTGAAGTCGTTGCAACAATTACTTCTTGCACACCTTTTATTTGTGAACAGCGCCTTGTAACATACATCAGTACATTCGAATCTCCTACAGGTTTTAATATCTTTCCTCTAAGTCGAGTAGAACCTATTCTAGCTTGAATAATAACAATTGTTTTCAAAAAATCACATCCTAAGTTCACATAGAAATCTTCTACCTAAATCGTTCCATTATCGACATGCACTACTGTTCCCGTAATAGACTTAGCTTGATCTGAGAGTAAAAATAGTACGGTACTTGCTACACTCGAAACATCCGTTTCCTTTTTTAAAGAGGTTCTTTGATAAATACGTGCCTTTTGATCGTCTGTCAATGTCGAACTCATTGATGTTTCCATAAAACCTGGTACAACACAATTAGAACGAATTCCTTTGCTTCCCCATTCTCTAGCCGTATTTTTTGAAAATGCCTCTATTGCTCCCTTTGATGCTGCGTACATGCTCAAACCTTTATATCCTGTATGAGCACTGATTGAAGAAATATGCACGATTGAACCCTGTGTTTTATGCAATAACATATCTCTGATTGCATATTTTGATAGATGCATAGCTGAAAATACGTTCACTTGGAACATTTGCTGCAATTGTTGCACATTTAAATTAGAAACAATGTCGTCATAAGCCATTGCTGAATTATTAACAAGCCCATGAATTGGTCCTATTTTACGAATCTTATCCATGTACAACTGCTTAATTCCATCTACATCTGTTAAATCATAAGAAAGTGCTTTGAAACGATTTGGGTATTTTGCTAACAGTTCATCTGCTGCTTCTTCGCTTGAACGACTAATACCGATTACACCAAAATCTGTTTCAGATAGGATTTGTTGAACAATCTCTCTTCCGACACCTCTTGAATCACCTGTTACAATAATCCATTTCATTTTCTAACCTTCTTTCCAGTTCGTGTAATCAGTAGCTCATCCACGAACTTAATAATGCGCGGTACTTTCCATGCTTGTAAATGAGTTGTAGCAAATTGCTTTATTTCTTTTTTTAACTCTTTTTCATCCAATTCCTCGTACTTAATTACATCTGCAACAAGCATTTCTCCCGTTACACTATTTTTTTTCGACTTCACTACAACATCTATGATGCCTGGTACTTGCATAAGTAGATTTTCAACCTCTATTGGATTTACTTTGTAGCCCCCTACATTGATCATATCCGATTGGCGCGATTGAAATTTAAAATGTGTTTCATCAATGGTTTCAACAAAATCGCCCGTTTGAAACCATTCATTTTCTAATGAGTGTGTCTTTCCAAGTAAAGTACGATGTATACATAATTCCCTCTGTGCAGTGATTTTTACCAATTGCTTATATTCTGGGCTAATTTCAAAAACATCACCTTTTGCCGCAAACAAGCTCCCAGCCTCTGTAGATGCATATACATTTGTTATTTTTGAATTAGGAAAAGCATTCTTGATTTTCTCTTCTAAAAGCAAATCAAATTTTTCCCCACCAAATGTAACTCTTTCCATTATTGGATATGTTGTTCCTTGTAGATATGGAAGGATATTACGATAAAATGTTGCCGTTGCTGAAATATGTGTAATTTGATACGTTTCCATCAATATTTTTATATTACTCATAGACTTACCAAACATATAAATTAATGGATTTTGATTAAGAAATGCCTGAAAAAAAACTTGTATACCAGCCATATGTGTAGGGTTATATGCAAATGCCCAAACACAGTGTTCGAACTTTGCATGCACCTTTACATTTCTTGTCAGTGTATCGAAAGTATGGCCCATCTTTTTAGGACGTCCTGTTGTACCAGATGTATAGAGAGTTAGCATCCATTGCTCTATTTTGTAGATTCTCCGCATCACTTCATCCATATTTCGAAATTGAAGACGCTCATGTTTCAGTACTTTTGTTGTTAATAGATTTGTATCGACACCTAGTTCACTAATCTCTTGCTTCGAAAAATCCCCGTCTAATATTTCGAGTGGATAATCAAAAATCAAGCTATGGATAATCCCTAAAAAAACCTCATACGGATGGTTGTCTTTCACATATAAGTATGAATATCCTGCGTCCTTACTGTTCAAGTCCATTAACAATTGGTCATATGTATAAACGGTGTCATTATATACTAAAAAAATCTTATCCATATTATTTACCTTCAATTTTAGCTATAATTTCACCAACTGTTTGAACGATGCCGTCTTCAAAAATATCCACACTAAACTCGCTTTCAATTCGAACTGTTAATTCTGCTAACATTAAAGAATCTAATACAAGATCCTCTCGTAAATCCATTGAGTCCTCTAAAGTCTCAAGTGGCGCACGCCCATCTTCTTCTCGCATTTCATTAATGATTAATAATAATTGGTCCATTGCTCATTCTCCATTCGTTTTACTCTTCAAATTCGCCTATATATTTCTGATATTTATTTAATTGTAGCCAATCTTCTTTTAATAGCTCTAATAAATTCAAATCCCTGTATGAACCATTCTTTAAAATATGATCTTTATACATTCCTACCAGTCGATAGCCATGAAATAAATTCAACTTAAGGACATTATCATTTCCTTCCATCACTTCTGCAGTGATTTTATGGAAGTCAAATTTCGAAAATATGTAATTATAAAAATATGGTGGAATAATACCACCGTATAATCGATATTTTTCCTCACCGATATAAAAGCCCCAACTTGTTCTTTTATTCACATAATCTATATTATTTAAAGAAATCACCCCTACAGGTTTTTCTTTTATTTCAATTACCCAATAAAAATCTGTTGTAGAATTTGAGATTTTTCTAAACCACTCTTTTTGTTTCTCCATATCTTTATCAATATCTGTATTCATAAATTGAGTAACATCTTCCTTAGTCCGCCACTCCAATACTTGCTCAAGATGTTCTTCTCTAAGTTTAATAAAACGAATCATTTAGAACCTCCTTTAATATCTGACGTATTGTCAAAAAATATATAATAAATCGCTAATAAAACTTTGAGTTCCATGCGTCTGCATAAAAAAAGCAAGCCACCCCTCTTAATTTGGTGTTTGATGTAGTTACGACACAACACCAACTAATAAAAAGGAAGTGACAAGCTTTATACCTCCAATTATTAGTGTGTTTATTCCAAATAATCAAGTACCAAAAACTAATTATTACTCAATTATTAATTATTTCTCTTGATCGAGCTGTTGAAGCACATCCGGAACAGCCTATAAATAAAGAATATCGCAAGTTAATCGTCGATGATTTTGAGGCTTATTTCAATTTCTTACGCCCACAAGACTCACTTGAAGGCAAATATCCCAACGCTTGAAAAGATGCCTTATATGCCTGCATGATGGACAAAATTATTGGCTCTCGCACAAGCTGAATTTGCCGAATAATCCGCCTAATTTTTCCCCTTCGTCCCCAAAACTAGGCGCAAACCTTTTCGACTGTTTTTCAAGAGCGCTTGTGCTAAAAACTTAATCTAATTCACATGAAAATGTCTCCACCCAAATTTTAAAACAAATAATTCTCCAAACTAAAAAGTTAAAAGGCTTTTCACCATCTAATATTTTTTGGACTTCTAAAATTATATCTTCGTTTAAAATACCGTGAGATATTTCAACAGCTTTCTTAACAATCTCTATTACTTCTTCTTTTGACTCTTTTTTAAACCAAATCTCCTCAGGAGTAACAAATCCCATTTTATCGTTTCGATTTCGTATCTGCTCCGGTAAAATATCGTACATTGCATCTCTAAAAACTGCTTTTGTAATACCATTATTAATTTTAAATGAAGCAGGTAAACTTAGAATAAATTCAACTAAACGATAATCTAAAAAAGGAAACCTAGATTCCACTGAATGGGCCATAGAGTTACGATCTGCATACTGTAACAATTCAGGTAAATTAGTACTAAATAATTGTGCATATGACAGTTCATTTACAGTAATAACTTTTCCACCCAACTGAAGATACGGATCTTTATGTTTAACACCTAGTTTTTCTAAATCCAACCATACAGGAGACGGGTAATAAATTTCCACGTTTTCAGTAAGTTGAGGATTAATAATTTCATTAAACTTTTTTACGACTAAGTCTCTGCTTACATTATGAATATTGTTCAATGCATCAACTTCGCTTAATAATTTATCTAAATTGCCATCTTTAATAAGTCCAACTAAATGTGCTCCAAAATACGTTCCATAACCTGCTAACAATTCATCTGCACCTTGTCCATCAAGAACTACTTTATTTTCCTTACTAACCATTTCGAAAACTTCCCAGCTAGCATAAATACTAGTCGATCCAAAAGGCTCATCTTGATGCCATATTAGACTATCCATTGACTCTAATAAATTCTTTAACGTTGGAAACGTATAATTTGGCTTCGCCTTTGTTTCATTCAATACAAATTGAATGTATTCACTTTCATCATATTTTTTTTCATGGGCACAAGCAGAATAAGTTTGAAATTTTTCTTTTAACAGATGCTTATCTGCTGCACACACAATAGAAGACGAATCTATTCCACCTGAAAGTAAAAAAGCTGCTTCAACATCAGCTCTCAATCGTAATTGAATTGATTCAATAAACAAATCCTTTATCTTTGCTTTTGCCTCTTCATACGTTCCTTTAAAATTCTCTTCAGGAGGATAATACCATTTTTTGATTTCTAAATTCTCTTTATCCATGCTCTCATTATTTAAATCTAATATTAAAAAATGTCCACCCTTTAATTGATAAACATTTTTAAACATAGTTTCATTCGTATGATTGAATAGTCCCCAATACAAATAATCATATGTACGGGAACCATTAATTAAGGACTTCCATCCTGGTAATACAGTAAATTGTTTTATCTCAGATGCAAATCCTAACATTCCATCTTCAGAAAACCAATAATATAATGGCTTTACACCAAATCGATCTCTACTAGCAAATATTCTATTTCTCTTTACATCGTAGATAACAAATGCCCACATCCCATTAAATCGATGTAGACATTCCTCTCCCCATTCACAATATGCAGCTAGAATAACCTCGGTATCTGAATGTGTCGAAAATTTATAACCTTTATCTAATAATTCTTCTCTGATTTCTATGTAATTATATATTTCACCATTAAAAGTTATCCAATATTCTTTATTATGATAACTCATTGGTTGATGACCTAAACTGCTTAACTCTATAATAGATAGTCGCCTATGTCCAAACCATAATGAGCCATTAAGAAAATTCTCATAACCTTTTCCATCAGGTCCTCGATGAGCAATAACATCTGTCATTGCTTCAATAATATCACTATTTATTTTGTTTTTAGAATATAGAGCAGAAATACCACACATAAGATATTAATCCCTTCAAAATTAAAATTAGTTTTTAGAATAAATCTTTTCCAACTTTCTTGCTACAACTTTAATATCATGTACTTCTTCAGCATATTTTCTACTACGCGTACCAAGTTCATATCTTTCTTCAGGTGAAGTTTCTATCCAATATTTTAGGACGTTCTCAATATTATCTGGATTTGCATTAATAATCGGGAATCCTTTTGGATAGCCCTCTAAATGTTCATCTAAAATATAACAAATTACTGGTTTACCTAGAGCCATAGCCTCACAAGTAAATACTCCGTGTGCCCCACCACATAATTGATCAATAATTATATCTGCTTTTTTATATAATTCAATTGCCTCATTATGTGATTTATTTTCTATTAGAATAAACTTAAATTTATAGCCCTTACACTTCAAATTTTCAATTGCTTTAAGCACATATTTTGTACCTTTAAATGCTTGTTGACTAGGGGCATGAGCTATTATCAGTTCTTTTTTTTCCTCAAGATTTGGATAAACAGGTTGCAGAAAATCCGTATCAACTCTTTGTCCAATAATATGAATTTTATCAAAATATGGTGCCAAAAAATCATTAAAAGTGTGATCACTAAAAATTGCTACTCCATTAGTAAATTCTGACCATCTTTTCATTCTTTCAATATTTTCATGTTCATTTTCTTTATAACTATTTATGTAGTATTTATTCTTCTTACTTTCAATTAAAGGTATTCTAACTTCACTTCCCCAAAACTCAACAAATACCCTTTTCTTTTCATTAAGAAAAAATTCAACATCTTCATAGTCATGAAGGATAGGCATACCATAACTATAATGAATAACATCATAATTTTCATTTATAAAGTTCAATTTATCTCTTCTACTTTGTCTTCTTTTTTCTTGACTTTCAAAAAATTCAAAGTAAAAATCATTTTGATATCCAAAGGGATGTTTATATACTAAACTATCCGCTTTTAAGTCTATTCTTCTTAAACCTTCAACGGTTAAACCTAACTGTCCAGCTATTTCAATAGGAGTATGCAGAATTCTCATAAAAATCCCTTTCTAAACTTAATTTAAAATAGTTTTTGTAATAGATATTATTTTTTCAATTTCATAATCTTTTAATGCTGGATATATAGGAATAGAAATTACAGAATCAAATATATTCTCTGCATTCAAAAAATCACCTGAAACATTATAAATTTGATGTAATAATGCATCTACAGGTTTTCTTATTAAAATTCCTTCTTCTTCAAATCTAGCTTTAACATACTCAATATTAAGATTTTTTAGTTTCAATAGATATCTATAATTAGCATCATTATTTTTAGGTTTTATAATAGTAGCGTTCTTCAAATATAAAAATTCATTATTATAGATATTAGATATTTCCATTCTTCTATTTAGAAATTTGGACAATTTTAAAAACTGACTTAACGATAAACTGGCTGCTATTTCAGACATTGGAAAGTTAAACAGAGAATAATAAACATTTTCTCCCATCATATATCTTTTATAAGTATCTAAATATTTTTTATTATTAATGAGAACTGCTCCACCTTCACTACCTCCTAGCATTTTTATGGATTTAAAAGACATAATTGATATATCTCCATAGCTCCCTACTGGTTGCGAATCAATGGTTGCCCCTAAACCTTGAGAAATATCTTCAATTATAGGAATCTCCAATTTTTTTAAAGATTTTATATCTCCACTAATACCAAATAAATGGGGGAAAATAATAGCATCTATCTTATATTTTTTTATAATTTTTTCAACCTTTTCATAAGACAACGTATAATTATTGACATCTATATCTGCTAAGATAGGATTTAAATTCAAAAATTTAACAGATTCAAATACCTCTTTACATACGTATGTAGGTAATAACACATTATCATTAGGTTTCAAACCAATTATAATTAGAGCTAATAACATTGCTGTTGCCCCTGAAGACGTTAATTCTACTTCTTTTGTTGAATAGTACTGCATAAGTACATTCTTTAATTCTTCTGAATTATGCCCGCCACTTGCTGTATAAAAGCAATCCAAACATGCATTCAATCTTTTATAGTCATCCTCTTCATAAAGAGGTTTCGAATGAAGTATCAATTTATTCAATATGTATCCCTTCAATCTGTACTTTAATTAACTTGTTATTAAATAATTTTAAATTATGACCTTAATCATCTTCATTCCTTACCCATAATTTAACAAAAACTTTCTTACCTTTATATTTAAAAAATGCGGGATACAATTCTGGATGACATGCTCGAATTGGATTTATAAGGTCCATCAAAGACTGCTTCGGATCAACTTCTGAATCTTCCGGTGTCCTTAATCTTATATATATAGTTTCCTCAATTTTATCTTGTTTTCTTTTAACTAATCGCTCACCTTTAATAATTTTTTGAAGTACCTTAACTAACATCCTCGATTCTAACTCTCTGCTTTTTTCATAAAGAGATAATATATTGTCAAAAGGGCCTATTTCAAATTTTTCTTGCATAACAATATCCCCTCCATCAAGTGTTTCATCTAATTCATGAATAGTTACTCCACTCTCCGTTTCACCATTAGCTAAAATATACCATCCTGAATGCGCGCCCTTATATTTAGGTAATAATGTTGGATGAACATTTAATGCAGTGTCAACTAATGATAAAATCGACTGATCTATAAGTTTAGGATAACCTATTGAGATAATTACATGTGGAGCTAATTCATTTATAATACTTTCTAACTGATTTGTTTCAATAATAAAGAGTGGAATGTCTAATAATTCACAAGCTCGTTTCCAAGAATCCAACCTACTATTATGCAATTGATTTGCTATAACAAATTCAACCTTTATTCCGGCCCCTAAGCACCTATATAAACATTTTTCTCTGTCATTACCCACAAGGAATCCAATCTTCAATTTGTATACTCCTTCCATAAATCATAAGGTAAAATATACATTCCTTTATACTCTTCTTTAATTAATTTTAAAGGAGTGCTAATTAAATCATCCAAATCACCTGTAACTTTTACTAAATAAATATGTTTTCCCTCTATAGCTCCCCAACTTTTCTTATAATTATAAACTCCAAACTTCCCAGGACTTGATTGCCAATTAAATTTCGCTATTTTTTTTTCATTTAATTCATTAAATATATAATTTAAAGTAAAAGTAGTTCCATTTAAATAACTCTTAGAGGAAATAAATGCCGAAGAAAAATAATCAGCACTAAAAGCAGAATAAATAACCAAAATTCCACCTATTAGAAAATTATCCTCAAATAGCCCATAAAGCTTAGCATCTTTAAAATTATTCCTACTGGAGAAATTAAAAATATTTAAAAAGAATTCCGTTGGGTATTCTAAAGCACCAATTTCTTTATATCTATCTTTATAAATTTCAATCCACAAATTCCAATCATCTAAGTTTGTAAGAATTCTAACATCTAATCTACCGTCTCTGGACGCTTTATTAATTGAGTTCTTTATTTTGTCTCTTTTCTTTTTATCCAATTGATTTAAAAGATGGTTTTCATTTAAAGTTGAATATTGATAAAAATTTTCAAATACATAATCTGGATTAAAACTTTTTAAATATTGCTTAATCAAATTTTCTTGGTAAGGAGGAGTAGAAATAGTCATAGTTACACATGAATTTCGCTTAGCAACAAGACTTAATTCTTTTATAATAGCATCCCACACATTTTCATCCTCACCTACAAATCCCCCATACCCAATTAACGGATTGGAAATCATAACATTTCCGTATTCTCCTTTATAAATAGCATAAGAAATGTAATCCAATATTTCCCCATTTTCATAGGCTATTAACACTTCATATTGATACTTATTTAATTTATTTAAAATTCTTCCCCAAAAAGGATTATTTTGGGGGATCACTTTCTCTTTTGCTATAAAAAAATCATTAATGTTATAATACCATTCTTCGAGTTCACTACTTGAACTTATCCTAATAATATTCATTACTATAAACCTCTTACTATAGTTTTAAATTTATTAAAGATATAGTGAATCTCATTGAAGTTTAATTGTGAGTCTAGAGGTAAAACTAGTCCATAATTATACAACCTTGTTGAAATATTAAGTTTCTGAACCCCATACCGTTGTTTATAATGTAATAAATTTGATATAGCTTGAGCCCCAGCACCTGACTGAATTTCATATTCTTTCAATTTATAAATAACTTCTTCTCTGTTGATAGAGCCATTTAAAACAATCATAAAGCTTTGCCATGAATGTCCATCTATTTTTAAAGGTAAAGAAATTTCATTTATTTCTTTTAAGTATTCATAATATTTTTCAACATTCTGTTTTCTTCGCTTCAAATTCTCTTCAAAATTTTGTAATTGAGCTATCCCCAAAACCGCTTGGAAATCAGTCATTCGATAGTTATATCCAGGAATAACAACGTCAATTAATCCATTTTCATCACGTTTTAGACCATGGTTTCTCAATAACTCTACTTTCCTAGCTATCTTTTCTTTATTAGTAATTAATGCTCCACCTTCACCAGTAGTAATTGATTTTCTTGGATGAAATGAAAAGCAACCTATATCACCAAAAGTTCCTACATGTTGCTCATTATGATACGCTCCTAAAGCACACGCCGCGTCCTCTATAACATAGAGATTGTATTTTTTTGCAATAGCCATAATTCTAGTCATATCTGCTGGAGCACCAAACTCATGTACAACAATAATTGCTTTTAGCTGTTCTTTATAATTATAATTAGAAATTGTTTCCTCTAATTTATCAGGACACATATTATAGGAAGATGGATCAACATCAACTAATACAGTTCTTGCCTTTTGAATTTCAACTACATTTGCAGTCGCTACAAACGTAAAATCAGGTACAAGAACCGCATCCCCTTGCCCAATCTCTAATGCCTCTAATGCCAAATGTAATGCAGCTGTTCCACTTGAAACAGCAGATACATAATCCACATTAATGTATTTTTTTAATTCTGTTTCAAACTCTAGAACTTTTTCACCTTGTACTAACATACCTGATTCTAAAACTTTACAAACTTCTTGCATTGCTTCCTTAGGTATATTTGGTCGAGTTAATTTGATCATACTAAAACACCTTCGAAAAATTTAGCAGTATTAGTTATCCCATGTTCTAAATCGACTTTTGCTTCAAATCCTAATAATTCCCTTGCCTTATCAACCTTCGGAATACGTAATTCAATATCAGCGGAAGTCTTTGGAACAAATTTAATTTCAGATTTTGAATTTAAAACACGGACAATCGTACTAGCTAATCCATAAATAGTAGTTACTGCTTTGGCATTTCCAATGTTAAATGATTCTCCAATAGCACTATCATATACTAATGTTCGAATCACACCTTCAACCATATCATCTACATAGCACCATGCTCTAATTTGGCTTCCATCTCCATGTATTTGAATATCTTTATTCTGTAAAGCATTCTCAATAAAGGCTTTTAAGGCTCCCTCACCCACTTGGTTAGGTCCATAAACGTTAAATGGTCTTACAGTTACTGTAGGTAATCCATATTGTTTATAGTATGCATACGCCATATGTTCCTCAGCTAATTTACTAACTGCATAAGTCCATCTTGCTTCACCGACTGCACCTAAGACTGTAGGTGTAATTTCTTCTGATTTAAAAGCAACTTGACCGAATACTTCACTTGTACTAAAACAAACGACTCTTTTACAATTTTCTAATGTATTTGCGGCTTCTAACAGATTAGCTGAACCAATCATATTCACTTGCATTGTTTTCACTGGATTTTTCACTACTGTATCTATTCCAGCAATTCCAGCACAGTGGATTACATATTCAGAGCCCTGGATGCTTTGTGTTAAGAATTCTAAATCAAGTATATCCCCTTCTATTAATGTTAAATTGGGGTGATCTAGTAATTCTGTATTTTTAATAGCATTTCTTGCAAAAGAATCATAAATAACTACTTTATTGTCCTGTAGCAACACTTTTGCTAAAGTTGAACCTATAAAACCTGCACCACCAGTGATAAAAATCCGTTTACCCTTAATTTTTTTTAATAATTCTTTCATGAATACTTGCCAACTTTCTATTTCAGCATCAGCTGTATATTTTTTAATATTTCATGTAGATTTTCATCTTTTAAATATGGATGCATTGGTAATGACAAAACTCTATCAGTTAAGTTATCTGTTTCATACTCTTTCATTTTGTTAATAAACACTGTTTGTTCACTTATTTTTTTTGAATAATAAACCATTGTAGGTATTTCTAGGGCTTTCAAAAAGTCTTGTAGCTTTTCTCGCTCTTCTTTATTGTGCAATTTAACTGTATATTGTGCATAACTTGAATAATAACCTTCAGGAATATATGGAGTTTCAACAATTCCATTTAATTCTCTATTATATATAGAAGCAATTTTATTTACATCTTCCACTTCGTGTTCTATAAACGCTTTTAATTTTACTCGTAAAATAGCAGCTTGAATGGTATCAAGTCTAGAATTCATCCCAATACGGACATTATCATATTTATCTTTCCCTTTACCATGTACCTTTAAAGAATTTAATAACTCTGCCAACTCATCATCATTTGTGAATATAGCCCCACCATCTCCGTAGCATCCTAATGGCTTAGCAGGGAAAAATGACGTAGTGGCGGCATGTCCAAAACTACATGCACGCTTTCCATTAATATGTCCACCAAATCCTTGTGCTCCATCCTCTAAAACAAGTAATTCATATTTCAACCCAATTTGCTCAATCTCAGGATAATTTGCAGGCAAACCAAATAAATCTACGGGAATAATCACTTTAGGATTTAATTTCCCTTCTGAAATTACTTCCTTAATAGCTTTTTCTAATTTTTGTGGGTCCATATTAAATGTTCTTTCATCTACTTCTATAAAAATTGGTGTCGCTTTTGCATAAGCCACTACTTCTGCTGTTGCAAAAAAGGTGAAATCAGGTACAAACACTGCATCTCCTTCACCAATTCCCCAAGCCAGTAAAACAAGTGTTAATGCGTCTGTACCATTAGCACATGTAATACAATGCTTCACACCAACATAATCAGCCAGTTCTTTTTCTAATACTTTTACCGGCTCTCCCCCAACAAAAGTACCACTTTTTAATACATCAGCAATTGCTTGATCTATTTCACTTTTATAAGTTTGATATTGCCTTTTTAAATCTCGAAATTCTATTGTCATATAATCACCTTAGATTTCAACTAAATCTTCTTCTTTTATGCTATATTTTCTATTGCAATTAGTACACACCAGTGAAGAGTCTAATTGAGTACCACATTCACAAATCCAACCTTTTTGTTTTGCTGGTAATCCAACCATTAATGCATAGTTTGGGACATCTTTTGTAACAACAGCTCCAGCTGCGATCATTGCATTCTTTCCAATTGTAATACCACATACAATTGTCGAATTTGCTCCCAAAGAAGCACCTTCTTTTACTAACGTTTTCACATATTTTGATGAACCTTTTGGATATTTACTTCTTGGATTTAAATCATTAGTAAACACGACTGACGGACCACAAAAAACATTATCTTCCAACGTTACACCTTCGTAGACAGAAACATTATTTTGAATTTTTACTCCATTTCCTATCTGTACATTACAAGCAATATTTACATTTTGACCAATAACGCATTTTTCCCCAATATTCGAATACGATTGAATATGTGAAAAATGCCAAATTTTTGTCCCTTCACCTATAGTAACATCATTATCAATATATGAACTTTCATGCACTGAATAATTCACCTTGTTACCTCACCTTCTGCACAATCTAAAGTTGAATAATTTATCAAAGGCAACTTTATAGTTTGTTTAGAATTAGATGATTTATAAATTGCCAATACAAGCTCTAATGCATTTCTTCCATCTTTAGCTGTTACATATGGCTGTCTATCTTGCTCAATTGCTTCTATAACATCTGTATATAACAAGTAATGGCCAAAACCATAAATATTGGGTGGATTTTCTTTATAGTTTTCTTTTATATTTTCCGGATTATCAATTTCATCCGAAAAATTCCACTCCTCTATTAAATTAACAGACTTTCCACCAACCTTAACTGTTCCCTTTTCACCAAATATATAAAGAGTCTCTTCTAAGTTATTAGGATATATATTCGTTGTTCCCTCAATAATACCGTAGCTACCATTTTTAAATCGGATAAGAGCTAAACCCAAATCTTCTGCCTCAATATAGCCATGCATTAAAGTATCTGTCATACCTACAACCTCGACTATTTCATCTCCCATCATCCATCGAAGTAAATCGATATTATGTATACATTGATTCATAAGCGCACCACCATCATGCTCCCATGTTCCACGCCAAGGTGCTTGCTTATAATAATCTTCACCACGATTCCAACGAATATGCGCAGCGCCATGTAAAAGTTTTCCAAACCTACCCTGTTCCATAGCTTCGCGAGTCTTTTGTATAGATTTATTAAATCTATTTTGATGACATGCACTGACTTTCAAATTTTTTTCTTGTGCTTTTTCAATTATTAAATCAGCTTCTTTTAATGAAAGTGCAATTGGCTTTTCAATAATTAAATGGCAATTGTAGTCAAGACATTTCATTGCAATTTGACCATGAGAACCACTTTCTGTACATATTGCTACTAATTGTGGGGTTTGTTCAATTAACATCTGTTCATAATTTGTATACTTTTTCGCATTTGAAAGGTTAAATTTCTCAATTGTCTCGTCCATCTTTGACTCAATCAAATCACAAATTGCTACAATATCAATTTCGTTTTTTAATGCTGCAGCAATATGATTTGGAGAAATTCTTCCACAGCCAATTATTGCATATTTCATTTAACTATCCCCTTACATTAGTTCAATATTTTTACGGTTTAATACATGTTTCATTGCATTTTTTGTGTCAAAAATAAACTTGGAATTTTCTTGAACAAAGTTATAATCTATGTTTGAATGTGCTGTAGTAATAATTACAAGATCCTGACACTGTAATAATTCTATAGATAATTCTTGTACAGATTTATGTTCTACACTATTCAAATTAAAAGATTCAACATATGGGTCGAAATAATTCACTATCGAACCATGCTTTTCAAGTTCTTCGACCACTTTTAATGCAGGGCTTTCACGATAATCCGATATATCCCCCTTGTAAGCGACACCTAATAACAAGATCTTTGAGTCTGCAAGTGGTTTTTTAAATTTATTTAGTATTTTACTCATACGCTCTACACAGTATTCTGGCATTTTATGGTTTATTGTCATTGAAGCTTCTATTAATGTTGTATGAAAATTATATTCTTTAGCTTTCCATGAAAGATAATAAGGATCTAGTGGAATACAATGCCCTCCGACACCTGGACCAGGATAAAAAGCTTGAAAACCATAAGGCTTTGTTTTAGCTGCATCAATTACTTCCCAAATATCTATATTCATTTTTTCACATAACATCGCTAGCTCATTAACTACAGCAATATTGACATTTCGATAAATATTTTCTAAAACTTTCTCCATTTCTCCTACTGCCGGACTTGAAACAATATGTACATCACTTTCTAAAACCGTTTTATATACAGTCGCAATTACTTCAGCAGCTTCTTCTCCCACTGCTCCTACAACTTTCGGTGTATTTTTTGTTTTATATATTAAATTACCAGGGTCAACTCGTTCTGGAGAAAAACCTAAATAAAAATCTTTTCCGCAGATAAGGTCGGAACCTTCTTCTAGAATAGGTTTTAATACTTCTTCTGTTGTACCAGGATATGTTGTTGATTCTAAGACAACAATAGTTTCAGGTTTTAAATGCTTGGCTATTGATTTTGCAGAATTTACTACATAACTGATGTCTGGCTCTTGGTGAGAATTTAAAGGAGTTGGAACACAGATTGCTATAAAATCCACGTCTTTAATACAGGTAAAATCATTTGTTGCTGTAAGCATTTTATTTTCAACAAGCTGCTTTAAATCCTCATCAACAACATCTCCAATATAATTAACACCTTGATTTACCATATCAACTCTATCTTGTAAAATATCGAAACCAATTGTTCTAAATCCTGCCTTTGCTTTTTCAACTGCCAAAGGTAGTCCAACATATCCCAAACCTATAACTGCTATTTTAAAATCTCGAGATTTTATCTTTTTTAACATTAATTCTTTCATAAAGTGTCTCCTACTAAATTTATACTATTGAATACATTTTCCAGTTGTTTTGTCTGAAATTCTCTAGAATATTTATCATAAGAAATTAAATATTCTTCTTTAACACCATTTTTTTCATTCTTCAATAACTTCGAAAAACCCCCAAGTATTTCATGAATTGAAGAACTATGGTTCACTACAATAGAATCTTTATAAGGTTTTAAAAACTCTTTCACAAAATTATTTTCATCGTTTACTATCGAGAAAATTGGACGTTTTGCAGCCACTAAATTATATAGTTTACTAGTTCCCCCAACTTCAAGGTTGTTAATAAGTAAATTAATAGTAGCAGCATGATTCATTCGAATTGCTTCTAGATAATTTATATATCCACCATATTCTATAAAATCAAATTCAAATAATAACTTGAATTTTTCTGTTATTCCATCACCGAAAATTAAAAATTTAAGTTTTATTTCATCTTTATTTATTTCTTTTAAAGCATTTATAATTTTTTCAAAGTAGCTGTAATATGCAGGATATATTTTCCCACACCATACTAAAGTTTTTGCAGATTCATAATATGGTTCTACCTCTTTACAGTTATAGTCATCGTAATCAAAACCATTCTCTATAACATGTATGTTTTCTAAACCTGCTCCCATTTGCAAAAGCATGCTCTTTAACTCATTATTCACAGTTACTAAACTATCAGCATTTTCAATTACTTTCTTTTCAAATAATTCATTTATCATTCTTCCTTCTAATGTTCTAAACTTATTATTTTCATTTTTCCTTGTCCATCCATCTCTATAGTCTACTATTAGAGGGATTTGAGTAATTTGTTTTAACAACGTACCCACAATTCCTAACGTATATGGTGGAATTGTTACAAATATTAAATCTATCTTTTTAGAATTAATTATTTCTAATGATTTAAATAGAAAATGCATTAATGATCCCACCGGTGCTTCTGGTGTTTGCACTTCATAAAAACATTTTAAATATTCCTCATTTGATTTCGCTGTTGGTTCAAGCGTATTAACATAATGAATTTCTAAGTCTTCTGGAACATCTTTCAACAAACTATTATCTCTAGGTCTTTCAGGATAAATATCTGGATTTAAAGTAACAACAATTGGATTCCAATTTTTATTTTTCTTTAAATATTTAACAAATTTCAACGGTCTAAAAACACCGCTATCTGTATATGGTGGGAAATAATATGTTAAAAAAAGCACATTTTTCATAAAGTTCTCCTTATTTATATTGCAACAAATTTTCTCTTAATTCCCTCAGTGTAAACTTATACTCTTGCTTGGAGTTAAATTCTTTTAATTTCATCAAATTTTGTTTTGCATCAAAATACCCTGGATTATATTCTAATGCAGTTTCAAATAATTTTTGCGCCATTTCATAGTTGTTTTTTTGCGCTTGAATTATGCCTAAATTATTTAAAGAAGCACCATGTTTAGGATTTACTTTTAAAATATTTTTATATAATTCTTCTGCTTCACAATAATTGTTAAAATGTAATTCTACTAAAGCTTTTAAAAATAACTCAGATATGCTCGTATTTTCATTATTTAAATTCCCCGCGCTTTTTTTTGCTTCATTCCATCTATTAAATCTTATTTGAAAATCTAAAAGGTAATTTACTTTTTCTTTCGATGCTACATTTTTTTCAATTGACTCTTTAATAAAATGATAATTATATTTTTTTAATAAAGTTTTTTCTCCAGTATCTGTTGTCCCAATATTTGATGTTAAATTATTTGCATGTCTTCTAATATAAGTTAAAGGTTGGTTTATATATTCTATATTCCTCCCACTTAATAATAGCCTTAACCAAAAGTCCACATCTTCTACATATTTTATTGATTCATCAAACCCCTTTAATTTTAAAAAATCACTTCTCTTTACCAAACTACCTGATGGTGAAATAATCGGGTTACGTTTAATCATCTCTAAGAACCCTATTACCCCATTTAATGTTTGACCTGTATTTAAGCCTGTCAGTTTTTTACCATGTGAATCAATTTGCTGAAATTGACAATAAATCGCTGAAAATTCTTTATTTATATTAGCTTCATATATTTCTAATAGTTCTGAATCACATTTGTCATCTGCATCTAAAAAGAATAACCAATCAGTCTTAGCTTTTGTTGCTCCAAAATTGCGCGCTGTCGAAGCTCCTGAGTTTTTTTGGGAATACATGTATATACATTCTGTTTCTACCTGTAATTTCCTAACAATATCTAATGTCTTATCAACACTTCCATCATCAATGACAATAATCTCTTTACACTTTTTAGTTTGGTTAAGAACACTTTCTATTGTTTCCTGAATATACTCTTCAGCATTATATGCGGGTATTATCACAGATACTTCCATCACATACCTCAACTACTTTCGTATTATTTCTTCAACATATATCTTCCGTCAAATACTACCATTTCGTTAGATATTTCTTTAACTATCTCTTTAAATTCATTCCACTCTGTAACCAATAATATAACTTCAGAAGTTTCAATGACTTCATTCACTGAGTCTACACAGCAGGGCAAATGTTTTACAACAGGATCATATGCTTTCACAAGTGCCCCACGTTTTTTCAATTCTTCAATTAAATAAATCGATGGAGCCTCACGTAAATCATCTGTATTTGGTTTAAATGCTAGTCCTAATATACCAATTGCTTTACCAATTACATCATCATTAAAATAATCTAGTACCTTTTGTAAAAATAGCTGTTGTTGTCTAAAGTTTACCTTAATCGCAGATTCTATAATTGTCATAGGATTGCCATTTTCTCTTCCTAAATAAGCAATTGCTTCTGTATCTTTCGGGAAGCATGAACCTCCATATCCTAGACCGGGATTTAAGAAAGCACGGCCTATTCTATGGTCCATACCCATTCCATCTGCCACATCTAATACACTAACACCAACTTTTTCGCAAAGGTTTGCAATCTCATTAATATAACTAATTTTTACTGCTAAAAACGCATTTGCTGCATACTTAATCATTTCTGCACTTCGACGATTTGTTCGAATGATTGGTAATTTTAGTGGTTTATACAATTGCTCTATTTTATCACCAATTACTTCTGATTCGGCACCTATGACGATTCGATCGGCATGAAATGTATCATGAATCGCAAAGCCTTCACGCAAAAACTCTGGGTTGGAAACAATATCAACGCATGCATTCACTATGAGATGCTTTTCAATTATTGTTTTTATTAAATCATTCGTTCCGACTGGCACAGTGCTTTTTACAACAACAATTGTGTCACGTATAATATTTAAAGCGATGTCCTTAGCTGCTTGCTTAATATAACTTAAATCTGGAGCCCCACTTTCACTTTGTGGTGTCCCAACTGCAATAAATACAATTTCAGCCTCTTTAAACGCCTCTTTATGGCTCATTGTAAAAGATAATCGATTTTTCCCAATATTTCTCATCATTAAATCATCTAACCCTGGCTCATAAATTGGCGACTTGCCTGACTTTAAAGATTTCACTTTATTTTCATCAATATCAATACAAGTAACTGTATGACCAATCTCAGAAAGTACTACGCCTGTTACAAGGCCTACATATCCAGTACCAATCACCGCTACATTCATCATGATTGTCCCACCTTTTGTACAACTTCTTTTAAGTATGTTAAAACGTCCTCTTTTAAATCCTCACGCTCTAATGCAAAGTCAATCGTCGCCTGTACAAATCCAAACTTACTGCCACAATCATATAACATCCCCTTTACATCATGTGCCACGATTCGCTCCGATTGATTGAGTAGCTCAATTGCATCTGTTAACTGAATCTCATCTCCAGTACCAGGCTGAATTACTTTCAATGCATTAAAAATGGTTGGTTTTAACACATAACGCCCCATAATCGCTAGATTTGAAGGAGCTTCCTTAGCATTTGGCTTCTCGACGAAGCCTTTTACCTCTATAGCTTTGCCTTTTACAACTTCACCATCTGGATTAATGACACCATATTGATTGACTACGTCCATGCCTACTGCTTGTACACCGATTACTGAAGTTTGTTCCTTTTCATACGTTTCGATGAGTTGAGCCAATGCAGGCTTCTCTGTTTGTAGAATAATATCTCCTAATAGTACGGCAAACGGTTCATCACCAATAAAACGATGTGCACAATATATTGCATCACCAAGGCCTTTCGCCTCTTTTTGACGGATATAATGAATGTTCGCTAAATTTGAAATCGCTTGGATTTGCTCAAGTTCGTCCCATTTTCTCTTTTTTATCAGTAGTTCTTCCAGCTCATAGGTTTTATCGAAATGGTCTTCAATGGAACGCTTGTTACGGCCGCTAATAATAATAATATCTTCAATCCCAGATGCAACTGCTTCTTCTACTATGTACTGAATTGTCGGTTTATCTACAATTGGTAACATTTCTTTCGGCTGCGCCTTCGTTGCTGGCAAAAAGCGTGTGCCTAGCCCAGCAGCTGGAATTACCGCTTTCCGTACTTTTTGCATTTACACCCGCTCCTTAAAATAGGCAATTGTTTTTTGAAGCCCTTCATCAAGCATGACAGTCGGCTCCCAATTCAGCAGTCTTTTTGCTTCATCTATAACTGGCTTGCGCTGCTTCGGATCATCTTGGGGCAGTAGCTTAAATTGTAGTGTTGTATCGTTACCTGTCCATCTCATTACTTTCTCTGCTAACTGTAACATTGTAAATTCATTTGGATTACCCAGATTTAAAGGTCCTGTGATTTCCTTTGGTGTTTCCATTAAGAGCAAGAAGCCTTCTATAAGATCATCCACATAGCAAAATGAACGTGTTTGTTGACCATCACCATATACAGTAAGATGCTTATTTTGTAATGATTGTACGATAAAGTTGCTTACGACACGTCCATCTTTTACATCCATACGTGGTCCATATGTATTAAAAATACGGGCAATTTTTATTTCGATATCGTACATTCTCGCATAATCAAAAAATAGAGTTTCTGCGCCACGTTTCCCCTCATCATAGCAGCTACGAATACCAATCGGATTGACATTTCCCCAGTAATGCTCTGTTTGTGGGTGCACTAATGGATCACCATAAATCTCCGATGTAGAAGCTTGGAAAATTTTTGCCCCTGTCTTTCGAGCAAGTTCAAGTAAATGTAATACTCCAAGTACACTCGTTTTAAATGTATGTATCGGGTCAGATTGATAATGTACTGGACTCGCGGGACATGCTAAATTATAAATTTCATCAAAATGACCAAGTTCAGGGAATGACTCCGTAACATCATGTTGGATAAATGTAATTCGCTCATTAAAAAGAAAATGCTCAATATTATCTAGAGAACCTGTCTTTAAGTTATCGATACAAACAATCTCATGCCCTTGTTCAAGTAATCTGTCAATTAAATGTGACCCTAAGAAGCCTGCTCCGCCTGTTACTAAAATCCGTTTCACTATAACATGCCCTCCATGAATTCATGCAATTCTTCAATCGTTAACCATTCCTTATTCTTATCACTCGTATATGCAAACCCCATAGGTAATTCTTTACCTCCTTCTGCAAACGTCTTTGACCACCAAGGAAACTCAGGCTGAATAACATAGTATGTATCAAACTCCACCGTATGACGAGCATCATCTTCCATAATCATCGCTTCATGTAATTTTTCTCCTGGGCGAATACCAACAATCTCTATTTTGCACTCTGGTGCAATGGCTTTTGCTAAATCTATAACTCTCATACTTGGAATTTTAGGAACAAAAATTTCTCCTCCATGCATGCGCTCTAAATTATCGAGCACAAACTGTACACCTTGATCTAATGTTATCCAAAATCTTGTCATTCGTTCATCTGTAACTGGCAATGTCCCTGTCTTTTTTATCTTTTTAAAGAAAGGCACCACACTACCACGACTACCAGCTACATTGCCATAACGAACAACGGCAAAGCTTGTTTTTTTATCTCCAACATAGGCATTAGCAGCTACGAATAATTTATCTGAAGCTAGTTTCGTCGCTCCGTATAAATTTACAGGACTGCATGCTTTATCTGTAGAAAGAGCAATTACCTTTTCTACTCCACAATCTATAGCTGCTTCAATAATATTTTGTGCACCATGTATATTTGTTTTGACCGCTTCAAATGGATTATATTCACAGGCATCAACATGTTTCATTGCTGCTGCATGAATAACAATATCTACACCGTTAAAAGCTCGATATAGACGATCTTTATCTCTAACATCCCCGATAAAGAAACGAAGTCTTTCATCATCAAAATCTTGTTTCATTTCATATTGTTTTAATTCATCTCGACTAAAAACAATTATTTTTTTTACACCTAGTGTTAATGCTTTATGTATAAATTTTTTTCCAAAGGAACCTGTTCCACCTGTTACAAGAACTGTTTTATTTTTTAATACGTTCATAGTGCGTATATCTCCATTCTAATTCATTCATTTTATGTATTTTATTATATAACCAACTTCTATCTATATATATCGACAAAATTCCTCAATAATAAATAAAAACCTACATATCAGTAGGCTTTTAATTTGAATTAACAATTCTATTCAGTTCATTTTGGTTTATATATGGTACTTTAGGTATAAACACACCTTGTTTTGATGTAGTATAAAGTTTTTTCGACATTCGTTTAGCCTTATTTTCCATCCACCTTGTATAAACTTGCAAATTCGGTGTCGTATAAACTAATGAGCCATCGTTTGCAAGAACTTCTCTTATATTCAAATCACCACTGACTGCCCGTCCCGATGTAGAATCTTTGGCATGAGTTTGATTGCCTACAAAACCTAGATCTTGTCCAAATAAAATAATCTCTTCAAAATCCAAATATTCAAGTAAACTAATAGTAACTGTAGATACAGAGCCCCCCGTCTCAAGCAAAGGCCTTTTATGCTTTTCTGCAGCTACCTCGGCCAAAGGATACCCTTGTTGAAATATAATATAAGAGTCTCCCTCATGTTGGATAACAGTTTCGGCATTAGCAGTGCTTAAAAAATATAATGGCCCTAGATATCCTGAGCCTTCAATTTGTTTAATAATGTCAGACTTTGCATCTGAAATTACAGCTGCTGTGGGTGTTATTCCATTTAGTAATAATAATTTTAATGCAGAGCCTACTGCAAATACCTCAACTTTATCCTGTATCTCCTTTAACCAGCTTACTGTGTTATTAAGTGATGGTCCTGATGCAACAATACATGCAATTTTCTTTTTATATTTTGGATAATTTCGTATTTCTGGAGAAATGTGCATGTTGCAATTAAAATTATTTTCCATCAAATCAGCAGATCTTTTATAGGTTACTTGATTAATTTTTATATCTTCTAAATAAGTAAATAGTGGATGGTCTTGTCCAATTGCTTTTATCCAACTACCGGAAATCAGCACCTGGGTCTTTTCATTCAATATAAAATCTTTCAAATCATGAATAACTTCTATTTTTAATAGTAAATCATCAGATTCTTTGTTATTCAAAAATAATTCATATTCTAATTTTTCAAAGAAATATACAATGACTCTTTTACCTTTTGCTAATTGTGCTAATCTTTCCGCATGATAGCCAAGACCTAGACCTATTAAAAAATACTGTTCCATGGAATCTTCAAATTCACTATCTATCCACTTCCATGCATCTTCCCTAGGACTATATTTACTATAGATCGTATAGTTATTTAACGTTAATGTTGCTTCTCCATTTTTTGCGGTAGCAACTTCCCAGTTCATTAGTTTTCAAACCCTTCAATTGGCGATAGTTGTTCAAAAAATGGTGCGATTTCATATTCAAACATATCTGCAACTAATACATAATCTTGCAGTTCTAACCCACTGTTAATTTCATTTAAAAACTCATGAATCTGTTCTACTGGTAAGTGCACTGTTACTTTATTTTTAGAAAGTAAATCACTCGCTTCTACTAACCAGCCCATTCCTTCTGAAAACTGTAAAATCATTTGCATAGCTTCTGGTACTTCATCTTTACGTAAATGTTCTGCAATTTGAATACTTCCTGAAGATACTTTTAAAATATATTCATTGTAACTATTAATTACTTCAATTACTTCATTCATTGTTTTCAACCTCACTATTGTCTAATACATTTTTGATGCACTGCTCTGTATAATTTATAGCATCTTGTAGCTGTGAATATAATGCTTTAGTTTGCCTATTAACTCGTTTATAAGTTTCTATTGTAGTTTCATTCTCGGTTGGTAAATAATGGTTTAAAATATCTATTGTAATAGAATTAGTCATTGGCTCCATAGGAATTTTATCAAGAAGTTTATTAACTTTCTTCTCTATACTATCTAATTTCTTTAGAGCTTTTTGATCGATCTGATTTAATGACTCTATTTTTTTTACAATTGTTAACCCTTTAATTAATAATTCTTTTAGTTCATTTAAATTAATAAGAATTTTTTTTAATTTATCATGAATATCCAAGTGTACGCTAGTATCATTTACTTTTGTTACTTTAGATATTTCTATATCACTTGCAAATTTCTTTAGAAATCCTTCGAAAGTTAGCTGCTCAAATCCATTTATCTTAATACCGCCTTCAGTACAATTAAAATAAGGTGCATCTGGCTTTCTTACCATGATAAGGGCTTCAAAATCTAATTTCATTGATTGGAAGACAGGGTTTGTCCAAACAGGCTCTCCATAAAACCCTTCAACTTGAAAAGCTTCTTGTTCTTTAATAAATGCTTCATCAATCTTTCTAGCATTTTTATTGTTTGCAGCATGTGTTAAATTATCGGTATACGCTAAATCCTGACCGATTAATGCAATTGGCCCAGACGAAATATAATGGGCGATATTAAAAGCAGCATGTGCCACACTGCCGCCATACTCTAAAGTAGGCAATTTTAAATTTAACTCTTTTTCAAGGTAATTTGATAATTTATTGAAACTATGTGTTCCAATTAAATATCCTCTTTGCGAGAAAGATTCTCTAACCTTATAGTGATTTTGCATACTATAAATTATTTCAGCATTTATTAAGTCCAATTGTTTAAAATGGTTATAATTTGGTTCGCCACCATCTATTGTTACAACATAATCAGGCTCAATATCATTACTTAATAATGAATTAGTCGTTGAGCCAGCTGAAATTAATATCATATTATTTCTATATTTTTTTAATAAAGGTATTTGTTTCGTTAAAGAAGGGCCCCCAGAAGCTATCACTACAGGGCAATTATATTGTTTATGTAATTTCTCAATTGTACAATCTTCGTTAAGATTACGTAAATTTTCAATAAAATTACGTTGCCATTCTTTCGCATAGCGTATTAACGTATAATCATTTGTTCTATTTTTATATTGTAAATCAACTATTTTTTTCAGCAATTCTTTGTACTCATTTGGGAATACTTTTTCATAATTTGGAGTACATATCGTTTTAAATGATACACGTGTATTTGCAGCAATCTCATTTATATAAAGCTCGAATATAG
The DNA here is from genome assembly GCF_058791335.1 of Lysinibacillus sp. EB271-A1-10B. Classification (NCBI taxonomy): domain Bacteria; kingdom Bacillati; phylum Bacillota; class Bacilli; order Caryophanales; family Bacillaceae; genus Lysinibacillus; species Lysinibacillus sp. EB271-A1-10B. The sequence continues at coordinate 85,563 of NZ_JBYTDL010000005.1, forward strand.
GAATAACCGTACTATTAAACGCAAATAGATTAGATGCTTGGTGTTTAAGTTCTAAAGTTTGGTTATTAAATAAAGGATCTACTACGATTATATTTTCTTCAAATGATCTACGATTTAATAACGCTTCTACAATATAACCACATCCATAACCAAAAATGATATGAGTGTGATGTGGTGTATATTGGCGATCTACTAATTGTTCAGCTTCTTTAACAGGGTTATATTTACTATGTATAAAATACTCATTTATTTTTAATGTCTCATCACCATTTTTAGCTTGCATGAACTCAACATTTATACTCAAAACGTATCACCTCAATACTTCTATCAACATTGATTTAAATATTTAAAAAAACCTCTAGCCAAAGCTAGAGGTTTAGCGTTTAAAATTAACCTAATAATTGTAGAACGCCTTGTGGTTGTTGGTTAGCTTGAGCTAACATAGATTGTGCAGCTTGCATTAAGATGTTGTTCTTAGTGAAGCCCATCATCTCTTTAGCCATATCTGTGTCACGGATACGTGATTCAGCAGCTGTTAAGTTTTCAGAAGTTGCGCCTAAGTTGTTAATAGTGTGCTCTAGACGGTTTTGAACCGCACCTAAAGATGCACGAGTTTCAGATACACGGTTTAATGCTTTATCGATAATAGTAATTGAGTTATCTGCTGCAGTTTGAGTAGAGATATTAATACCTGTTGTACCAATTTTATCAGTTGCTGTTAACTCTTTTACATCATCAGCTTTAGCTGCAGAGTTTACACCAAGTGAAGTAGCTGACATGTTACTAATACTTAAGTTGATTGATTGGCCAGAGTTAGCACCGATGTGGAACACTTTACCGCCGTCAGCAGTAGCGTTATTGATATCGTATGCACCAGCATCCCCAACTTTACCACCAAATTTACCGTTAAGTAATTTTTGAGTGTTAAACTCAGTATCTGTAGAAATACGAGTGATTTCCTCAGCTAAAGAGTTAATTTCTAATTGAAGTGCAGCACGGTCAGAAGATACGTTTGTATCGTTCGAAGATTGAACTGATAATTCACGCATACGTTGTAGAATTGAGTGAGTTTCGTTAAGTGCACCCTCAGCAGTTTGGATTAAAGAGATTGAGTCTTGAGCGTTTTTAGTAGCCATATCAAGACCACGGATTTGTCCACGCATTTTTTCAGAGATTGCTAAACCAGCAGCGTCGTCACCAGCGCGGTTGATTTTGTAACCTGAAGATAATTTCTCAAGGTTTTTAGAAGCTTGAGTGTTGTTAAAAGTAAGGTTACGGTGTGTGTTTAAAGCTGAAATGTTGTGTTGAATTCTCATTTGGAATTCCTCCTTGAATGTTTGTTTTGTTATTCCACATCCGTGTGGAATTTCGGATTAGGTAGTATGTATGTACTTCCTGCCCCTTACAATTTATATATCGTATTTAGTTGGAAATGTTTAATAGTTTTTCGAAAGTTTTTTTATTTTTTTATGTAATAGATTACTAACTTAAAATTATCACTAAAAAACATAGACTTTATTTTTTCTTTAGCTGTTCCAAGAAGCTTGAAGATGCTGTTAAAGCTTCTCTATTTTGCGCTTGAATAGCTTCAAAAACTTCGGAACGGTGTACTTTAACTGTTTTTGGCGCGACAATGCCGATTTTAATTTGTTCGCCTTCGACAGCTAATATTTTAATTTCGATTTGATCGCCTATCATGATAGATTCATCTTTTTTTCGAGAAAGCACTAGCATTATTTTGCACTTCCTTCCATTGTTTGCATTGGGTAGCGCAATGGATAGGATTTATTATCTTGCAGGACAATTTGTTTACCACATTTTTTATCCATGTTAATGATTATAGGTGCCAGTAAATTAATCGTCGATTCTTGGAAAGTTTCCTTCATTGTTACTATAGAGTATGTAAGTACGTTCTCTTCCTTCTCAATTTGTAGCTGATTACGATCATCTTCACATATATCAAAGCTGTAATCTTTTTTGAAGGCGAATGGATAGGCAACTACAAAACCAATTTCCACATTATCAATAGATTGCAGTATCGCTAAAGGAAGATCTGCATCTATAGGCAATAATACGAAATTTTTTTCATTCTCTAATCCAAGTAAACCATGTTCAAATTTTAAGATGTCCTGTTCCTCAATTTCGATTTCACCTAAAAATTTAGTAGCAATTTTCATTCTTTTATACGCTCCTTTAAATGACGACATTGATATCAACATCCGGTCTTTGTACCATTGTACCAGTTACTTTTCCTGGCGTGTATTCGTGTATTGGTTTGTTCACTTTTGCGTCAATTATTGGCTCTCTCCGCTGAATATTGACATCAGTTGTACCTGGTATATAGTCTATTTTCACAGAACCTACTGATGGTACAAATTTAATATTAAATGGGGTACGGTGTGGACCATGATTTTGTTTAGCGATATTTTGGATAGTTGCACGGCCTTGGTCTTTACCAGCGCTGACCATCATTTGACGTCCCTCTCTCGCTCTACGTGCCATTCCCTGTAGATTCTCTTGTTTTCCTTTTTCTGCGTAGTTGGCACTTGATTCTAATGGACCTATCATCCCAATATCCCTTCTTGCCTGAGAAGAGTCTATTTTTAAAATGCCTTTAGTCGTACGAATTTCTAAAATAGCGGCTGGCTGTTCAATATGCTGTGTTGCTTTTGGTTGTTTAATAGATTGTTGTGGTTTTGATATATTAAGATCTAATTTTGCATCTGTTGTATAAATTTGAATTTGTGGGAGTCTCATCTGCTTCTCTCCTTTCAAGAAAAGCGTCTGAACAAAATGTCCAAACGCTTCTTTTAATCTTATTCGTTAAGATCTATTGTCGAATTTAAATAGGTAAAACTATTTTACCTAATAAAATCTACCAATGTTTGTTGAATAATTTTCGCACCAACAGAAAGTGCAGCTTGATGAATTGATTCACTAGTAACCATTTCCGTAATAGCCTTCGCATAATCAACATCTTCATTATCGGACAACTGCTTTGTTACACTTACCTCACGGATAGAAAGGCGATTCTCCATTAACTCTACACGATTTTGACGTGCCCCAACATCAGCCTGAGCCTCGAGAATTTTATTATGCATCGCTGTAATATCATCGCCTTTACTTTGTTCCGCTACTCCTCCAAGCGCATTACCGATTTCTTCACCAGTAGCTGGCCCACCAGCACGATTAGGATCTAAAAGATCTGAAATTTTCCCCATCATGTCATCAACATTTTGAAAAAGTTCAGCTCCAGGAGTATTCACTTTCATCTGAATACCATCATAAACTTCAATAACTACATCTTCTGAGTTTACTTTTGTTGGATCAATTTTACCATTTTCAAACAACGGCTGAGTAGTACGTGTTCCGCTGAAAATATAACGATCGGCAATCTTTGTGTTTCCTACATCTTGAATTTGCTGACGAATTTGATCAATTTCAGACTTGATTTTCGCACGCTCGTCCGGTGTATTCGTATCGTTAGCCGCTTGAATAACGAGCTCACGAACACGCTTCATCTGTTCACCAACTTGGTTGAGCGATTCGTCTGTTGTGTCTAACCAGTTATTAACCTCATTCATATTACGTGTATATTGTTCAACTTGACCTAAATCACGGCGATAGCCCATTCCTTTTACTGCTATTACAGGATCATCAGAAGGGCGAGTAATTTTAGAACTTGACATGATTTGATCTTGCAGCTTAGACATTTTACTGTAGCTATTATTTAAGTTTAAAAGCATGTTATTGGATAACATGGATTGTGTTACGCGCATATTTTTAAAAGCCCCTTTCTATCTTAATGCTAGAGTATTTCCTATAGTCCTACACGGCCCATGCCGTTAATGATTTTGTCTAATGTTTCATCGACAACTGTAATCATACGTGCGTTGGCATTATATGCTTGTTGGAACGTAATCATATTTGTCATTTCCTCATCAAGGGACACAGAACTTACTGAAGCACGGTTACCTGAAAGTGTTACTAATAATTTTTGAGAAGTCATGTTTAAGCGATAAGCTTCTTCACCATCAGTTCCTAGTTTTCCAATCATCCCTTGATAGAAGGAGTTAAACGTCGCACCATCTAAATCGGCTTGGCTTTTTGATTGAAGATTAGCGAGTTCAAGTGCAAATTTACCATTTCCTTCTTCATTTGCCGCATCAGATGCAGCTAATTTAGAAGGATCTTTTAAAAATTCATCATTTACCTTAATATTGCCTGCAGTTATTGGTAATCCATCTTCCGTAGTAAAGAAATCTAAACCATTTTGAACACCTGTTAAATCATAACCTTGCTTATGCATTTTATTGAAGGCTTCAGCAAATTTAACTGCCAATTTATTAAGGTCAGCTAATGTTTCGACGTAATACCCTTTTGGTCCACCTGGACTATCGTATCCGTACGAATCAATAAGAGATAACATTTTCCCTTTACCTGGTTCTAACTGGTCATATGTAATGGTTTCTGATGTACCAAGTCCACTTACTTGAATAGATGAGAACACATTGGACAAGTCGTTGCCATTAATTTGCTTGGAACCACTTGGATCTGCGACAGTGCCATTTACTTCAATAGTAGCAAAGTCTCTACCATTCACTAGCTCAATCTCTTTATCTGTACCATATGGCTTGAATACAACTGTCACGCTTCCTTCAGCCACAGCACTAGCATTTCCGCCAGATTCGACACGTTTAATGGATACAGGTATGTAATTATTTAATTCATCGATTAGAACATCACGTGCATCGTATAAGTCGTTCGGTACATGACCATTCGGTTCTACTTCCTGCACTTGTTTATTGATGGCAGCAATTTGCTTTAAGAGCGAATTAATACGATTCGTCGCTACATTAATTTCATTTCCTAAATTGCCTTGAATTGTTTTTATCTGCTTGTCCATATATCTAAATGATTCAGCTAGGTGGTCAGCACGTTGTATCGCTACTTTACGGGAGGCTGTATTTTCTGGGTTTGTGCTGACATCTTGAAGACCTTTCCAGAACTGTTCTAATGCTGCGTTTAAACCATATTGAGACGGTTCGTCCATTATATCTTCCATTTGAGAAATCGCATTTGAACGTGATTCCCAATAGCCTAGTTTGTTTGTTTCTTGACGGAATTGACGATCAACAAATTCATCACGCATACGTTGAATCGATCCCGCTTCAACCCCAGTTCCTAGATGCCCTGGATAGTTAGGTTGATTTAAACCAGCTTGTGGGAAACCTTGTGTTGCTTGCATATTTACTCGTTGGCGAGAGTAACCTAATGTATTTGCATTGGAAATATTATGTCCTGTTGTATATAGAGCTGTTTGTTGTGTAAATAAACCGCGTTTACTAGCTTCTAAGCCCATAAATGTTGAGCGCATTCTTTTTCCTCCTTTTTATGAACATTTATAATTCCAAGCAAATGTTTCTTGCATGGGCGCAAGAAACTAAGCTTGAGAATCAAAAAATGATTTTTTAGCAACCTTATTTGTTCCACGTATCTCACTACCAGAGTAGTTCATTTGCTCGTTCTGAGGTCGTAAGGAACCCATTGTCAGATTGACAAATTGTAGTGATTGGAACACGAGTTTTTGATTTAAATCGTTTTGTTTTTTTAAGTCATTGACAATTTGCAATAATCGATTGCGAACAGCTGAGAGCGTGTCTTTTTCAGTCTGTTGTTCAGCGGCCTCGATGACATCAGCGACAGTTGCTTTGTCAGTTGAAGCAAATCCTTTTGCCCCAAGGTAATCCGTTACCTGTTTCTGACGCTGTTGCTCGAGCTTATCGATGGCTGCTACATGTGCCTGCTCATCCTTGAGCATTTGGTCCAGTGCTTCAATATCGCCAGCTGTAATGATTTCAGTTTTTTTTATAGCTAATTCAAGTAAGCTTTTATGCATTCTTTCTAGTTTTGTTAGTGTAGAACAAATCGTTTCTACAGACATATTGCGAAGCACCCTTTCTGAAATTCCTTAGAAACGATAATATTTCAGCATATCTTCTGCCACTTTGCGAGCGTCTACTTTGTATTCACCAGATGCGATATCTTCTTTTAATTGTTTTACGCGGTCTGCACGCTCTGTGTTATATGTTGAAATCCCTTGCATCTCTTGTGCAGTCTTTGAAATTTCGATTTTATCTGTGAAGGATGCCTTGTTAGTGCTTGATTTTACATTGCGCACCTGATTGTTATAGGCGTTCACTGCATTAATACCATATGATGTAATTTTCATGTAATCCCCCCTGTCTAAAAGCTTATCTTACTATTATTTCGGATTGTCTCACATAATGTTAAGTTTTCAAATAGAAAAAAGTGTGCTAATTTTGTTTAAAATTAACACACTTTAGACCTATCAATTATGCCTCGGTATAATTGCAATATAAGATATCAGCCTAAAATCATCGCTTCCAGGCGATAACGGCTAACTGACCTGGATCACGCACAAAGCCGATTCCAGGCGTTTTCACAGGATGTGAAGCTCTTAGCCTGAGTTCCTCTATTTCAGCGGGTGTTTGGACACTCACTGAAATAAGTTAACGTTTTCGGTCTGCATGATAGGTTACACGATCACGATCTGCCACACTGTCACGGAACTCCTTCGCTGCCTCAAATGTACGTAAATCCGCCTTCAATTCATCCTGACATTTTGTACAAAGCTTGCCTGTTGTCGTTAAGTGACCACAGTTATCACATGGGTAGCCAAGATTCGGGAACATTGCAGGCTGTAAGCGTCCTTTGCGTACCCATTTATACAACAGTTCCTCTTCAGCTCCTGTTGCTTCAACAATACGTTCTACTGTCGCCGCACGGTTTTCACGTTTACGTAAAAAGCGATAAACGATTTGATATAATTCTTCTTCTGATTGAGCGCATTTATGACATACTTCTCTGACCCCTATATAATTAAAAAACTCATTACATTTCGGACAATTGCGAACCTCTGCCATCTTTCTTCCTCCTCTTAAATCAATTGCGCCTTGGCGTAATTCCGTCTGGATTTTGAATTGTGCCGGGCACCATTCATTCCTTTCAAAATCCGTGACATCCGCCGGAGGCTTTAGGCCAACGTGATGTTGGTCACTCAGTCGTTGCCACAGGACGTGGCGTTCTTAGACTGAGTTCCTCATTCAGTAAGTGTCTGAATGAAGATAATAACAGCTAAACGAACCTTATTTACTCGTAATCTATTATACACAATGCATTAGCATTTTCATCCATTAATTAGTGTGAAGCTTTTGACATTTTCGGCGCCTGCATTTAATAAAACCTCAGTAGCATGCCTTAAAGTCGTCCCCGTCGTTTTTATATCGTCAAAAAGAAAGTATTCTTTATGCTCTACATGGGCTCCATCCATCAGACGGAAAAGAGATGCGACTTGGTTTCGCTGCTCTCTATTTTTGGAGCTTTGCGTTTCTGTCGTCGTCTTTTCTAAAAGTTGTATAAAAGGAATATTCGCAGCCTTCAATAACTCCTCCATATGCGAAAATGTACGTTCCCTTTGCTTAACGGGGTGCATAGGAATCGGTATAATGGTTACTTTTTCATGCTTCAATCGTGCATGTAGCTCCTGCCGAAATACTTTAGCAAGTGCAACATCCTGAAGAAATTTATATTGGTGTAAAAAGTCTTTCATCGCATCATTATATTGGTAAAGTGCCGTTGCTGTTGAGGAATATTCAAACTGAGCAGAGCACCTATCACAGATAGTTGGCTGAAATTGTTTTGTTAAAAGTAGTTTCCATGAGATTGCTGATTGCAAAGGCTGTGAGCATAATAAGCACAGTGTTTCAATTTTATTCATGATAAAAATCCTTTCTTATTGTAATAAAGAATTTTTGTCCGAGCATCATCCATTTCAGCCGTAATCCCATGATGAAAAAATTCGACGTCTCCCTCTGCAAAATCAGCATTTCGGCCAACTCGCCCTGCGATTTGTATGAGTGCACTTGAAGTAAAAATGGTCGATTCTGCCCCAATCACTGCAACCTGTACATTCTTGATCGTAATCCCTCTTTCTAAAATAGTCGTAGTCAGTAAACCTGGCACTTCTTTATCACGTAGTTTAAGCACCTTCTCTTTACGCTCCGGATCTTCCGCATGTACTGCCATGATGCTGTCATCTAATAATTGAAAAAGAGGTGTTGCTATTTTCATTAACTCTACTTTTGGAAAAAATAATAGAAATGGCTCTTTGCGTGCAAGGCGCTCCTCTGTCCATTGTTTTAGCTTTCGAGGAATTTTCCCTCGTTTCAAGCTTTTTTCATAGCGCCATAGGGAATGAAATCGAGGGACTGGTAATGGACGATCATGATAGCGCTTCGGGATAAATGAATAGCTTTCATTTTGATACTGAGTAAGTAGTTTAGGAGAAGGGGTTGCCGTGACCAACAATAGTGGCGCACTTTCTGTTTTTGACTGTTGGACTGCATTTTGCAACGTTTCATCAAATGTATACGGAAAGGCATCAGCTTCATCAACAATCATGACGTCAAACGCTCGGTCAAATCGATAAAGCTGGTGTGTTGTCGCCAACACGAGCTGGGCGTAGCCCTCCTGCTTTGGTGATTTACCATATAATGCATGGATTATCGTTTGCGGGAAAACTTTTTGAAAGCGTGGATATAACTCTAACACTACATCTGTACGAGGCGTAGCGATACATACTCGCATGCCTTGCTCTAACGCATAATGAACAGTCGGGAAAAGTAGCTCTGTTTTACCCGCCCCACATACCGCATGCAAAAGATGGGAGCTCCTTCCCTTCACACTTTCTAGCATTTCATTTGCCGCCCTCTGTTGAAGCACTGTCAATTGCCCCGCCCACTCGAGTGAATGCTTTTTTGTCCTAATTGCGCGAGGGCCTGTCCAAATCATCAATTGTGTACAACTACTCACTCTGCCCATATTCAGACAATGCCTACAATATATACATTGCTGCAGACACTTTGAACAATCAAACGTTGTAAATTGCTGAAGATCTTCATTATGGCAACGATTGCATTTTACATGTAGCTCTTTTTGAATTCCTTCTATTATATGGAAGTATTTATTCTTGATTGATTTCTCAATATCTTCCTTGGAAAATGGGGCATGCTCCTTCAACCAAATACGTCCTTCATGGAAATCTCGTAATGCAGGTGGCAACAACCAACCTTTGTATGTCATCGCTTCGCTCCCTTTCATGTCGTTTTTTTCGGTAAAAAGTTTCTAAATAAAAAAAACAGCCTCTACACATTTCCTGTAGAGACTGTCTCACTTACTATTATTTTTTTGCCCAACCTAGACCCATTGAGCCTTCACCTAAGTGTGTGCCAATAACGGGACCGAAATAGCTCATTTTAAAGTTAACGTTCGGGTAGGTTGCTGCTAGTTGTGCTAGCCATTCTTCTGCTTCAGCCAGGCAATTCCCGTGGATTACAACAGCGTCCATTGCTTCATACTTTTTAGCATCTTCAGCTAGTAGCTCTTCCGCACGCTTTAATGCTTTTTTACGTGTACGAATTTTTTCAAAAGGTACAATGACCTTGTCCGCAAAATGCAGAATCGGTTTTACTTGTAATAAGCCGCCGATTAATGCCGCTGCTGCAGACAGACGTCCCCCACGTTGTAAGTGCGCTAAGTCATCTACAATGAAGTAAGCACGAACTGATTGCTTCATGTCCTCCAACGAAGCGTGAATCTCTTTTGCAGACAAGCCCTGAACCGCCAATTCAGCTGCTCGTAGAACGTAAAAACCCTGCACCGCACAGGATATTTCACTATCAAAAGCGGACACATCAATGCCTTCCACCATATCGCCAGCTTGAATGGCCCCCTGATATGTACCACTGATACCACTAGATAAATGAATAGATATTACCTCATCATACTCTTTTGCCAGCTCTTCAAAGAGAGCGACAAATTCTCCAATTGGAGGCTGGGTTGTTTTCGGGAATTCTTTTGCCCCACGTACTTTATCATAAAATTCAGATGCCGTGATATCTACTTCTTCTTCAAAAAGTTGACCTGAGATATTTACACTTAACGGAATCATATGAATGTTTAAGCGTGCTCGTTCCTCAGCCGAAATATATGCAGTACTATCTGTTACGATTGCTGTCCTCATCCATGTCCACTCTCCTATTCTAACTAGTTTACAATCAATTGCGCCTCGACGCAATTGTTGAGAAGATAAAAAGAAATGAATATGAAATGAATTACGACATAACGTAATCTTGTCTAAGCGTCGAATAGGAGGAAGTCGCTTCACTCTTTCAACATTCTAGACAACTGCTAAATTAATCAATTATGCCTCGGCATAATTGGGTCCGAAGCTTTAACTTAGCATTCATTTCACATTCATTTCTTATATATAAATCTCCCCATAACCAAACGAGGTTGATTTCCACCCTATTAATCCTTCTTTGAATAAAAAAAGGCTCATCACCATAAAGAGGGGTTGATTTCCTTTCTTATGAAGCAAGTCCAATAAGCAGTTAGGCGTGATGCTTTTTGCCATCGTTACTACTGCGCTCGCTCTAGGGGCTTGTCTTTGACGCTAATGCCCAGGAAATCGCCCAACCTCAACTTTTAGTGATTAGCCTGAATGAAGAGATCCTCATTTTTATTTGCCAGTACTTGATTTCGTGTCGTCCATATAAAAGACGCTAGTGACCTTCCAGTCCCCATCTTCTTTGACGAGTACTGTAACTTGTTGTCCTGCACTTTCATGCTTCACATTTGTTTTAGTTTGCACTAAATGTAATGTTATATTGGAATGGACCTGTGCTTCATTTTCGTTATATTTTATGATTGTCGTATCTTTAGCATCTCGTTTAACGTCTGACTCTTTAAATACTTCTGTCGTGAATTCTTTTTCTTCATCATAGTCGAAACCTTTTGGATTCTTCGAGAGCGTTTGCATATAACGATCAATATCTTTTGAATTAAAAGTTTCAATATATTCATTAAAGGCTAGTAAAATTGCTTTTCCTTCATTAGCAGGGACATTTTCTGCCTTCGTTATTTGCCCACCATTCATTTCAAATCCGACGGTTCCATCATCAATGATTTTTTGTCGTTCTTCTGCATTCATTTCATCTTTTTTATTACCACAGGCAGTTAACATTAATAAAGTAAGAACTGCTAGAAAACTTTTCTTTAACATCAAAAAACCTCCCGCGCATATTGTAGCATATAAATCCCGTTGTAGGAATTTTGTTGTGTATTTTCAACATTTAGGTGCTATATCTTCCTTATGACGCCCACGCTTATAAAATGTTGCACTAAATCAATTATGCCTCGGCATAATTGCGTCCGGAGTCGGCTTTGTGCTTGGGCCTGCACGATGCAGGTCAGTTAGCCGTTATCGCATGGATGCGATGGTTTTAGGCTAACATCCTATGTGAACTCCTTTCCGATTTCCGTGACATCCGCCGGAGCTTTGGGCCAACGTGATGTTGGTCACTCAGTCGTTGCCACAGGACGTGGCGTTCTTAGACTGAGTTCCTATATTTCAGCGGATGTTTAGATACCCACTGAAAAGTAACTTAAAACCTCATTCATCTCACCACATATAGAGGTAGGAGATGAATGCTGAAAGTAGTTTATCGTTCTCTATGTATAAATTGTTACATTTTTCGACAATTCATTCCCATAAAAAAAACTGTTTTAAAAACTACTAAATAATATAGTAGCCTTTAAAAACAGCTATCAATTATACCTCGGCATAATTGCGTCCGGAATCGGTTTTGTGCTAGGGCAAAGAACTCCTTTCCGATTCCGTGACATTCACCAGAGGCTCTAACTTCTTACAATTCTCCTGAAAGAAGTTACATACAATATATGCTATTAGCGTACTTCAACCCAGCCATTTTTGATGGCTGTAACAACAGCTTGTGTACGGTCGTTTACATTCATTTTTTGTAAAATGCTTGAAACGTGGTTTTTAACTGTTTTTTCAGAAATGAATAGCGTCTCACCAATTGTACGGTTTGATTGTCCATCTGTTAATAATTGTAACACTTCACATTCACGCTTTGTTAACAAATGGAATGGGCGACGAATTTCTGTTTGATGGAAGTTACCTTTATTTTCATGCTCAGAAAGGCGACGGAATTCCGCTACTAAATTTTTAGTTACTTTTGGATGTAAATAAGATCCACCATTGGCAACTACTTTAATAGCTTCAACAATTTCATCCGCATCCATTTCTTTCAGCATATAGCCTAGTGAGCCAGATTTTAGTGCGTGTGTTACGTATGTTTCATCATCATGGATAGAAAGCATAATAACCTTTGCATCTGGGTACTCATTAATTAAATCTGCTGTTGCCTCTACGCCATTTTTCCCCGGCATATTAATATCCATTAGTACAACATCAGGTTGATTTTCAGCATATAAAGATACTACATCCGTACCATCATCACCTTCTGCTACCACATCAAACGTATCTTCAAAATCTAAAATACGCTTTACTCCTTCGCGGAATAGCTGGTGATCGTCTACAATAATAATCTTCGTCATTTGTCTTTACCCCCTAAATTTCCTCAAACAATCGTTTTATTCTACTTCTAACGGAATTTTAAATACAACCGTCGTACCTCGATTTATCTCACTTGTAATTGAGATTGTCCCATCCAAAATTTCAATACGTTCTTTCATACCTAAAATCCCAAAGGAATGGTCTTTAACTTTCTGGGAATCGAAACCTATGCCATCGTCCTTTACAACGATATTTACGGCATCTTTCAACCACTCAAGCTTGACCCAAATATCCTTACATTTTCCGTGCTTCATGGCATTCGTTACACATTCCTGCACTAAGCGGAAAATAGATACTTCATAGTTTGATGGTATACGCTTTTCGGTGCTTCTTGATTGGAAATGAACCTCAACACCCGGATTATATTCAGTCACTGTTGATAAGTACTTTTTTAATGTCGGAACAATTCCCAAATCATCAAGTGCCATTGGTCTTAAATCATAGATGATACGTCGCACCTCTGATAATGCATTACGCACCGTTTTCTTTAAATCAGCAATTTCTGCCAAAGCATATTCAATGCCCTTTTCACGATACGTTCTGTCTATTAAATCAGTGCGCATTAGTACATTTGCGAGCATCTGAGCAGGTCCATCATGGATTTCCCTAGATAGACGTTTGCGCTCCTCTTCCTGCGCCGCAATGATACGTATACCAAAATCTTGTTTCATTTTTGCTTGTTCAAGTGCTAAACCAACATTTTTTAAATCTGAAGTTAAGTAATTCAAAACGACATTTACCTGATTGACAATATGATCTGCACGTTCAATCGTATCGAGTAATGCTCTTAACCTTCTCTCCAAATCATCTCGTTTATCACGTAGTTGCTTTTCCTGTGTTCTAATAACGGAGAGCTTCACTTGAAAATCCTGTGCAGTTTCATACGCTTCTCTAACTTGTTCTTCGGTATAATTATCAAAAGCTTTACTCACTAACACAAGTCTTTGCTTGGCAAGCTGTGTGCTTTTTTCTAAAGCATCGCCTTCATCAATAACAATTGAAACTTGTTTTCGAACAATTTCTAGCTCTCTTTGCATATCTTCGAAGCTTCTACGGCTTTGCTCACTTATAATAAAGATATCGTCCTTTGAGCTCATGATTGTTTCTAACATTCGATTAAATATGTCATCAAGCGACTTTAAATCGAAGGTATCATTTGAAAACATAGTATACTCCCCAGTCTAATGTCTTATGATTACTTACCATTTCAATAGACCAATTACATAGTCTACACCCATTATATCATCCCACTGTTAAAATTTAATGCTTTTTCTTTATGAAAATTATAGAATAGAAGTCAAATAGAACTCTACCTAAAAGGAGATTGGTACGGATGAGAGAAAACTATTTAACAGTAAAAGGATACGGCGAAAGCGAAATTGTTATTTCTAAATCTCGCTTTCTTACTTATATAGAACGCGCAGAAACGGAAGAGGATGCAATTTCTTTTATTGAACGTATAAAAAAAATGCATCATAATGCGACACACAATTGTTCAGCCTATATGATTGGTGAGCATGATCATATTCAAAAAGCAAATGATGATGGGGAACCTAGTGGCACAGCTGGCGTCCCTATGTTAGAAGTCCTAAAAAAACAAGGATTAAAAGATACGGTCGTTGTCGTCACACGCTACTTTGGTGGCATTAAGCTTGGCGGTGGCGGTCTCATTCGTGCTTACGGAAAAGCGACAACAGAAGGTTTACTCGCTGCCCAGGTTGTCGAACGAAAGCTTCATCATTTTATGAAAATTTCCGTTGATTACACATGGCTTGGCAAAGTGGAAAATGAAATTCGAGGTTCTTCGTATACTTTAGAGGAAATTCGCTATTTGGAAGGCGTCGACATTATTGTATCCGTGTTAAAAGAGGAGGAAGAACAGTTCCGAAACTGGGTAACAGAAATGACAAACGGACAGGCGAACATTACGTTTGAGAATGCTCAATTTATTGAATTTATTGTAGATAAATAGTTTTAATTGCCGAAACTATTTATGCATAGTATAATTTTAACGTTAAGCTATTTTATAAACTGCCTATTTATTACATGTATTTGCATAAATTTTAGTTTAATCGTAGTATAATCCCCATAACTTAGAGGAGAATATAAATGAAAAATAAAAAGTACAAAAAGAGGTCTTCTAAAGCTTCCTTAATTATAAAAGTATCTTTACTTCTCATTGCTAGTTTGGCAATCTGTGTTACTGCTTATGGTGTTTATCTTACTAAACAAGTAAAACATGCAGCTGACTCAGCATATGAAAATTTAGATGGCCGCGAAGTTTCTGCACTTCGCGAAAGTAAAGTAGAGCCGATAAAGGATAATGTATCTATCCTATTTGTCGGCGTTGACGATAGTGATAATCGTGGGCAAGGTTCTGATCATTCACGTTCCGATGCACTAGTATTAGCGACATTAAATAAAAAAACGCATACGATTAAAATGCTAAGCATTCCACGTGATTCATACGTTTATATTCCAAAAGTAGGCTATAAAGATAAAATTACCCATGCACATGCTATGGGTGGTACAACGACAACAAGGGATACAGTTGAAGCATTATTAGATGTCCCAATTGACTACTATGTACGAATGAACTTCAATGCATTTATTGACGTAGTTGATGCTTTAGGTGGCATTGAAGCTGAAGTACCTTACGCTTTACACGAGTTAGACGAATTCGATAAGTTTACAATCAACCTGAAGCCAGGTATGCAGCATTTAAACGGTAGTGAAGCACTTGCACTTGCAAGAACACGTAAACAAGATAGCGATATTGAACGTGGTAAACGTCAACAAGAAATTCTATCAGCTATTATCAACAAAGTTGCTTCTGTTGGTTCGATATCAAAATACGATGATGTCATTAAGGCAATTAGCGACAACATGAAAACAAATATGAAATATGATGAAATGAAATCCTTCTTATCTTATTTAACAAAAGGTGTACCACGCATCGATACTTTAAATTTAGAAGGCACTGATGATATGTCTACTGGCGTATATTATTACCAATTAGATCCTGCGTCAGTTAATGAAGTAAAAGAAACTTTGCAAAACCACCTTGGCTTAGATGAAAATTCAACAAGCCTCACAAATAACGATACTGACAGCGATTCAAGTGAAGAATCTTCAGTAAATAACTAGCTTAACTTATAGCCTTTCCACTTTCATTTCGTGGGAAGGCTTTTTTTATGGAATCCTATGGAGTATTGCTTTCGCGGGGATCCGCTTCTCTTCCGCGGGTATTTACCTTCCTTTCGCGGGTATTCGCCTCTCTTCCCCGGGTATTCACCTTCCTTCCGCGGGTATTTACTTCCCTTCCGCGGGTATTCACCTTCCTCCCGCGGGTATTCACCTTCCCCCGCGGGAATTTACTTCCCTTCCGCGGGTATCTCTTCCTCATCCAAGGATTTATTTCTCTTCCGCGAGCATCTCTTCCTCGCCCCAGGATCCGCTTCCCTTTCGCGGGTATTCACGTAAAATCGTGCCAAAAAAGTCGACAAAAAAAGCAATCACACAAAATGTATGATTGCTTTCAATTTATTATTTATTAAATATCCGTACAAAATTCAATAATGGTTTATAGTTTTTACCCGCGAGTCCAATGACTTCAACCAATATTTCAATTGCTGTTAAAATAACTGCTACGAGTAAAATTGCACCCCATACTTTTGCCATAGAGAAAATAACTGCTGCTAAACCAAACATTATTGCAATCCCATAAATAATGAGCACTGTTTGTCGATGTGTAAAGCCCATATCTAGTAAACGGTGATGTAAATGTGATTTATCAGGATCAGACCATTTTTTCTTCATGCGTACACGACGAACAATCGCAAAGAATGTATCAGAAATCGGCACACCTAGGATGATAACTGGGATAATTAATGAAACGACTGTAACATTTTTAAATCCAAGCAATGCGAGCACCGATATCATGAAGCCAAGGAATAAGGCTCCTGTATCTCCCATGAAGATTTTCGCTGGGTGGAAATTGTAAAATAAAAATCCGAATGTTGCTGCTGCTAAAATGGCTGCGATCGCTAATACGAACATATTGTTCATAATAATTGCCATGACAGCTAAAGTTATAAGGGCGATCGTTGAAACGCCTGCCGCTAGACCATCTAAGCCATCGATTAAATTAATGGCATTGGTAATACCAACAATCCAAATAATTGTTAAAGGAATACTTAGCAATCCAAAGTTTAATTCACCTACAAATGGTAGGGTAATCATATCAATTTGAATGCCACCTACAAAGATAACGATAAGTGCCGCAATAAGCTGGCCAACTAATTTGGCCTTTGCGGAAATTTCACGCATATCATCTACGACACCTGTTGCTACGATAATGCAAGCACCAATAATAATTGCCAGTAAAAAGTTACTACCATTTTCATTGATTATCAAAATCGGCTGAAATATAGCCACAGCTATTAAAAAAGAAAGGAAGATCGCCAATCCCCCGAGTCTTGGCATAATTCGTGCATGTACTTTTCGGTAGTTTGGTGCGTCGACAGCACCTATTTTGAACGCTAATCGTTTAACTAGTGGAGTTAACAATATTGAAGCAACAAATGCTGCTATTATAGACACGTAGAGCATGTCTCTCCTCCTCAAAAAATAATCTACATTAAATCCAAATTGATTATAGCACGAACCGGCGCCGAAATATACTTTTTCTATTTATTTTCCACCATTTCACAAATATTTTCCATCTTTTGCAGATTGGAAGAATGCTGTATGCCAAATGTAGTCACCATACGTAAAATTTGATAGAATAATGTAGTGTCTAGCAGTTAGACAACATTAAAGGAGCGTATATTTCATGTTCTCAATTTTCAAAAGTAATAAAGAGCAAACGAGTGCTCGTCAATTAAAACGCTACTATAAAATAGTAGAACAAATTAATAGTCTCGAAGAAAAATATGTTAATAAGTCAGATGCAGAATTAAGAGAAATGACTTTTATTTTCAAAGATCGCTTACAACAAGGTGAGCCTATTGTATCCATCATCCCAGATGCATTTGCGGTTGTACGCGAAGCCTCAAAACGTGTATTAGGAATGCGTCATTTTGATGTACAGCTTATTGGTGGTCTTGTTTTAACTGAAGGCAATATCTCTGAAATGCCTACAGGTGAAGGTAAAACGCTAGTTGCTTCCCTTCCCTCTTATGTACGTGCATTAGAAGGCAAAGGTGTTCATGTTATTACCGTCAATGATTACTTAGCGAAACGTGACTTTGAACTAGTTGGACAGATTCACCGTTTCCTTGGTTTAACAGTTGGTTTGAATTTACCAATGATGGAAGCAGACGAGAAAAAGGAAGCCTACAATGCAGATATTACATATGGTGTTGGAACTGAATTCGGTTTCGATTACTTGCGTGATAATATGGCATACAGCTTAGCTGATAAAGTACAGCGTCCTTATCACTTCGCCATTATTGATGAAGTAGATAGTGTACTAATCGATGAGGCAAAAACACCACTGATTATCGCTGGTAAAATGCCATCTAACGATGAATTACATCGCATCTCATCTATGTTAGCAAAACGTTTCAAAGTAGATGAAGATTATGATTTTGATGATGAAACAAAAGCTACTTCTCTAACAGATAAAGGTATTGAAAAAGTTGAGGCTGCATTCAATATAGATAATCTGTATGACTTAGAGCACCAATCACTTTTCCATTATGTTATCCAAGCCGTTCGTGCTCATGTCATGTTTGAACGTGATGTTGATTACATCGTAAAGGATGACAAAATCGAGCTTGTTGATATGTTCACAGGTCGTATTTTAGAAGGTCGTTCACTATCTAATGGCTTACATCAAGCGATTGAAGCAAAAGAAAATGTAACGATTACCGATGAAAATAAAGCACAGGCACAAATTACAATTCAGAACTATTTCCGTATGTATCCGAAGCTTTCAGGGATGACAGGTACTGCGAAAACACAGGAAAAAGAAATTCGAGAAGTGTACGGCATGGAAGTTATTCAAATTCCAACCAATCGTCCACGTCAACGTGTCGATCAGCCTGATGTTATTTTCAACAAGCAAGAAGATAAATATAAGTATGTAGCCGCTGAAGCGAAACGTCGTCACGAAAAAGGACAACCCGTCTTAATCGGAACAACGTCCATACTGCAATCTGAAACAGTTGCCGATAGCTTGAAAAAAGCAGGCTTAAAATTCCAATTGCTAAACGCTAAAACAGTTGAGCAAGAAGTTGAGCTGATTTCTCAAGCAGGTCAAAAAGGGCGTGTTACAGTAGCTACCAATATGGCTGGCCGTGGTACAGATATTGTGTTAGGCGAAGAAGTTCATGCACTTGGAGGTCTATATGTTATCGGTACCGAAAAGCATGAAAGCCGTCGTGTAGATAATCAGCTTCGTGGTCGTTCAGGTCGTCAAGGCGACGTAGGTGAAAGTCGCTTCATTCTCTCTATTGAAGATGATATGTTCCGTCGCTACGCAAAAGAAGAAGTTGAAAAATTCTCTGCAAAAATGGTTGTCAACGATCAAGGCATTATTCAAAATAAAGATGCTCAAGAACTCATTGACCGTACACAACGAATTGTTGAAGGTTCCCAATACGGTATGCGTGAATACAACCTAAAATTAGATGATGTTATCAATGACCAACGTACAGTTATTTATGGTCTACGTAACAAAATCTTAGCTGAAAATGACTTGATGGGCGAGCTTAAAAAAATGCTTCGTGAAACGATTGAATTTGCTGTTCTTGACGCTGCACCAGAAGAAGTAAATTCTGTTGAATGGAATTATGATCAAATGGAGAGTTCTCTTAACTCACTATTCATTACACCTGTCACAATTAACCGAGAAGTGGGCAGAGTAAAACAAATTTTAGAAGACATTAAACCTTCTGAACAAGAACTGCTCAATCATATAGAGAAATTCGCTGAAAATGAACAAGTACTAGAAGTTCTGCCACAAATCATGCTTAGTTTCATCGATAGTGGCTGGGTGAAACACTTGGAAGTAATGGCTCATTTAAAAGAAGGTATTGGCTTACGTCATTACCAGCAAGAAGATCCAATGCGAATTTACCAACGCGAGGGACTTGAGTTGTTCGGTAAAAATTTCCAAGAATTACGTCGTTCGATTATTATAGAAATTACCGGCTTCATGAAAAAAATTGACGCACAACAGGAGGTACAATAATGGGCTTATTCTCATTCTTTAAAAAATCAGACAAAATCGTTCAAGAAAACACAATTGACTCAAAAGACTTACTAGGAAAAGCTTCTACAAATACAGGCGATAATCGCGATGTTGAAACAAAGCTTTCATTCCATCCAGATTGGGATGTACCACAGGAGCAAAAATACATTTTCAACTTCCTAGCAAACGAACTCGAACCATTAAAACCAAATCAATTATCTCTTTCTTCTATTAGTATTGAAGAAAACAAACGTAAATGGCATGTTCGCGCATTTTTCCGCTCATCTTTACCACAAGCAATCGAGCTAGGAGAAATCGAGCTTTTCATCATGGATAAAAATGACGAGCTAGTAGCATCTAAAAAATTCGATTTCAAAGCACTTGGCACAATTCCAGCAGAAAGCGCTCGCCCATGGGTATTTGAATTCGATAAATCTGCAATTAAAGTAGACGAAATCCCTGAAGATGGCTGGAAAATTGCCTTCAACCTCGTGTCCCTTCGCGGCCACCAATTAGAACTTGACCCATCATGGGAAAAACAACTACCAGCAGCTCAAAAAGAAGAGCTAGCAAAAATCGTCGAGACTTTACCAAAACTAGGTGAAACTGAAGTAAACTTCACCGGCCTACAAGCAAAACTAGCTGATAACGGCAACCTAAATGTATCGATTTTCATCCGAAACGGACACAATAAAGCTATTAATCTAGAACAATTACCACTAGAAATTGTAGATGCTACAGGTAAACAAATTGCTAATGGTTCATTCAACATGGATCCAGTATTAACTGTACAACCAAACTCAACGAAACCTTGGACATTCGTCTTCCCTGCAGAACTTGTTGATGCAAAAGACGCCGACCTATCTCGTTGGACAGCACGCGTAACACAATAAACTATCGAAATCCCTTCTTTTTTAAAAAAGAAGGGATTTTTTTGATCTGCCTTGTGCAGGTGTTTCTGCTTCGTGTGGGTGCTCGCTCGTCTCGCGGGTATTTGCCTCTCTTCCGCGGGTATTCGCCTCCCTTCCGCGGGTATTCGCCTCCCTTCCGCGGGTATTCGCCTCCCTTCCGCGGGTATTCGCTTCCCTTCCGCGGGTATTCCCCTCCTCCCGCGGGTATTCCCCTTCCTTCCGCGGGTATTCCCCTTCCTTCCGCGCATAAAAAAAAAGCGATTTCTGCTGTATATGCAAAAAATCGCTTTATTTTTATTTTATAGCGTCGAAACGTTTATAAGCTACTAATCTTGTAGACCAGTAAGAGTATGTAACGTCTGAGACTTCAACACCGTCTGCCCCTGCATGGATAAATTTATTGTTGCCTATATAAATACCCATATGAGAGATACCCTGTTTATACGTATTTTCGAAGAATACTAAATCGCCTGATACCGGATTATTAACTTGTGTTGAATTACCGAAATAGCCTTCGCTACTGTGTCTGCCTATTTTTAATCCACCTTGATTAAAGGCATAGTAAATAAGGCCACTGCAATCTAGACCATCAGGTGTGTTGCCACCGTAGAGATATGGTGTCCCTACTAATGAATTAGCTACTTCTACTGTTTTCTTATTGATAGCTTGTCCATTTGCAGTAGGATCTTTTGATGTTCCTGCACCTGAAGATCCGTTATTATGTACTGTTTCATTCCCAGGTACTGAAGCTCCCGCAGATAATTTTAACACTTGTCCAATGTAGATCGTGTCTGTCGCAAGCCCATTCCAGTCTTTGATTTCCTTTACTGATAAATTATATTGATTAGCGATTTTGGATAAGGAATCGCCTTTAACTACTGTATGGGAAGTAGTTGTAGGTTTTGATGGTGTTGTTGTTGATGGATTTGAAGGTTTTACCGTTTCGTTAGTCGTTTGTTTTGAAACTTCAAGCTTTTGTGCGACATAAATCATATCATTCTTTAAATTGTTCCATGTTTTTATGTCTTGTACTGTAACTTTATGGTTTGTAGCGATTTTAGATAAAGTATCTCCTTTTTGTACGGTATAAGTAGCTGCTTCTGCGGTCTGTAATGCTAAAAAAGAAGTAGCAATAGTAGTTAAAGCAAGGATTCTTAATTTTTTTGTTTTTTTCATACCAATTTGCCTCCATTCGTGCTAAAATATTTCCTTGTGTGTCTATCATACTAGATATTTTAGTAATCAGAAATCGGAAAAACTGACTATTTTTCAAACAATTTATGAATCTTAATGAATCCGACATATTCTGACAAATAATAAGAGATTATTGATTGCAAGAATAGTATTCGTATGATAACATACACTTCTGTATTTAAAATTTTTAGAAAGTTTAATCTTTTCAAATTTAAAGGAGTTTTAATTTTTATGAAAAACATTTTGCTTTTCATCAAAGAGAATTTAGCAGTAGGTTTACTATTATTTGCCTTGTTTTTAGGCGCCGGAAATATTATCTTCCCCCCATTATTAGGTCAACAAGCTGGTGAGCATATAACGTCAGCAATGATTGGTTTCTTAATAACAGGTGTTGGGTTACCACTATTAGCCATCGTTGCGATTGCGAAGGCGGGTGGCGATCTACAAATACTAGCAAACCGTGTTGGTGCTACCTTTGGTATTATTTTTACATCAATTGTTTATTTAGCAATTGGTCCATTTTTTGCAGTGCCGCGTACGGGTTCTGTTTCCTATGAAATCGGGATTGTCCCATTTCTTCCAGAGGGAGCAGCAGATCATTGGGCACCACTTTTGATTACTTCTGTTATATTTTTCGCCTTAATACTAGTCTTAGCAATTAACCCTTCAAAGCTTGTTGATCGCGTTGGGAAAATTTTAACGCCTGTTCTATTAGGTGTTATTCTATTACTAGCTATTAAAAGCTTTATTTCCCCAATGGGTGAACCAGGGGCAGCTATAGGAAAATACACTTCGTCACCATTGACTGAAGGCTTTGTTCAAGGCTATTTAACAATGGATGTACTTAGTGCATTAGTATTCGGAATCGTTATTTTGCAAGCATTACGCGACATGGGTATGTCAGATACTAAGAAGCAAGTCAAAACGACAATTTTCGCTGGAATTGTTGCCGCTATTGGCTTATCATTTGTCTATATCGCACTTGGACAAATTGGTAACACTAGTATTAATGCAATAGGCGCTTTTGATAATGGCGGTACTATTATAGCGAAGTCAGCTGAAGCTCTTTTTGGTACACTTGGGACTATTATATTATCTGCCACAATTTTACTAGCGTGTATATCTACTGCTGTAGGTTTATTGACTGCCAATGCTCAATTTTTCAATAAACTATTTCCTAGTGTTTCGTATAAAACGTTTTTAGTAATTTTCACAATATTCAGTGCAGCAATTACAAACGTTGGTCTTGAAACAATTATTAGTGCATCACTACCTGTATTATTAATTATCTATCCGCTAGCGATGGTGTTAATGGTTCTGTCACTTTTCGATAACTTCTTTAAAGGTGGAAAAATCGTTTACATTTTAGCATTAATTCCTACATTCTTCGTTAGTCTGAATGATGGTTTTAAGCAAATGGAGATTACTATTACACCGTATGTGAACATTTTGAAAACTTTACCATTATATGAACAAAGTCTGGCATGGCTTGTACCTGCAATAGTCGGTGCGCTTCTCGGCTTTATTATTCATAAGCTAACAAAAAAATAAAATATCTTCATCTATAAGATAACTAGAATCTGCTTGCTTTTTTTGCGAATAAGATTTTAGACAATGACTGTCTAAGAATCTTGTATCCTTTACTTTTTCGCAAAAAGCTAGCAGATTCTTTTTTTGTAGGAAATCCCGTCCATTGCGCGAAGAAGGAAAAATGTCACCTACAACTTTGGTGATAAGCCCTATTACAGTTATATGGAAAATCATGTATACTATATATTTGAAAAGAGGTGTCCTATGAAAAGAATATTGTGGTCATTTGTATTCGTTTTAAGCTTTTTCATCTTTCCGTTAACAAATGCTTCTGCTGCAAGCAATGAACAACAGCTTGTAAAGGAAATCAAGGAAATTATTACGGAAAATTATGTGGGAACTATCCATGGAAATTTGCAAAAGGCTAAAACGATTCCTGAAATCATTGAAATGCTAGATCCTTATTCTACATATTTTACGAAAAAGGAATTCGAGGAATTTATCAATAGCATCGATCTATCAACAATTGGGGTTGGTGTGATTCTCGAAGAACATGAAGATGGCATTCATATTTTACAAGTGTTTGAGGGTAGCGGCGCATCAGATGCAGGTGTCGTTGCTGGAGACATTATTACTGCCATTAACGGACAATCCGTTGTAGGAAGCTCCACGCAAGAAGTCTCATCCCTATTAACTGGTGATGAAAATACTAAATTAGGCGTGACACTCCAACATGCAGATGGTACAACTACTACGACAACGATTACACGAAAAAAATTCACATTACCGAATGTAGAATCTGCACTACTATTTGGGAATGTTGGATACATTTCTATGTCATCCTTCTCTGAAGACGGTGCAGAGCTTGTAAAGAAAGCACTAATTCAGTTAAAACAGCGTGGTGCAACTTCTTTTATCTTGGATTTGCAAAACAACGGTGGAGGCTATGTAACAACGGCTCAGGAGATTACAGGGTTTTTCCCAAAAGCAAAAATCGCCTTTTTACTGGAAGAAGCGCATGCCAATTATAAAGTGCGTGCAGTCTATCAAGACGAAAAATTACCTGCTGATACACGTATTCTTGTAAACCGCTATAGTGCTAGCGCCTCTGAAATGTTAGCAGCAACATTGCAAGATCAGCAAGCTGCTATTTTATATGGAGAAACTACGTACGGAAAAGGCTGTATGCAGGGCTTTTTTGAACTGCAGGATGGTAGCTATTTAAAGCTTACGATCGGTAATTTTACAGGTCCTTTAGGGAAAACAATTAATGAGGTCGGTGTAAAACCAGACATTCAAACAAAGACTGCCCCTATTTTTCAGGCACATTATGATGCTATAAAAGCTCAATATACAAAATATAAAGAGCTGGCAAGCTTAAAAAATGTTGCGGATCCTAAAAGTTTAACAGTGAAAGTTCCTTCTGCACTTTCTTCACAAATGGCTGAGGATAAGGTTCAGCTAATTGCTTTAGGTGGTAATGAAGTGCCTATGACAGCAAAAGTAGAGGGTCGTTCATTAATCGTAACCCCATCAAAACCTTTATCTGCTGGGCGAGAATATATGATCCTTGTACATCCAAAAACACAAAATGCTAACAAAGCGCAGCAAGGTTTTTATCAGCGTATAATAATGAAAAAATAAAAAATTCCTCTCACCATTTAAGTAGTTTCATTACTTAATGTCGGTGGGAGGTTTTTTTCTATTCTTGCATTAAAATTACTGCCTGAAGATATACACACTAACGTCTCACTCTTCAAATACTTTACCAATCCTCAATACGCAAATGTCCTTCACCTTACTGTCTATCCAACTATTTCAATCAATTATGCCTCGGCATAATTGCGTCCGGAATCTGCTTTGTGCCCGCACAAAGAACTCCTTTCTGATTCCGTGACATCCGCCGGAGGCTTAACTTCTTTCAGCAGATATTTGGACATCCGCTGGAAAATAGCTTAAGAATCTGTACCTGTAGTTTCGCTACGGTACGAAAAACAATTGCTGAAGGAAGTTAACATAGCTCAAAAGTATAACGTTGGTAAATTTAGGTTGGCATATTTTATGTTATTTCTAACATTTGACCCTTATCTTAATTCTCCAACTTTGGTAAAATAATAGAAGCTTAGGAGGGTTATAAATATGAAAAAACTATCAATGTTAACGGTGGTGTTAATGGCACTTGTTAGCTTGCTTATTTGGCAACCGAACATGGCATATGCTGATGAGCTCTCAGGACATATGCATGAAAGTGGTTTACGCTATTTAATTTCCAAAGATGCATTACTGCAAGATGCAAATGGAAGCTATCGTCCAAACGACACTGTCACGCGCGGTGAATTTGCTACTTACATAGCAAAGGCTTTAAACCTTGAGAAAAAAGATAATATTAGTTTCACAGATGTCCCAGATACATATTTATTTGCAACGGATATTAAGCTTGCTGCTACTGCTGGGATTATCACAGGTTATACAGATGGTTCGTTTAAACCAAATGCCCGTATTTCAAGAGAGCATATGGCAGTCATGCTAATTAGAGCTGTTGATTATTTAAAAATCCCAAAAGGTACGCCATCCACTACTTTTATGGATAATGCAGCTATTTTTAAAGACTTCCGCCAAGACATCGCTATCGGAGCAGATTTAGGACTTATTAAAGGTAGCTCCAATGGAATGTTTTTACCAAAAGATAATGCCACAATTGGCGAGGCCTCAACATTTGTACTTCGCTTAATACTTCTAGCGGACGATGTTGAAAATAATGGTGGTAATACTAATAATAACAGCAACAACGGTAACAACAATAATAACGGCAATAACGGTAACAACAATGGTGAAACTGGTAATGGTAACTCTACTAAGTTCATCGTAAAAGAAATTTCTAATGGCAATCTTGTAGGAAATGAAGCCTTTTCTAGTTTCGATGCTGCTGAAAAAGCTTTGTCAAAAAATACACTTGTCATTACGCTAAATGATAAAATTATGAAAATGTCATCTGGGTATGTTGTAACCAATAATTATGTAGCCCTAAAATCTGAAACAATTAAAGATCAAATCGCTGTTGCTGCTAATACAGAAATGCAGTATTTAGGCAGTGATGCGACACAAGTAAAAGTTAGTTTAGCAGGTCAGGTTGGGTATTTAAAACATGCCGATGTTACATTAATCCCATCTGCTTTAAGTAAGGGTCGTTCTTACTATTCAAACGAGAATGGTGAAATAAAACATACTTTATATGATTATAAATCAAATAAATATTCTTCTAGCTATGTGTATGGAAAAGCTCCCGACTTCATGAAGCAGGGCGAAAAGTACTTTAGCTGGAATGGCATTAATTTCACAAATGCTAGTGGCTCTTCAAAAGGTGAAGCTTATAATTACTATCAATTTTTACCTGCACGTGCCCAAACTCAATATACTGCAGCAGAACTAGATAATTACATTATGCAAAAGTTAGCTGAGATTGAAAGTTCAGGGGCTAGTCTTTATAAAAATGCGACAAAGAAAAGTAAGTTAATCGGTTTAGGGAAAGTATTAAAAGAGGTAGAAGCAAATTCTAGCATTAATGCCATGCTTATTTTATCGCTTGCCCAGCATGAGAGTGCATATGGTATGAGTGACCATGCTCAAAATCTCAACAACTTATTTGGTTTATATGTATATGACACGAATCCACTAAATAAAAAGTTTGATAGTGTTGCTGACAATATTAATGAGCTTGTTGAAAAGTTCTTGCAGCCGAATTACATTACACCAGGTGGTCCTTACACGAATGGTGCAGTGGTTGGCTCTAAAGAAGTCGGTTTTAACGTGAAGTATGCATCTGATCCATTTTGGGGTGCTAAAATTGCTGGACACTACTACCGTACTGAAAAAGCTTTAGGCTTTAAAGATGCAAAGAATCCATACAAAATTGCCCGTACGACAACAGCAGGTCTGAATGTTCGTCCAGACGCATCAACAAGTCAAAGTCCACTTTTCACATTTAATAAAAGCGGTATGCCCGTTATTGTAACCGATACGAATGTTAATGGTTGGTATGAGGTACTTTCTGATAAACCCCACCCACAACCAGCCTACATCAATAAAGAGTATGTTAAAATCATTAATACCGTAAAGTAGCAATTAGAGGCTGTCTCCGAATATTTTCGAGACAGCCTTTTTCGATACCTTTACCAAAACCAATGGCAAATTGAATGATTCTATCAATTATGTCTCGATATAATTTCATCCTGAATCGACATTGTGCTTAGGCCTGTATGAGGGCCGTCACGATGTCTCTCCTTTCGGTAATGCCACAGGACATCGTTTTGGTTAGTTAGCCGTTACCGTATGAACACGGCGATTTTATGCGGCTTTTTTATTTTAATTTCCAGGTCCATCAACTATACAAAACTATAATTTCAACATAGTTATAGTCGTGTTTAGCAAACAAGCTTTTCAGTCTCTCTATTACGATCACACCCAAATTACTATTCAGCCATTTCTTTTTCTCTTTTTAATCCTTTTCTCACATTTTTATAGTGTTATAAATATTTTAAATACCATTACATATATTAGTTTTGGGATAGCAATCTGTTGCATTGCATCGCCCCAATTTGCTATTGCACTACGCTATCCCGCTAATACATAATTTAACCTTCATACACATTTTATTCATTTGACGGTGCTGCTATTTTTTTAATGTATAGGTAACATCTATTTGCAAAGATAAACTAGCTGCTTTTTTTCTTTTTACGATTGCCTAAGAAATAGATATTATACATATTTAAATTATCTCCCAGAAGATGCATTTAGAGATTTGAAAGAGTTAACTTTTCATCAGATGCTTTTTAAACAGATTTAGCGGTTTACTGTTATTCAACTAAACTGAGCAGGTTAGTTGAATAGCGTTGTTTAACTTGTGTTCAACAATCGGGCCATTTTATTGCATTAAGTTAATTGAGCTAACGAGGCAGAATAGCATATTCCTTGGCAAAAAAAGACTCAAGCATATTTACGCTTGAGTGAATCAATCCCGACTTGCATCGTAAAGCTTCTGTGCCAAATAAGCCGGTCTTGTGCGTGTATCTGTAAAGTGGTCCCCATCGCCAACGATCAGGCGGAACAGACCCAGTCGTATTGACATATGGGGATTCCAACCGTAGCCTTCCCCTTGAGGCAATACATTATCTTGGTAGAAGTATACGTAGCTTTTTGGGGTTTGTAGCGCATAGAACGCTTTAAGATCCAGTTTCTCGAAAAGCGGTTTAGCCGGCTCCGGAGCTACACTTTTATAAAAAAGTTTAGCATCCTCGGTGGTGGCAGTATTTACGAACAAAGCTCGAAACAAATCAAACGGAAGCATGATTGTGTCGTCATTGGACATGGCTCTAAGCTGTTCAAAACCTTTTCTCGTTTGAGGCGGTAACTCATCAACAAGCGATTCTCCGTCTTTTAATACAAACGCATCCCAGAAGACCAAACGTTTAATACGATCAGGTATCTGTTCAGCAACTTTTTGGATGACTGTTCCACCAAAGCTGTGCCCAACGAGAATAAAATCGTACAAGTTCAGGTGTCTAATATAATCAACGACTGATTTTGTAATCATTGCATGAGTGACATTTTTATTTGGATCAGTTCCATGGCCTGCGTATTCTGGAGTGTAAACTATGTTCCCTTGACTACGCAGTACCGTAGCTACGCCATCCCAAAAGTGAACATCAGCCCAGGAACCATGCACGAGGACAAAAGTGAGCCGTTGAGAATGCCTAAAACTTCCTTCCGATTCTATGGGATAATGCTCCCACAACCAGCCTGCTTTGGAATAAGGATTACAATATTGTCCCTGCGGCACAAACTGGTAATCAGAATTTGGAATTTGATTTTCTCCCGAATGATAAGAAAACACGTACAACATCCTCTCCGAGACGATATAATCAAACTTATTCCTCAGGCTTCGAAAAAATACATTTCCTGTTTTGAAATGGGAATACGATAACATTAAGTATGAAACCATTGAACAAGCTTTGGAAAGAATAAAAAGCGAGGATTAAACTAACGGCGCTTTACTTCAATAACGTTGTTCAACAAAAGGGCGCGATTATGGAATAAGTATTCTTTTCCTATTCAACTAACGGAAGTTTAGTTAAATTTTCGATTCATGAAAACTCTAACTTTAAGGGGTCACTACCGTTTCGTAGATTAAATCTGTCTTTTTAGTTTTAACAGCAACAATCTTTGAGAAAACACCCTCCTTTAAACAATTCTCCCTCTTCATATAAAAGGTTATTTTCCATCCAATCATCATACTTTTCCTTACGAGCATGATCGAACAACTTGGTATATGCTCGGGTAGTTTGATACATCTCATGTCCCAACAAGCACCTTTCCGATTCTATGACAGCTGTCTGAGCCTATAACTTCTTTCTCCTATCTGACACTAGCCGAACACTTCCCTAACCTACTTGAGCCTTTGAAAACAGCCCCCTTCTTAGCCCCAAACAAAATATATTTATCTATACATAAAAACCTACATGCAAACATAAAAATAATCAGTGGATAAAATATATCTATCATATATCAACTATGCCAGGGATAAAGACTACTTTCATATCACGCCCTACCTTTCCTTAACAATAAAAAACTGCCCCAAAAGTGAGTTAATCACTTTGGGACAGTTTCTATGTTGATCAATTATTGCTTTTTGTAGTATTGCTCAATTCCGTTATAGATAGAATCTGCAAATTTATTTACGTATTCATCAGTTGTCATTTTTTGGCGATCCCCGTCATTTGTTAAGAAGCCAAGTTCCACTAAAATGGATGGGATACTCATATTATTAATGACATAGTATGGATATTGCTTAACGCCACGATTCTTCATATTTAAATTGTTGACAATTTGATTATTTACAAAAGTGCCTAACTCAATATCCTCCTGATACATATCTCCAGCTGAAGCAGCATAATATGTTTCAGTACCTGATGCTGATGTACTGGAAGCAGAGTTTACATGCACACTCACGAAAATCTCACCAAAGTTTGCACTTGTAAAGTTTACTCGATCTTGTAAAGTTGGATACGTATCAGCAGTACGAGTCATGTACACTTTTGCACCAGCATTCTCAAGCTTTTGCTTAACTAGTGTGCTCACTTTTAATGTAATGTTCTTTTCAGAGAAAGAACCTAGTACTGTCCCTGGATCCTTACCACCATGACCTGGATCTAGGATAATAATACGATTTTGCAACGGTTTGCCATTTTGATTTAATAATTTTATATACGATTTATGGACATACCCTGCTTTACCATTGTATTCGATGCTTGCCCAATAACCATTAATTCCGTTAACTTTAACAGAGTCGCCCTTGTTAAGCTTAAATAGCACTGTAGAAGTTGCATTTGCTTCACTACGGACATTTAGGTTTCCAACAGTTGCTCGTCCTAATACATCACCTGAAGCTGTAGGTGGTGTTGGAGGCGGTGTTGGATCAGGTTGTTCGTCTTTACCCGTTTCTGTTGTGCTGTTCGCTACAATGTAACCTGGTAAACCATTCACTTGCGTTAAATGATAACCGCCAGCAGTCTTGTAAACTGGTAATTTTACATTCGCTTTAATAGGTTGAATGATTTTTGCTGAAGAAGTTGGTTTGACATATAAGTTAATAGCCCCATTAGATGTCACTTCTTTTTGGACAGCCCCTAACTCATTGCCATCTGCATCTAAAAATTGTGCATAATCTTTATAAAGATAAGCATATGCACCTTTATATGATACCTTTAGCCATTTGCCCTGAACTTCATAAACTGATAGTTTGCCGCCTTTATTAACTGTACCAACAATGTTAGTATTTGATGAACTATCCGCTGTTTTGCGGATATTTAGACCATCTGTCGTTACTTTGACTAGCCCAATAACCTCTTTTGTATCAGGTACAGATGATCCTTTTACAGGTAGCTCTAAACGGAATTTCTCATTTTTTGCACGTGCTACAAATAATGAAAAGTGTGCACGTGTAACGGTATTATTCGGTAAATAATTTTTACCACTACCATTTGTAATACCATTATAGTAAATTGTATTTACATACTTAACGTAAGGGTGTGTAATACTTACGTCAGCAAATGGTGAATCTAAGTTTTCATATTCACTTGTGTCTAAGTTAAATGCCTTTGTTAATACATGGCTCATTTCATCACGAGTGATAGCCTTTTTTGGTAAGAACTTGCCTTGTGTATTCGTTGAAAAGAACCCTAATTGCACAGCTCTTTCGATATAACCTGACATTTCAGTACCTACTGTTACATCCGAGAAACTTGATTTGTTTACGACTAATGGTTTATTACCAGAGGCAACAACAACCATTTTTGCCACTTGTTCACGTGTTACAGACTCATTTGGACCAAAGACTCTTTTCCCATTTACAAAATATCCTTGGATAACACCCAAGCTCACTAAATAATTGATTTCTTCATAAGCTTCGTGATTTTTGGAGATATCTGCAAATGTTACATTTGTAGTTGTATCTGCCATTACACTATCACTATGTATAGTAAACATAGAAGCTGAAATGAATAAGACGCACAACAAAATAAGACTACTTTTTTTAAGATTCAATGTCTTATTTCCTCCCTTCCTGTTCTCTTAACGTATTCATTTTAACAAAATTAACTAAATAAATCATCATCCGACAGCACTTTTCACGTTTGTTTTTTCCAATCACTTCCTTTTCGGTGGAATTATCATAAAAATAGAAGAGTCTGCAATTGCAAACTCTCCTCTAATTATAAGCTATTTAAAAGATCTTTTCTTGCAGTCAATGCATCAATGAAAATATTATCTAGATTGTAATCTTTCAATAAACATTTTTAGTTCTTTAATTTTTAGTAATTCATCCATACCAAAGCTGCCATTGCCATCTCCATTAGTAACACCGTTCGATGCAAGAATAGAAACATACTGATTAGCCCAGCTATCTTGTGGCACATCACTAAATGTTACTTCTTGACCAGCATTCTCAAGTCCGAACGCTATAACTAATACTTTCGCAATTTGTGCGCGAGTAATTGGTGAAGATGGGTTGAATTTACCACTTGCATCACCTTCAAAAATGCCTAATTTTGCAACAGCTGCAATAGCACCTGCATGCTCATATGTTGGTTTTATATCGACAAAACCACTATTTTTGTCAGATGTATCTAAGTTTAAAGCTTTCGCAATTTGTGAAGCAGCTTCCGCACGTGAAGCATATACTGTAAAATCAATTGCTACTTTCTTTACTTCAGCTTGTTGTTCTTCGTCAAATGTAGCAACTCGTTTAGCGCCGATGTAGCGAGAACCCCAATAATATGGATCATTTACGTTCGAATAACTAACACCTTGGTTAGTTTGAGAGTGGATCATTTTACCGTCACCTATGTATATAGATACATGTGAGACACCTTTGCCACTTGTATTGAAAAATAGTAAATCACCAACTTGAAGATCACTTTTAGCAACTGCTGTCCCTTGTTGATATTGAGCGCCTGATGTGCGGTTTAATGTGATGCCTAAATCTGCAAAAACTTGAGAAGTAAAGCCAGAGCAATCAAAACCGCTTGTAGTTGTCCCACCGTATTTATATGGAATGCCTAAATATTTAGAAGCTGTATCAGTGACTTCAGTTTTAGTCGCTGCTTCAGCTGAATCTATATGAGTTGTAGTAAATAACATGAAAGATGCAAAAATCGGTAATAACCATTTTTTCTTCATACTTTTGTTATACCCCCTCTAAACTTTTTTGCCTATACATAGACTATCATAAAAGGAGGTATTTTAATTTTTCAATTGTGTAACGATTTCCGGAATAAACAAAAACGCTGATATACCAACGTTTTTTGGCATCATCAGCGTTAAAAATGGAAAAATTTTATTGGTTATTTATAACACTCGTAACATAAATGTAACATTAGCAACTCTTTGTTACATAACCATTTATTTACTCGAAAATAGTTGAACCCAATAATAATTTCCTTGGCGGTCCTGTGTAACCGCAACACCTGTATTTGTATAATGCTCCTTCATAATATTATCTCGATGGTCAGGAGAAGTCATCCATCCTTTTACAACGGTTTCGGGCGATATGAAATACCTTGCAATATTCTCGCCAAAGCTCGTGTAAGAATAATCAAATAATGTCGCTAAATCCCAAGGAGCACCATAATAAGGAGAAATATGTTCAAAATAATTGCGCTTAACCATGTCCTGGGCTTTTATAATTGCGATTTGTGTCAGTTCCGAATCATAGACAACAGGTGCTAGTTGGTTCTCTTCCCGTTCCACATTGATTAACCGAATGACCTCTTTTGACCAAGCTGTCGAAAGATTTATTGTTGGTATATAATCCTTTGCTAAATAATCATAAGCCACTTCAAGCTTCTTTACTTTTTGCTGAAAATTTATGCTACGTTCAACAAAAACTGCTGTTTGAGCCCGTGTCACTAACTTGTTGGGTGCAAAATGCTTAGCACCTATTCCGCCAATAATTCCTATGTCTGTTAGTGATTCAATATAGTTTTTTGCCCAGTGCGTTGGAGAAACATCATCAAATTTGCTTTTATTTTTACCATCCACTTTAAACTGATAGGCTAGTGCTAGCATTTTTGCAACTTCCGAACGCTTTAAAGGCTCATTTGGATGAAAGGCATCACTATTTTGTAAAACCCCTAAGCCTACAAGTTTTTGAATTTCCTTGTAATACGGATGTGTAGCAGGAACATCTTTAAAGTGTAGTGAAATCGAAGTATCTGTGTTTGTTTGAATAGACCGAGCAATTGCAGATGCAGCCTCTGCCCTCGTAATAGCTTGCTCCGGCTTAAATGTATTGTCAGTATATGTAGTCATATATTGCTTCGACAGCATATGTTGAATCGACGAGCCTGCCCAGTATGAACTAGACACATCAACAGCTATGTTGGATGCTGCGTCCGCCTTATTAATCCCAGATAAATTTCCAATAGTTGTAGCTTGTAAAACAATTGAAAGTACCAATATACTTATCACCCTTTTAAACATGGCTACCTCCTATATTTAAATTATTTTAAATTATACCCCTCAAACACGGAAATAAAACTCCCTATTACATACGATTTCTTGATTGATAAGGTTTCACTTTTTTTGGAAATTTCATAGCTTTTTAAATTGTTTTCTATAGTATAGAAGGAGTCTCCCCAAAATATGCATTGGGAAAACTCCTTCTTGTTATTTCTATTCGATCATTTTTAAATATTCTTCTAGAATGCGGTAGTTGTATACTAAATCCTGCTGCTCCAGTGAAAGTGAGTTATATAGTTTTTGAGCAGCTAACACCTTTTTCTCAAATGACGTGTTGTCTGGATCAATAACAGAGATGGCTTGAACTACTTTTTGAACAGCCTCTACATCCTTTTCAGCTTTCTTTAATACGTCCTCATTGATGACTTGCGCTCTTAATTTCGAGTCTAACGCTTTATAGGCTGCAACTGCATTCGCTACATCTTCTAAATACGTTGAAGAGGTTGGTGAAAGACTAGCTATTAATTCAACGACTTTCTTTACATCGGCCATACTTTTCTCCGCTTCTAACAAGATCGAATAATTCGTAATCCTTTGCTTATCTGTCGTATTTAAGCTATCGTACTCTTTTCGTACTGCTTCCACCATACCAAAGTAAAACTTGTCCTTTGGATTTAAATTAGCAATGTTCTTATATACTTTTATTACGTTATCTAATGATAATAATAGATCATCATTATAGACGTAACGTCTTTGCTCGGCATTTAGCTTATCATAGGCTTTTAAGATTTTTTGATATTGACTATTCATGTCTTTGGCTGTAAGTAGTCGATCGATATCCTCGACAACACTAATAACAGGCTTTAAAAGCTTCTCTTGATCTTGTAACACTTTGTAATTTTGTACGGCTCTTTGTTGATCCTTTGGTAAAGCGTTATAAGCTGCACGAATTTCCTGAATACGTTTCACATATTGCTTCGGATCTACAGACGGCAAATCATTAATCATCTGCATAACATTACCAGCACCTAAAATACTAGTTTCTGCTGCTTGTAATAAATAATAGTTTGTTACATATTGCTTCTTATCTGCCGCTAGCGCGTCATAAAGCGCACGTGCCCGAACTGTATCCTCAAGATATGTACTACTTGAAGATTTCAGTTTATTAATTAATTCAATCACCTGAGATACAGGCTCATAGTTTTGTAGAATATCGATATTATTAATATATTTTTTCTGATCTTTATTTAAATTATCATACGCCTTACGCGCAGAATTGACCTTGCTGACAAAATTATTGGATTCCGGATCCAAATTATTAATTTGCAGCATCACATTTAAAATAGGTTTTACCTCTTTTTCACGTGCTGTTAATTCTTTAATATTAGTGACTAATTTCTTTTGATTCGAAGTTAGCTGATCATACGCTACACGTGCATCCAGGAGCTTCGTTAAATAGTCGCCATCTTGTTGTTTCGTTAAATCAATAAGCTCGACAACTTTTTGTGCTACTCCATACTCATTTTCTGCTGCTACAAGTGCATCATAATTAATGATTACTTGTTGCTTCTCTTTAGGTAGTGCATCGTACATCTCTCGTGCTGTTTTCATATCTTGGTAGAATGTCTTGCTTGATGGCTTTAATGTTGCAATGAGGCCAATCAATGAAGCCACATCTTCAACTGCAGTTAGATTCGCATAGTTCGTCACACGTTTTTGTGATACTGTATCTAGTGCATTATAAGCCTTACGCGCAGCGAGTACTTTTTTCGTGTAATCCTTACTTGTTGGATTTAAGGCATCGATCATTTGAATAACCTTAATAACAGCCTTATTATTTTTTTCGTAAGTAGTTAAAGCTTTTGCCTGCTCTACTAGTTTCTTCGCATTTTTATCCATTGTTTTGTACTCTGCAGATAATGCAGCTACCTTCGCGACAAAAGTATCAGGATTTTCATTCGCTAATGCTAAAACACGATCATCAAATGCCTTGGCTGTATCGATATAGCCCTGTGCTTTTGTTAATTCACCACTATTGACTACCTGCGATTTAAGGGCTTCAGCCAAATTATTAAACGCGCTATTTGCTTTCGCTACATTGTCTTTATATGTCTTTTGAGATGGATTTAAGGCGTTTATTTGCACAATCACTTCTATTACAGCAACCTTATCACTTAAATTATTATGATTTCTTACATACCCTTGTTTTGTCTCGTCCAACTTTGCGTAAGCTGTATAAGCAGATTTCGCCTTTGAAATATAACTTTTAGATGTTGGATCTAACTTTTCTAACTTTTCAAATTGATCAATAACATTGACGACTGCCTTATGTGATTTCTCTAAATCTGTTAGGATTTTAATGTTTGTCACAAGTTTTTTAGATGCTGATGGAAGTGCATTATAGTCGGAGCGTGCTTTTAGCATATCAACTACTAAATTATTAGACTTACTTAAATTATCAATTTGACTAATAACAGCTGCTACTGCTAGTTCTTCATTTGCAAGTTGCGACAATTTAGTCTCAAGCTTGTTTTTAATTTCATTTAACGCTGCTGCATCGCTACTATTCCCAACATCTAACGCAGTTACTTTAGTTCGTAATGCCTCTAGTTGTGCTTTGTAATCCTTCATAGATGAGTTTAGTGCATTTACTTGTTTCGATAAATCAGCATATTGGAAAAACAACTTTAATTTATCGCTATTTTTCACTAATGCCTTTTCACTCTCTCCAAGCTTGTCATAGGCAGCTTGGGCAGCAAGTGTTTTGCTTTCGAAAGTAGAAGATTTAGGGTCTAAGCCGTCGATTAATTTTTCCACGCTTAGCACTGCTTTATTAGCCGAAGACAGATTTGATAAGGCATCCGTATACTTTTTATAAGGTGTTACAGAATCGTTGTTTGGATTATGGGCTACGACCACTTTCTTTTGATTCGCTGTTAGTGGATTATAAGCTGTCGTAACTTTTTCTAGCTCTGCAGAAATGGCTGTATAGTTATTTGGGTCGTTCTTTAATAACTCTACTAAATCCTCTAGTGCTTTAGTGGCTGGTAGTACAGCAGTTGCATCTCCTTTTAAATTAGTCAACTTCGCAATATCTGCGCCCTTTGTTTTAAAATAAGTATCGCGTTCTGCATCAGTATAGCCATATTGTAAGGATGTGCCGCGAATAGTCGAAGCAATACTGCTAGCTCCATTTGAATTTGCTAATTTGAAAGCTGTTTCGAATTTACTTTGAACACTTAGATAGGAACTTAAAAATGTTTCATAGGTACCTTCAACAGCTGCAACATCCTTTATAAATGACTTACTTGTATATGTTAATGCATTAATGTTCTTTCCTATTTCCTGTAATTTCTCTAATTGTTGGCGTTGCCCGACAACATATTCATACTTCGCTTGAATAAATGCAATCTCATCGTTATTAAAATCTGTCGTACTTAGATTTTCTACATCACCCTTCGCAATAACCATTTCATCCGCTGTCGATTTCTCGGAAAGCTTTGCAAATTGTGCAATTATTTGTTCTTTTGTCGTTGCGGCAGCTACTCCGTTAACGTTGGCAACTTGCTCTGTTTGCGTTAATACGCGAGACTGTGCATCATTATTTTCTTGCGCATTCGCTATAGCTGTTGGTGCCAGTAATAGACTCGTTATAACTCCCGCCGTCAATTTTCGATTCAATCGAACCACCCTTTCATTTTTCGATTCATTACTTTTGTATCGGTGAAATTCATGTGATTTCAAGCCATTATTTACACTATTAAGCGTATCAAAAGTAATTTTTTATAATAACTTGATAGAAATACAGGAAGTTTTTTCTATTATACTATACAATAGTTTTATATGATGTTTTCCCATCATTCGACATGTAGTTTTTCATAGTGTTTTTTTGACGAAATTATTGAAAAAAACAGCTGTTTTTATATGTCAATATCGTTTAACAAGGTGTATACTACAACTTTGATATTTACTATTTTGGAAGAGAGGAAACTGTATATGTTTTACCGTTATAAATTTTGGCATAGCTTAAAAAATCCAACCTACTTTACTAAAATTGTAGAAGAAGGTGAGATTATTGGATACAAAAGACGTTCGTTAACGGTTTTCATCTTATTCATTCTGTTATTTACTGCTCGTGAATATTGGGGGATGGGTACTGAAACTTTAACGACATTGTTCGCAATGGATTTACATAATGAATACTACGTGGCTCGTTACCTTTCGATGCTTGGTGCCATTTTATGGGCTATTGTCTATTTTTGCTTCCATTATTACGGTGTTACCTACCTTTTACATCTATTAACGGACATTCCCTATACATGGATTAAAAAAGTCCAATTATATGTTGTCACATTTTTATTAATCGAAAAAACTATCTTGTTTGTTGTATTCTACTTAACCGGCTATACAACACTCTTTTCATTCTTTTCATTAGCGCCTCTTGCATTGCAGATGATGAGTACGGATTATGTCTTATTCTCACTTAATCAATTGACAGTGGCGACTATGCTAACAATTGTTGTACAGTACACATTCCTTTCTAAATGGGAGGAAGAGGCGAGCAGAAAAATATTAGTCGTAAAAATTATCGGCATACAATTATTCATGGCCTTATTTGTTGGTCTGATTAGTGTATTACCAATTAAAGAATGGATTATTAGGGGGTTAGGATAATGGCATTTATCAAATCAAAGCCTTGGACAAGCTTGACCATCGTATTGACAATGCTATTAGTCGGCGTAAATGCTTATTTTGTCTTTAAAGACGATAGCAAAATTACACGATCCTACTTTATCGATGAATTTCAAAAAGCTTATAAAGGTACAAATACAGAGCGTGTCAAAAAGGAAACGATTGTTGCACCAGCTGAAACATACACACTTACAGCCGATGCGACAAGCTTATCCGCAGTGAATGTAAAGCGTGGCCAAAAAGTATCTCCTAATGATGTACTAGCTTCCTTTAAAACAGAAGAAATTGATAATGAGTTAACAAAGCTTGAGGCAGAACGTGCAGCCTATGAAACTGAACGAAGTGATTTAGAAGATGCGCTTTCTCAAATCGAGAATGATTATGATGATGCTGATCCGAAAAGCTCCGTCAATACGGACCAAATAAACGGCACATTATCTGTCACACTACAATTGGAGCTAGGACAGCAAAGTTCACCATCGACAGCAATAGCCCTTTTGAATCGACATATTGCCGAAACAGATCGTCAAATTGCGCTAATGGATGCACAAATTGAACAAATACAGGCTCGCGAAGGTGTCGTTAGCCCAGTGGACGGTGTTATTGCAGCCGTTAAAGAAGAATCTGGGACAGTTACATTTGAAATCTATTCTACTGAAAAAACGATGCTTGCCTATTTATCAGAAGATGAATGGCAAAAAGTATCGGAAGGCCAAACCGTTGATTTTAAAGTAAAACATATGAAAGATTCCTTATCTGGTACTGTACTAGAAAAACAAACGATTGCAACAGATGATTCTTCTATCTGGGGGAATGAACTTGCAAAAACAACAGATTTACCTCAACCAACGAATTATGAAGTAGTGTTGCAACAAGATGAAGCAATGGAGGACATTCCATTTTCGACTACTGGCAAAGCCTCTATTATTGTCAACGAAGCATCTGATTCTTATAAAATAGATAAATCGTGGGTGCATGCTACTAAAAAGAAAGGTAAAAAAATATACATTGTTGGACCGGATGGAAAAATCGACATGAAGGATATTCATGTTAACTTTAAAACTGCACAGTCAGCTATTTTTACTGACAGTTTAGATGAAGGAACACCTATGCTATCCGATAAACAACGTAATCTTACAGCCTATGCTTTCCGTACAATGCCTGTCGAGAAAATTCAATGGAAACATTTCAAGAAATTAGATTGGAAACACTATGTTAAATATATTGTTTTCTAAATAACATACTATGAAAAAATCCGCTTCAATTTCTGTGAGCATGAAAAGAGCAGCAACGGTTTGCTCTCCTCACAGAAATCTACGCGGATTTTTTCATTGGTGAAGTAAAAAAGATTAAGTGATTTTATTAAATATAGTATGACTTTTCTGCAAAGCGAGGGGTTGATTTCCGTTCCGGCTGGGCGCTTTGTTGCTGACGCTTCGCTTTCGCACAGAGCAAAGCTTCCTGGGGGCGCCCAGCCTCCACTCCAATCAACTACTTCACATGACATACGTTTTAACAAAATGTCATCAAACTTTTGAGTTTTATCGAAACACTTTTACGTTTTATCGCCCAATTTTTGAATTTTATCGACTAACTTTCACGTTTTATCACCCAACTTTTAATTTTTATCGACATCCACCTGCCAAAGAGCAAAAAAAGATTCACACACGAAACTGTGCGTGAATCCTCACTTAGTGCTCATCTTCTTCCATCCGCGTAAATTTATAGTGATAAATTGGTAGCTCTGCAATGAATGTTATATGTACAGAAG
This sequence comes from Lysinibacillus sp. EB271-A1-10B, assembly GCF_058791335.1. Classification (NCBI taxonomy): domain Bacteria; kingdom Bacillati; phylum Bacillota; class Bacilli; order Caryophanales; family Bacillaceae; genus Lysinibacillus; species Lysinibacillus sp. EB271-A1-10B. Next base: position 126,395 of record NZ_JBYTDL010000005.1, read on the forward strand.
CAAAACGTCAGCCCTCAAAATACTAGAACACAAACCCCTGTAGTTTTCAATCCTACAGGGGTTTGTCATTTGTGCTTTTATTATTTTAATGATAAGGATCTATTCAAGAAGCTTGAGAATTCTGCACGCGTAATTTGTGAGTTTGGTCTGAATGTATTATCTGGGAAGCCGCTTGTTAAGTTATTTGCTACAAGCGCTTGGATATCGCTATACGCCCAATGCGTCGATTTAACATCTGTAAAGTTTACTTTACCTGAGCCTGTTAATTTAAAAGCTCTTGTTAAAATTGCCGACATTTCAGCACGTGAAAGCTTTCCGTTCGGGTTGAACTTCCCTACTTCTTGCCCTTTAATAATCCCAGCTTGCTCTACTGCAGCAATGGAGCTGTATGCATAATGGTCCTTGCTAACATCTTTAAAGTTCGACTCTTTCGATGTTGTTAAATTAAGAGCCCTTGCAATAATAGTAGCTGCCTCTGCACGTGTAATGGACGCTTCTGGTTTAAATGTTCCATTCTCGTATCCTTTAATAAGAGATTTATTATACAAGCTTTGGATTTCTGAGAAAGCCCAATAACCTTTCGCTACATCTGTGTAGACTAATTCCTCATGATTGTCTTGATACACAGCTTGTAATTGATCGAAATACAGTTGACCTTTCTTTTGAAGAGAGGCTGTAGGCTGTGCAACGTATAATCGTTCGAACTTCAATGGTAGTGTCACATCATTTGGGATTTTCGCAGTGACATACTTCCAACCATTCCAGTCCATACCGCCTTGGCTAGTGAAATCAATTGTCTGTTTTGCTCCTGAACCATCTACAAGTACTCCACGAAGCCATTGCTTTCCACCATCGCCAAATACCCAAACGCCTATGTTATTTGGCTTTCCATTAAGAGGAATCGGTGATTTAGCTACCATATAGGCTGCTTTCGTATCAGATCCTGCTGTTGTAAAATCATAATTTAACTTTAAGCTAGCCGTTCCCTGTCTAGCATAGTCTTTAGAATTTGTTACTGATGCATTTGCTTTCGCAACTTCCACTGTCCATGATGAAGCATTATCGAAGCTATCTAGTAAAATAGGTTTTTCTGCTAAATCAACCACTTTCACAGTTGTCGATGTTCGCACACCGTCATACTCACCGATAATTTTGCCTTCCCCTTTTTGCGTAGCTGTGAAGGTTGCACCGTCCATCTTACCGATATTGCCTTCAACCGTCCAGTTCATCTTAGACGGGTTGATTGTCATAGGATTTAAGTATTGATCGTAAGCACTAGCTACTTTCATGTCAACGGATGAACCTTTCATAACTTGGTTCACATTGTTTAACGTAATAGATTTTGCTTTCCCTGGTGGCGCTGTATTGACAACCTGTAAAATGGCTGACACACGTCGCTCGCTGCCTTCTGAAGGTTTATTCACAAGGTTCGCATAATAGCCACCCGGATTTCGAGCAACCATCGCTGTAGAGCCGCCTCCATCAAGGTTAATGGCTGAAGAAGCACCCTGTGAAATTAAATAAGAAGCTAAATCTGTTAAATTAGTGCCATTACTATGACCACTTAATCTACCATCTACTGTTACAAGAGACACTTTTGTACCAGTTGCATCTACCGCCACCGCAGTACGAGGACTGCGCGTTGAAGCAAATCCAGAGTTCGTTGGCATAGAAATTTCCACTTTGCCATTTTTAACCAACATAGGTCCTGCAGCTAAAATAAATTGAGCATCCATCCATTTCTCATCAATAGATAGATTCACATCAATGTTTGTCCCCGCAGCTATTTGGCTACTTAATTCGGCTGCTAACTCTTTATTTTGCACCGAAATAACAAAGCCATCAGATGGAACTGTTGAATTCCCTTCTGCACCATACGCCGTTACCTTTGAAACCGTCCCTGAGAGGCGATCTCCGAAATGTAATATTTTCATATCTTGACTAGCATTTGAGACAACAATTTCGATACCCCAATTATTTGTACCTGTTGTACGTTTATCAGGTGTATATAATACTATTTTATCTGTCTTTCTTTCTGTATTGATCAGATCAATCGGATAACTTTTACCATTTACTTGAAAAGATAGATTCGTAGAATAATAGTCTGCGATTGCCTTCCCTGTTTTTGATAGACCAAAAGCAACAGGCTTTTGTGTTGGACTATCATATGTATCTCCCAAAATACCATAGTTAATAATTTCATTTTTTTCAGCTAACAAGTTGGCTGGCATACCATTTCCTAAAAAATAAGAAGCATTGACAGCACCAACAACGCGATGTCCATCATATGTGTTTTGCTTTGCCATATTCGTCGTTGTTAGAAGTGAGTTAATCGGTTTCGGAACACCGATTTCAAGTTTAGTATATGTATTATTTAAATTAACATCTAAAACATTGACAAACTCACGAACAGAATTAGAATTAAAAGTTTGCTGTATATGCATTACTTGTGGCGATATTTCTTTCTTCTCTTCTTTTACTTTATTATCAAAAACTGCTGCATTTGCATAGCTTGGATTTACTGCTAGCATTAAAACGAAACATGCTACAACAATTGTTACTAGTTTTTTTGCCAATTTTCTCAACTCCGAATCAAAAAGTATGGCACGAAGTCATGTTGTGAAACTCATTCGTGCCAGGGACTTCATTTATTTTGTTTCTACATAAATAGCTACTGGAAGATTTACTCCACCGGCATGCATGAATTCTAACTCAATCGTTTCAGATGAACCCTTCATCTTGTAATCTGGCAATTCAACATATTCTGTACCTACTCTCAATGTAGGCACTAGATACACTTTGCCATTGACCTTTACTGCACCACTATAGATGCCACCTCGACCAGCTAATTTAAGCTTGATCGTTCTTGTCTGTCCAGTTGGATTCACAAGTGGAATCGACACCTTATAGTTCATTCCGAAATGACCTGGATTCCCTATTGCACCATTGATTTGTGAAAGTGAATTTTGTGCTGTTAGCAAATTGTCTGTTCGATCATTTGAAATGCTGTAACCTACTTCTGGTGAATCTACTGTATAAGCAGGAAGATCTGCTTGAATAGTAGAGCTCGTCCAGGCACCTCGTGGGTGCATCGCAGATACATCAATCGGAACAGGATCTGATAAAATGCTTGTTAAATTACTATTATTCTTCGTTAATACTGTGCGAATCGTATACTCTGGAGTTCCACCATTGACAGCTTGAATATCTAGCTCATGTAAAAATCCAATGATATAATCGCGGTGCAAACCATATGATTCGATTACCTTTGTTTCTCCTGGTGCGATGACAATCCCTTTACTGCTAGATTTTTTAAATTTATTATTAAACGTTGCATCAGCAATAGTTAATCCAATATCATGGCCGACCCAGCTATTTCCCGTTTGTTGGCTAGTCCCTTTAGAGTCGATTACTTGGATGCTTTCAGTGCTAGAAGTATTTTGAACTGTAATACCGATTTGTACATCTGCCCCTAACGTATTGTAATGCCAGCCAAATACTCGATGTTTATTTGTTGCAGCTGTTGCTTTCACTTGATATTGGGAAAGTGTAGCATTAGAGTTAGGAATCAGCTTGCTCGTTAACGTTTCTGGATTATCACTTATCAATAAATCACGATCTCCTTCTAAACGAGCAGAAGGAACATTTATAGGCCTTGCTGTAGCACCATAAGATTTTTCAAGGAAGGAGCTTGTATACATATATTGATAGACATAAATGTACAATTCTCTTTTATTTTCGATATAACGTAAATTCCCGCCTAATGTGTTGACAATAAAACTAACAGGAACATACATTTTTCCATTTTGCATAAATGGTTTTTCTTCCATTGTCACAACTTCATCATTTACTAGAACTTGGTTACTATTTTCCTTGAAAAGAAAGCTCGTTCCCGCAATTTGCAATTCAAACGATTTATCTGGTAACAATGTGCCAGAAGAATCTTCTAAGTTATCATATATATAATTAGCCGGAATATAGGTTCTCGATTGCTTTACGATAATTGGATCCTGCATTACAATACGTTCGTTATTAATATGTAAAATATATGGGTCTCCTTGAGTCTCATCTGTTAAGGAAATATCAACAGTTTGTGTAGTAGGATTCCAGTTCACGTTACCACCAAAATTTTCACTAACGAAACGCAATGGCATGTAAGTGCGATCCTTATACATAAATGGTGCAACAACCATTGGCACCTTTTGTCCATCCACTAAGGCAGTCTTTGAATTTACTGTTAAATTAACCGACTTGCCATCTCGAATAGCTGACGCAGTAAGTGTTTCTTTCTTCCAGTCCACACTCGCACCAACCGCCTCATACAAAGCTCTCATAGGTAAAAAGATATAATCGGATTTATTTAAAACCGGATCATTCATTTTGAGCTTATCACCATTGATATTAATAGAAACATTATTCTTAATATGAATCTTGTCACTAGCTGCTGTTGATGCAGAGGCTTGTCCAGGTAATATCGTAGCCAAAGCAACTGCGGTAATCATACATGTTGTCTTAAATTTATTAAACATCTCAAACTCCTTTTTCCATAATTAATCTATAGGGTATCTTAACATGAAAAAAGTCCAAAAAGTGGTACTTAAATCGAAAAAAGTCGAATTGGGTACTGGAACCTAAACCCTATTCATGCAAAAGATGCATGGAAATCTTAGGTTTTTCCAACACCTATGAACTTCTTCTTTCAATCTCTTGAATGTCCATTAATTCTTTCCTTACAGGTATAGCTATATATAGGGAAAGAAACATAAAATTAACAATCACTCGTCTTAGAAACTGACACTTATTACTTTAAAATGCCTTGTTCGAAAAAATATAAATCATGCAAAAGAACAGTTGATAAAATCGCACCGAATCATTTAGATCGCCCATTTAAAGCAAATGCTCCAAACGAAAAATGGAATACGAACATTACGGAGTTTAAATTATTTGGAGGAAATGCTTTATTGGTGAAATCATTACGTCACGATTGTTCTCGTCCAATATATTCGCTTGTTTCGGAGATGTTAGAATAGACTTTTTATATTACAGCAGTTGGTACTAGTTTTCTTATATTCTTCATTTCGAATTAAAAAGTATGGCACGAAGTTATGTTGTGAAAAACATTCGTGCCAGGGACTATATTATTTTGTTTCTACATAAATGGCTACTGGAAGATTTGCTCCGCCTGCATGAATAAGTTCTAATTCAAGCTGATCTGATGGACGCTTCATCTTGTATTCAAACTCAACATATTCTGAGCTTGTTCGCAACGAAGGCACTAAGTAAACTTTGCCGTTGAACTTCACTGCACCACTGTATAAGCCACCTCGACCAGTTAACTTAACCCTGATCGTTTTTGTTTTTCCTGAATCATTTATAAGTGGAATCATTACCTTATAGTTCATACCGAAGTGACCAGGATTCCCCACTGCACCATTGATTTGTGACAGTGAATTTTCTGCCGTTTGCAAATGATCTGTTCGTCCATTTGAAACGTTATAACCTACCTCTTGTGTATCTACTGTATATGCTGGAAGATCTGCTTGAATAGTAGCACTTGGCCAAGCACCTCGTGGATGCATCGCATATTCATCAATTGCCACCGCGTCCGTTTTGATCTTTGTTAAATCACTATTACTCTTCGTTAATACTGTTCGAATCATATAGTCCGTACTTCCACCATTAACAGCTTGAATATCGATGTCCTGTAAAAATCCAATGACATAATTATCGAACAACTCGTATGTTTCAATCAGCTTTGTTTCTCCTGGTGCAATCACAATACCTGTACTATCAGATTTTTTAAGCTTTCCATTTAACGTTGCATCTGCAAGCGTTAAACCAATATCATGACCAAACCAGTCATTCCCAGTCATTTGCGTAATCCCTTTAGAACTGCTGACCTTAATACTTTCAGAGCTTGAAGTATTTTCAATTGTAATACCAATCTTTACTGCCGCTCCAAGCTTATTTAAATGCCAGCCAAATACTCGATGCTTATTTGTAGCTGAAGTGGATTTAACTTGATATTGTGCAAGCGTAGAATTTGATTTAGGTAATAGACTGTGTGTTAAATTTTCTGGATTATCACTGACCATCAAATCACGATCTCCTTCATAACGAGCAGAAGGAACAGGTTGAGGATATGATGTAGTACCAAAAGATTTTTCTAGGAACTCACTTGTATACATATAGCGATAAACATAAATATACATTTCTCTTTTTTCGCTAATATAACGTAGGTTTCCTCCCAATGTATTGACAACAAAAGTAATAGGAACGTACATTTTACCTTTTTGAATAAATGGCTTTTCTTCTATTGTTACAGATTCATTGTTGATCAAAATGTTATTACTACCGTCCTTGAAGACAAAGCTTGTCGCAGCAATTTGTAATTCAAATGATTTATCTGGCAGCCAATTACCAGCCGAATCATCTAAATAATCGGATAAATAATCCGCTGGAATATAGGTTCTAGATTCTTTCGTAATAATTGGATCATCCATTACAATACGCTTATTATTTACATGTAAGATATATGGATCTTCTTGAGGTTTCTCTGAAGAACCATCTAATAAAATATCAACAGTTTGCGTAGTAGGGTCCCAGCTGACATTTCCATCTAAGTTTTCAGTAACAAAGCGTAATGGCATATATATTCTATCTTTATAGATGATTGGCGCAACATCCATCTCTACCTCTTGTCCATCTACTAAGGCTGTCATAGAATCAATTGTTAAATTAATAACTTTGCCATTTCGATTAGCTGATGCAGTAAGTGTTTCCTTGTTCCAGTCAACACTTGCACCAATCGCCTCATATAAGGCTCTCATAGGTAAAAGAAGGTGATCCGCTTTATCTAAAATGGGATCATTAATTTGAATCGTTTCTCCATCGATATTAATCGTAACATTATTTCGTATCTGAATTCCTTTGTCAGTAGCAGCTGACGCAGAGGTTTGTCCAGACAATACGAAAGCAAAAACAAGAGCTGCCACCATACATAAAGCCTTTAATTTGTTTAACATCCCTATCTCCTTTTTTCTACAAAAATTTACTAACTACTATTTACCATATTAACACGAAAAAAGCCCAAAATGTGGCATTCTTATTGAAAAAAGTAGAAATAGGTACTGTTAGCCTAAGGCAACATTCCTGCAAAAGCTCCATGGTGATTTACGGGTCTTCCAAGCCCCTAGGAACTTCTTCTATTCATCTCTTAAGTGTGTTCATTCTACTTATAGTTTTCACCTAAAAGAACGAATCATTAAGGGGAATCATAGAAACTGGCTTTCAAGAAATTTAGCACTTCAGCATAACGTGTGGTTGATTTTCTTTCCGACTGGGCGCTTTGTAGCTGCCGCTTCGCTTTCGCACAGAGCAAAGCTTCCTGGGGCGTCCGATGAGCCGCTTTTGGTGCTACCGCTACGTTAGCACTACGCTTTCGCACAGAAAACATCCGCTACGCTGCAGGGTCTCGGGCCAACAGATGTCTTTTGCGCGAAAGCGTGAGTGCAACGTAGCGGCAGCAGCACGATGTTGGTCACGAAGGCGTTATCACAGGATGTGATGATTTTAGCCTTCGTTCCCCTATTGCTGATCCCCGAGGAGTCGCCCAGTCTCCACTACAATCAACTTGAGGGTAAAAGTAAGACCTTGAGGATTGCCGTCCCCAAGGTCTTCTAAAATCAAGTATCTTTTTTTAGTCTTCCCATAGCCTCATCAAGCGTTTCGTATTGGATGTTATCATATTCCCAATTCAGGTGACGATTAATAGCCTTAGCTACCTCATCCCAAGTTGGCCGTATACAATCTTCCAAAATTAAATTTATTTCTTTTTCTATCAACGTCAAATCAAGTTCATTTACCAAAAAAGTTGCTCTGCCATCTAGTAACTTATCTTCTTCTAAAATTGAAAGTAATCTTTTAGGTGTCATAATCCTAAAATAAAAATATTCAACTCCCTCTGAATCAGCAGTCCCTATATCTGCACTTGCAGGGAGTACGAAATCATCTACTATCTCAGGCTCACCACGTAATAGAATTCTTTTCAAAACAGGAACTATCAAAAAAATCACTCCAAATCAAAAATTATTCAAGTTCGACATTCTGCTTAGTCTTTTTTATAGCTGCTTATTGACAGTGAGCAGTTCAAATCTACGTTTTTGCCTTTCACTATTCAAAAATAATCTTTATGACCGCCCCTTATACTACAAATCATATTTTATTCCTTCTCTTTTTTTATTGTTTTTCTCCATTTGTTAATCCAGCGCTCCTCCTGTACTAACCAATCTTTTTCTGACAAATCTAAATCACCAAAAAAACTATCAAATTCAATTGCTTTTCCATTTTTATCTGTTAACACTAATGTAGATCTTGCTGAATTAAAACTAAAATAAGGACAAATGTTATTTTTGCTAACAGCATCCTGCAAACAATGGTAACCTAAAATACCCGGTTTCTCACTGCAACATTTCGGTATCTCTTCTCCTTCATTTTCCTCAAAAGAGCAATAGCCTTCTAACACAATATGAGTCCATGACATGTAAACATCTTCCTCTTTTCTAGTATTTATGTGGATGAATCTTCGTCCGTGGGATAACACCGTTTTTCAGTATACCATCAGCCCTAAATTGTCCATTAATTCTTGTACTCACTCTAATTGCATAGGCGTCATATACCACAATTCCTAGGCTAATCACGAGCATTAAAATAACCCGAATTAGCATCATTTTGTCTTCTGCTTTTAAAAACCAATGACTCCCATTTTGTATCCATTTATTTCACAACTAGGTCACCGGGTTATTCGAAACTAAAAATAAGCCCTTGATAAATATCTTATCAAGGGCAAAAATATGTTAACTTCTCATCTGGAGATCAGTAAACTAATACATAATTAAATCAAAATCATCAACCTCTCCATTTAGAGTAAAATATAACTTAAATTCTCCTACTACCTCTCCCTTGTACTCAATACATAAATATGAAACCAAGTGATTGTAATCGAGTTCAGGAAAGTTTCTCAATTCGAGTGAGATTTTTTTAATATAATAATTTAAGTCTGTTTGCACAAATTCTTCAAAATACGAATAGAATTCCTCTTCCTGTTCATACATATAAATATTAAAGTGAATCAAAAATTGTTCTATAGTTTGTTTCTCAATCTTCCATTGTTCTATTAAACTTCTAAATTGATCTATGTCTAGCATAATAGAAACCTCCCTAATTAATGTTTTTTTCAAAGTAAGTAAAGACTATATGACATGACTTTTTAACCATATTTCCATATACTCTTGCGTTATCATATTTACCGTAATTTTTATCTCATACTGGTAAAACATTTTTCCTTTTTTAAGCCATTTCCACTATTAACAAAACCTTTATTCATAGCATTTGAAACCTTTTTAGCAGCATCTTTACGAAGATCTATTATATTTTATTTCTTCGATTAAAGAAAAAACCTTGAAAGGCACTAAGGCAATCAAGGTCAATAAATGATATATCAAAACTTCAATACTCATAACTTACCAAACTCTATCCAGAATGAACTTCAAAACAAAAATACCCAAAAGCTAAATCATCGTCTTTTAGTTGCATTTTTATTTTTGCAGTTTCAAATAACACTGGTAAAAGTTCATCTAAATATTGACGATATTTTTTTAAAGAAAAACCAAACTGTTCTGCATCATCATACTTACATAAAGGATAGAGTATTTTCCCCATTTCAATTTCCTTAATTGTAATAGTTTTATAATGCGTATCTAAACAATCAAGTAGATGATTCTCCACTTCTTTCTCCTTTAGATTTTCTCTACATTCTATATAAAACATATACTCTTCAAATTCAATCTGCATGTCCACTCTTTCATTTCTGTAAAAAGGAGTTATTCTAATGTACTCCGTCGTAGACTTTGATTCGATTATTTTTTCTAAAATTCTATTCAAGCTAGTGATTATTGGAAAAAAACTATATTTACCACTGTGATACGTAGTATTCTCATAGATTATTTCATTAATCTTACCTTCTTTTTTTATTATCATAACATCACCTTTTACTTTGAAAAATCAGGGACAAACTTCCAATTCTAATCATTTAAATTCGAAACTTGTATTACTTCCCCAGTACCATTATCTACTGCTACATAATGATTTTTATTTTTATAGTATACAGTTACTGAATTACCTGTGTATCTGTTTTTTGCCTTAACAGTTTTTTACGGTTTATTTATCGTATCAGCGATAAATATAAATACTATCTACTCAGCGAATAAACAAATAGACCATCCGATATTAATACCAGTATTATACGCAAAGCACAAAAAATTAAGGGTAAAAGCGCTTCTTACAGCACTATATAGGTAAATCGTGCTAACGCAGGAAAATACTTATCCTTGAGGAACACTTATATAATAAATACAATAAACGTTAGAGGAAGGTTAGATACATAAACGAAGAGTTAGAAGAAATAATTGCAAGGCGTTAAGGAACGGCAAAGAACCCACTCGCTTGTCAAAGACAAATAAGAGCGACCAACAACCAACAGTAAAATTAGGCTTCAAGTCACCTCAAAACTGACTATCAAAAGTCCTTCATTAAACCACCCCTTTCAAACAAGCTCACACCCTACAAAGATAGAAGGGATAGGGTCGGTCGGTTTAAATCAGCGTTATTAGCTGACAATCAATCTATTATTTACCCAATTTAATTATGACTAAAGGAGATTTAAAGTGATCAAAAAAATTACATCTAGACTTACTCTAGCACTTATTTTATGTTTAATTAGTTTCTCATTTGCCCCTTCTGCAGAGGCTGCACCTGCTATTAAAGTAGAAATTGATGGTGATGTTATACGATTTGACCAAGGTGCAGTATCTATTAATGGCCGAACTTTAGTACCAATGCGAACAATTTTCGAGGAATTAGAATCAACAGTACATTGGGATGCAAAAACAAAATCTATTACAGCTGTCCGAGGTACAAAAAAAATTGGTTTAGTAATTGGTAGCAAGACTGCCACTGTTAACGGGCAAAAGATTGCTTTAGACGTTGCTCCTCAAATTATTAATGGTAGAACCCTAGTACCTCTTCGTTTTATTAGTGAAGCGCTTGGTGCAAAGGTTGATTGGAATAATCAAACGAAAACAGTTTCTATTACAACATATGATGTTGCTGAAAGATACTATTTTGTGAATCTACAAACTCTAAATTTAGAAGTTATTTCGGAAGACCGTTTTTATCAAGAAGTCGATCAACCCAATTCCTCAAAGGAACTAGTAAGTGATTTTGTCTTTAATTCATACCTAGATAATACTCGAGACTTCTATTCTCAGCATATCGTTCGAGTATCAAACGGTGGTACAGGACTTGCTACTGCGCACGATGCCTATATGGAATTAGATGGAACTGTAGTTAATGGTAAAGCTTCTGGTGAATATACTATCGAACTATTCGATATAAAAACCGAATCTCATAAAAAGACATATACTGGTACTTTTAAAGATATAAAATATGATCGCAATATTAAAACTACAGTACAAGAAATAATCAATAAAAATCATTCAAAATAATACCAGCGAAAATAAACATAAACCATAAATTCTTAAAATGAATGTAATTGGCTTATGATTTGATTTTTTCTGAGTTTCAATAATACAAGTAAAATACTCTAACAACGTTGGTTGCGAAACACGATATTTTTGGGCTATGGTATCGTTACTTATAAAATTTACTGTACCCATAAAATCGCTAATCTTTGCCTAGTCATCGCTTAAGGTGAGGCAGTTCCTTACGCTCTTTTTATTTTTGAACTTCAAGATTTTCAGGAGATCGATGATGATTTAGCTTAATCGGTATTCAAGTTGTAGTATCGGCTTTACTTCTTAGTTAGTGCCTCCTCTATTAGTTCTTACATGGACTGATAGGGGATATTTTTTATTTTACGCCCCTATCCTCTTCAAAATGATACAAAATTAGCTTTAGGATTTTATTAATTCTAATACGTATTTTAATTTTCTAAAAACAATAATCAAGTTAAGTAGAACTAATTAAATAAGGATGTATAAAATTACAGTTATAAAAATTACAGTTAAAAAAAAGAGACAATCATATATATATGATTGCCTCAGGATTTACCTTTGAAAAGAAATAAATTTCTTATTGAATTACTATCGAATAGGCATGTCCCATTTCATCCGCTATAAACTGAAGGTCTGCACCTCTTGCTAACAAGTTGGTAGCAAATGTATGTCTACAGCAATGAGGATGGAAAACTTTTTTAATACCCGCTTGTTTTCCCACTTTTTTTAGAACTCCTCGTATTCCACCATTTAAAAGACGCCCTCCAAATTTATTCATGAATAATGGCTCCTTTGGATCACCAGAACGAACCTGTAAATAATCTTGTAATGCTAATGCACACTCTATAGAAAAATGAATAGTTCTTATTTTATTACCTTTTCCTATTACTTCTGCTGTACGCTTATCCATATTAATATCTTCAATATTTAACGCTGACATTTCTGAGACACGGCAACCCGAAGTAAGAAGAAATAAAATAATAGCTCTATCACGAATTGGTATTTGTTCAGAGATAAGTTTAATACGAGAAAACTCATACTCATCTAGATAATTAGGAAGAGATTTTGGTAATTGAGGTCTCCAACGTTTTTTTATTATCATTCTTTCTATATATTCTTCATCAAAACAAAATTGAAAAAAGGAAGATAGTGTTGCAAGTACAAGCGCTATTGTATTAGGTTTTTTATCTATTGAAAATTCATTAATCCATTCTCTAACATCCTCTGAAGTCAAATCCATCAAGGGAACCTTACATTCACGCAGGTAGCGTTCCAATATCCATTTATACTTAGTTATAGTTGCAACTGCTTTATTTTCTAACTTTAAACATAGTAGATACTCATTCAATATCGTTTTAGTTTTTGATGAGATACAAATATCAGTACTCTTCCAATATTCATCTATAATTTTCATTATCACACCACCAATCTAATAGAAAATGATCTATATTATTAGAAATAGCATTACCATATTTCATTGAAATCATTCTAAAGTTTAAGGCGTTTCAGAACTAAATTAGAAATTGAGTATCTATTGAATTTATATTAAAGAGAAGAAAAGTATTAACAAACCACAAAAAAGAGGCAATCAAATTATATGATTGCCTCTGAAGTTAACTTTGGAAAGAATCAAATTTTGGGGATAAAAGTTTCTTTTAAAACTATTACTGACGGGTTCAATCGCTCATGCTAGTTTTACCTTCTCGTATGTATACATATAAGTCCCTACGGCTAGTCATCCACACTGTTGCTAACCCGTTGCCAGCACAGCATTAGTTGCAGAGAGATCAGGTACTTGCAGTTGACTATTTGCAAAAATTAATCTTTATTTGGTAGTTTTAGTTAGAAAGAAAACCCCTCATTGCTTTATGCAAGTCGGGGTTTTCAATTCTACTCATGTCACTGAATATATCAGCTTATAGAGTAACTATTCGTTTAATTTTATTAAGGGTTAACTGTAACAGCTACTGTTTTTTCAGCTGTTTTGCCTGAAGCAGTATGAGTAACTGTATAAGTTAAAGTTGCTGTACCATCAGTAACAATTTCACCATCGTTTTTAATAATTAATTCATCACTTGATGATTTAATAGCAAAAGTAAATCCTGTTTTAGTATCTACAGCAACTTTTGTTCCTGCATTAGCTGCAGTATAAGCTGTTCCAACTGTTAAAGTAACATCATTTACTAATTTTTGCTCTTTAGTTTGAAGATCTGTTTCGTTAGTAACTAATTTTTTTTGATCAGCTGTTAAAGCAGTATACGCTGCTCTAGCTTCTTCAATTTGTGCTTGTGTAGCTGCATCAGTAATTTTTTTAACTACAGCATCAACTGGAGCTTTATCCACTTTACCTAATTCTACAGTAGTTTTTTCGATTTCAGCAATCGCATTTGCATCTGGTGTTGCAAAGTCTTTAACGAAACGAACTTCTTTTGCAGAATAAACTGTAGCAGAAACTACTGGTTTTGCTAAAGTTAAGATAACAGATTTATTATCTGAATCTTGAGTTACGTTTTCTACAGCGACTTGTTTTTCATCATCTAAATTATTAAGTACTACGAAATCATCTTTTGCCAATTGATTTGTAATTTGTACTGCTTCGTTGAAAGTAATTTTAATTTGAGTGTCTGATCCTTCAACTTTTGTGATTTCTTTTACAGTCGCTTTGATTTTGTCATCGATATCTTTTGTTTGAGTATCGATTTTTTTACCTAATACATCAACAGTTGATGGATTTTCAACTTTTAAAGTTAGTTTTACATTATCTGAATTTTTTACATTTTCAGGTAAATTTGTTTTTAATGTGAAAGTTACTGTTTTACCATTAGAAGAGATTTCATGATGAGCAATATCATAACCTGCAATTTTGAAATCACCTTGATTTAATGATTGAATTGCGTTATTGAATTCTACTTCAACTTTATCTTTAGCAGTTGCTTTAGCAGTTTCGATCTTAGTAGCGTCTTGTGTTCCTACCTTTTTACTTTGAGTGTATCCTTTTAAGTGATTTCCAGCTATATCTTTAACTAGAGATACTTTTACATCATAACCCAATGCAACAGTTTCATTTAATGTAAGAATAACACCTTTTGCATCTTGAGTTACATCGAATCCTGTAATTTTTAATTTTTTACCATCTAGATCAGTTATCTCATATTTATCAGACTCAACGATTGAACCGTCTCCACTTGTAGCCATTACTTCATTAAATGAAACAAAAATTTGGTTTTTATTTAGAAGAGTAACACCTTCTAAAGTCGGTGGTGTTACATCTTTAACTGTTAAAGTTGAAGTGTATGGAAGCATTACATTTTTCATTGTAGTGTTATCAGCTACACCAGTAATAGTTAATGTGTAATCAGCGTTATCTTTGATATTACCTAATAAAGTAAGTGTTACTTCTTTATCTTTTGATACATCAACAGTTGTTGAAATTGGTTGTGTTTTTCCATCTTTATCTTTAATCACATAGTTAGCAGCTTTCTTAGCTGTATCTGCATCTAGTGATTTTGTAAATTTAATAACAACTTGCTTATTGTTATCTTTATTAATACCTGCACTAATTACTTCTGGACGAGTTAGATCTACTACAGGAGTTACTTGAACTTTTGTATCTTTATCAATAACGTTACCAGAGTAGTCTTTTACATTAGTAACATATAAATCTGTTGTGTAAACAAGTTTATTGTCACCATTAAATGTGAATTCATAAGTATCATCAGTAAGTTGTTTTACAGATGCAGCTTGTTTTTTAGCTCCACCTTGCATCCAGTAGATGTTAGAAGCAAATACTTGTTCTACAGGCTCAGAGAATTTAAGAACTACTTTCTCAAATGAAGCACTTACAACTGAAGTTACAGTTGGGGCAGTTTTATCTTCAACAACGTTGAATTTAGTATCAGCTTGAACTGTTTTGAAGTTGTTGTAATCTTAAGTACCTTCAGCAGTTAGAGTGTGTTCTCCATCTGGTAAAGCAGAAGATAATTTAATGATTACAGTGTTTAAGTTCGTTGAGATATTACCTACAACTACTTTACCATCAATTTTGAATTGTGAAGTTGTAGCAGATTTTACTGGTTCGCTGAAGTGTACGCGAATAGTTTTGTTACCTAAAGCTTCAACTTTAGCTACTGTTGGCACTGTGTTGTCAAGAGGCTTGAATTTTACATCTTTAGCATTGATAACTTTATCGCCAGCTTTAATGTTGTTTACAGATAATTTGTATTCAACTTGGTTCTCAAGTTGGTCTTTAATGTTTAAAGTTACAGTACGACCATCTTCTGCAACGATTACTGAATCAACTTCAGGAGAGCCATTACCTGTAAGAGTATAGTTACCTTTTTCACCAGCTGTAGCTGGATCAACTTTACCGTCGAATTCTACTACTACTTGTTTAAGGTTAGTTGCAGATACAGATTTAACAGCTGTAGCTGTAGTTACAACGTAAGTAACTTTTGCTTTGTATTCTACATCTTTGATTTTGAAAGTAACTTCAGTTTCTTTGTTAGGCTCTAAAGCTTTTTCTAAAGTGATAGTTTCTTTAGTACCATCTGTTAAAGTTACGTTTAAAGTTTTAGCGTCAACTACTTCTACTTTGTCAAGTTTTACAGTTTCATCTGCAAGCTCAAGAGCACGAGAAAAAACTACTGCGAATTCTTGACGAGTGATTGAAGCATTTGGGTTAAGGTTTGTTTTACCATTTACTTCTGAACCTTTGATGATGCCATTTGCAACAGCAACTTCTAGGTAAGATTTAGCCCATGGTTTAACAGTTGAAGCGTCAGCGAAATCTTTAAGATCTGCTTCACCTTCTAATTCGAAAGCTTCTACAAGAATTTTAGCTGCTTCTGAACGAGTTAAGTTTTTAGCTGGTGCGAATTCAGTTGCACTTACACCTTCAAAAATTCCGTATTCTACAGTAGCTGCGATTGCATCATAGTACCAAGCGTCTTTTTTAACGTCTTTGAAATCTACATCGCCTTCAGCTTCTAATTCTAAAGCGCCAGTGAAGATTTGAGCTGCTTCAGCACGAGTAATTGAGTTAGTTGGGTTGAAGTTTCCTTTTTCATCACCAGTGATTACTCCAGCGTCAACTAAAGCTTGAACTGCTTCTTTAGCGTAAGGTGCCACCTTGTCGAAGTCCTTGATTGTTGCAGCTGATGCTACAGGAACGATTGCTGATGCAACAAGTGCTGCTGTTGCTGATGCCGCGAAAAACTTACGGCCTTTGTTTTGCTTTGCCATTATTGTATTCCTCCCTAACATTTCCTTTAAATTGGTATTATCCTAACGAAGACTATAGTACTGCTTTGCCTAAATGTATGTATTATAGCTTCCTTGAATAATAATAAAACCTAAGCAAATTTTTTTAGTAAAATTCACCAGAAAAACAGTATTAGAATACCATTCTAGTAAATTTATTCACTTTCCACAATAATATAACACTATCTTTCTCTAAATTCAAGCATTATGACATAAATTTAGATATAGAAGATTTTTTTACCGGTTATATTATGGTAACCACTATAAACCAATATTTTTACCTTATTCAGGTTGGTAACATATAGAACCATTACCTATTATACCTGACTCTCAACATTATCCAAGCATTTTCTGGAATAGATACGAAATTGTCAAATATTAAAGACTTCCGTAAATAATTAGTCATAATTGTAAAGAAACAGTAATATATAACGTGATTTCCAAAGGAGGAATGTCTTTTCCTTCAATATTATTACTGCAAAAATGCACCTGTTCCCATGTTGTAACAATAGATTACCTATTTTTATGCTACACTTTTAATAGTTTGATAGGATCTTATCAACTATAGAAAGGGGCTTAAAGAATGAAAGGTAAACTCTCGATTTTCGGGGCCATGCTTATTGCGATGCTCTATTTCGCGCCTACAAATGTAGCAGCAGAAGATATTTCTAAGCACTGGGCCTACTATGAAATGAACTATCTTATTACACACGATTTAATGAAAGGTGATGATTCAGGAAATTATCGCCCGAATGATTCCGTCACTCGTGCTGAATTTACTGCATTTCTCGTAAGAGCACTTGACTTACCAGAAGTATCTACGAAACCTAACTTCTCGGACGTACGTGAAGGAGATTGGTATTATGGTGTCATAAAGCAAGCGAGTCATTATCAATTAGTCAAAGGTAATGCAAATGGAAAATTTAATCCAAATGATAAAATTGATCGTCAGCAAATGGCTGCCATGCTAAAAAGAGCTCTCGATTACAAAAACATCAAGACGACTTCATCCCCTCTTAAGTTTACAGACAATGCTAGTATCGCTAAATGGGCCTATGCCGATGTACAAGAAGTAGTGTCATTAGGGCTGATTGTCGGTAAACCGAACAATTCATTTGCGCCACTTGCCCAAGCAACACGTGCTGAATCAGCTACTGTACTCTACCGATTGATACATTTAGAGACACCTGAAGTTGGTGGCAAGCAATATACTACTACCAACTACTCACAGGACTATAAGGCTGTGGTGGATAAACAGGCGAAAAATAATCCAAAAGTAGATGGCGCTGGCGTTTTCACAGCTAGCGAGGCACTAGTGTCATACTATGTACACCCTAAAAGTTTTATTCAAGATAGTCCGTCCTTTTACCAATTTTTAAAATTATCGACGACTGTTACGAATCTAAATGCAAAAACAATCAACGAAAAAGTTCTTTATAATAAAGGAAACTTAGTCGATTCAGCAGACGCCTTTATTCAGGCAGGTGTTGATCATAATGTCAATGCCATCTATTTGTTATCACATGCATTGCATGAAACAGGCAATGGATCTTCAGCATTAGCAAACGGTATTGAAGTTGGTCTTGATAAAGACGGTAAAGCAGTAATGGTCACGACTGAAAATCGGAATAGCCTGACTGCTATTAAGAAAACATACAATGTATATGGCATTGGCGCTATTGATGCAAACGCCAATAAATATGGGGCTGAACGTGCTTATACAAATGGATGGTTCACGATCAAGGATGCAATTATTGGTGGGGCACAATTTGTGAAAGATCAATATATTAGTAAAGGGCAGGACACATTGTATAAAATGCGCTGGAATCCTGAAAACCCAACGGTCCATCAATATGCAACACATGTCATGTGGGCAGTGCTCCAAGCACAAAAGATTTATGACATGTATGAATTAACAGGTGCTAATACTACGACTACTTTAGTATTTGACGTTCCTGTCTATCAAAACCAGGCTTCCCCTACTTCGTTACCTACTCCTGCCAAGCAATATGCGGTAGATACGGCTTTAGCTGGGGCTACTGGACAGGCTACGGTTGACGACTTAAATATGAGAACTTATCCGAATACAACGGATGCTTCCTCGATCATCACGAAACTACCAAAGGATACTTCGTTCACTGTACTCGGTGAAAATGGCGGTTGGTACAAAGTCAAGGTGAATGGACAAGAAGGGTGGCTATTTAAAGATTATGTAAGTCTGAAAAATGGACTACAGATTGTCGATATGAACATCACGCTAAATGTAAGAAGCGAGCCATCTACTGAATCATCCATTTTAGGTACTGTAAAACCAAAGAGCTTTATCATCGGTGTTGTAGATGCCAATGGTAATTTTGTAAAAAACGGTAACTGGTATAAGGTAATTTATAATGGCAAAACTGGATGGGTTTTTGGTGATTATATTGTGAATAATAAGTCACTTGATTCAAAATAGGTTTATAAAACAAGAGAGTGCGAATCAAAACGATTCGCACTCTCTCTTTATGCACACCCAATTTTTTACATCCAGGATGAATTTAAATTCCCCCATGAAGATACGCTTATTTCTCTATAATATTTATATGCTATATATAATAGAAGAAACTCAAATTTAGAGGATTTTTTTACCATTTTTTATTATTGTTTTTACCGCCTTTTGAAAGGTACTTTATTAGATTAATCACTGTAAAATTGAAACTACATATTGGTAATTTATAAGATTGTGCAAAAAGTTGATTGGAGTGGAGACTGGTCGACTCCTCGGGGATCAGCAATAGAGGAACGAAGGCTAAAACCATCACATCCTGTGATAACGCCTTCGTGACCAACATCGTATTGGCCCGAGACCCTGGACTGAACGAAGTGAAGGAAGCGGCTCATCGGACGCCCCCAGGAAGCTTTGCTCTGTGCGAAAGCGTAGCGGCAGCAACAACAAATGTTTTAACTGCGTGAAGGCGAAGCGTCAGCGGCAAATGTTTTCTGTAGCGAAAGCAAAGCGTCAGCTACAAAGCGACCTGTCGGAACGGAAATCAACCCTCAATTTTAGTGATAAGCCTAATATGCCATAGCACTTCAGTCCGCTTCCCTTCCCTTTCTCTTCACAATTCCCTCAATATTATTCTCCTGACGCAATACCCATCAATCACCGAAAATTTCCTGTCAATATTGCTTTTGTGGTATGATAGATTGCAGTTAAAAAGGAATTAAAGAAAGGTTTGAACACTATATGAAGCATGTAACGATTATGGGCGTACCCTTTTTACATAGTAAACAGCAAGAGTTTGTTGATTTACTCGTTAATCGTATTGAACATGAAGAAAAGACATTCGTTATTACAGCAAATCCCGAAGTCGTGATGCAGGCAAATGAAAATCCTACTGTCATGAATTATCTGAAGCAAGCAACTTACATTTGTGCAGATGGTATTGGCGTTGTGAAAGCTGCGCAAATACTTGGTGATCCGCTTCCAGAGCGTGTTACTGGTTACGACACGATGGTACGACTTTTAGAAGTCGGCAATACAAAGCGCTTTAAGATTTATTTGTTAGGCGCGCAAAATGAAACGCTCGAAAAGACTGTG
Source organism: Lysinibacillus sp. EB271-A1-10B (assembly GCF_058791335.1). Classification (NCBI taxonomy): domain Bacteria; kingdom Bacillati; phylum Bacillota; class Bacilli; order Caryophanales; family Bacillaceae; genus Lysinibacillus; species Lysinibacillus sp. EB271-A1-10B. Next base: position 146,807 of record NZ_JBYTDL010000005.1, read on the forward strand.
AAAAATATCAATCAAACGTATCCAAATGTTGACGTAGTAGGCTATCATGATGGATTTTTTGATTGGAACAAAAATGATATTGCAAATAAAATTGCTGAATTACAGCCTGATCTTGTATTTGTTGCATTAGGTGTGCCAAGACAAGAAAAATGGATTACCGAAAATTTAGGTCAATTTAGCAAAGGTGTATTTATGGGTGTTGGTGGTTCCTTCGATGTTATCGCAGGAACAGTAAAACGGGCTCCTATGATCTGGCAAAAATTAAATCTCGAATGGCTCTACCGACTGCTTCGTCAGCCAAGTCGTTTTGGAAGAATGCTTGTCCTTCCTCGATTTGCTTTAAAGGTTTTCGCAATGAAATTTAAAGGTCAGGGAGCACCAAAATGAGTCAGTCTACATTTGTTAAAAGTACTCTTGTCCTAACAGTTGCTATGCTACTTTCTAAAGTCATCGGTAGTATTTTCAGAATTCCGCTACAAAATATAGCGGGCGATGAGGTACTTGGTATATTCAGTTTAGTGTATCCCGTTTATATGGTAGCACTCTATTTATCGGTTGCTGGAATCCCTATTGCTATTTCGAAGCTTATTGCGGAGGCCAATGCAAAAAAAGATACAGATAATGTGAAGAAAATTTATGTTACAGCAAGCATCCTAGCACTATGCTTTGGCGTCATAAGTTTTGCTATCATTTATGGCTTTTCAACTGAAATCGCAAATGCTTTAGGGGGCCCATCAACAGAAATTGCGTTAATTGTTGTTGCTCTTACGTTACTCGTTGCTCCTTATATGGCTGTCTATCGCGGATTTTTCCAAGGCTATGGGGATATGCGTCCGACTGCGATTTCTCAGGTAATTGAACAGTTAGTGCGTGTTGCTCTAATTTTAATTGTTGCCTATTTCCTAGTTGCAATGGATTATTCAAATGACATTGTCGCTGGGGGTATTATGGCAGGCTCTGTCATTGGGGCTGCTGCATCACTCTTCTATTTACGCTTTAAATATTTCCGTTCATCTGTAAAAGTAACGAGCAAGGGGAAATATAAATTTAACGATTTCTCACTCTGGGGTAAGACAATTTTAAAAATATCGATTCCGATTGCCATCGGTTCTGTCACAATGGCACTCTTTAACTTTGTTGACTCCTTTACAGTAACGTACGGCTTAAGAAGTGCTGGTGCTGACTCAAGTGAAATTAGTTTCCTTTACGGTATTTATGGTCGAGGCTTAACGCTTGTTCAAATTACAACTGTTTTTGCGTCCTCTATCATATTACCGCTTGTTCCACTAATTACAACAAAACTAGCCGAACGTAAATTAGATGAAACACGTGGAATTATTGAGCGAACACACCGTATTACACATCTTATTTCCTGGCCAGCCGCTTTAGGGTTACTAGCATTAACCTTACCTTTAAACCTCGCTCTTTTCACAGACTTAAAGGGAAGCTTAATGTTAGCGGTTATTAACCTTAGCTCTGTATTTACATCTCTGACACTACTTGGTACAGGTATTTTACAGGGGATGAATGCTGCCAAAGCTGGAGCTATCATCATTCTTGGTGGCGTTGTACTAAAGATATTTTCAAATATCTTCTTTATCCAAGCGTTTGGATTAGATGGGGCTGCCTATGCAACATTATTTGTTTACTTTGTTTTATTTATTGTAAATTCTATTTTTATTTATCGTGCAATTCGCTTCACTGTATTGGGGAAAGATACGGTCAAAATCATCCTATCTTCTATTCTAATGGGAGCTGCAGTCGGTTTACCTACACTTTGGTTGGACATTGAAAACTGGTCAAGAACGTGGGCGATGGGCTACCTAGCTGTTGCAATTGCAATTGGATGTGTTATTTATTTCCTATTATTATGGCTAATGAATGCCATTCATGAAGAAGATTTAAAGAAAATCCCGATTATCGGGAAAAAGGTTGTCATAAATAAGAGAGGTAAAAAATCTATGTCGAAACAGAAATGGCTTTGGGGAATTGTCATCCTATTGCTCGTCGTATCTTCACCTGGAATCATGATGAGGTGGAATGCTGAGCAAGCGAATGATGCCTATGAAATAGTGATTCCTTATGATGAAATTCAAGTAGTAAACAAGGAAAGCGATTTAACAATGGATAAAATCCTTTCCTCTTTAAAAGATGCAGGGCTTACAACAGTTAGCCTTGAGCCTTTAACATTAAAGGAAATGGAACATCAAGGCTTGATTTCCATTTACGATGAAAATGATTTAGCTTCACAACTACGTTTCACACCTTACAAAGATGCTATAGATGTCAATAAGAGTGGATACTATATTAGCGTTCCTGAAAACGCAAGCTATCAACAGCTTATTAAAGACAGCATTAAGCCAGAAGAAGTACAAATTGGAGATGAGTCTTTCTATTATCTTCCGAGCTCAAACCATCGTTATGGGTTAAAAACACCAATTGGTTACGATAAGCTTGCCGTTGAGATGATCAACAAGCATGATCTGTCACTCATTTTTAAAGTAGAAAATGCAGACAATAAAACAGCCAACGATAAGACCGTTAAGCAATTACTTGAATTAAAAGATTCATCAGCAGGCCGTTTACTTGGTTCAGGAGATGAGGCAATCGGATTTGGTCAAAAATCAGGTGATGCTTACATTGAACAGCTAAGTAATGCAGGCTATTATTTCTACACAATTGAAAGCAATCCCCTTAAGGGTGAAGACAAAATTGCCAAAATGACTGATTATAATATGATCCGCTTGCACAGCATCAATGTAAACAGAGAGACAAAGTTAAGGCTTAATGCAAGCATTGATCGTACAACACGCGCAGTGAAAGAGCGAAATATTCGATCTATCTTCTATCATATTAAAACAAAAGGTAATGCTGAGAAAAATTTAGAGGAAACAATTAAATATTTAACAGGTGTTCAAGAACAAATGCCAAATCATTTCAAGTCTGGCACACCAAAACTATTTGATGTTGTTGCAGTCCCAACATGGGTAACAGCACTTGTCTTATTAGCAGGTATCGTATTTACTTTCCTTATTTCAGAACTAGTGAAATGGATGCCACTTCGTATAGCAGCAGTTTTATTTATGAGTGCTTTAGCCATCGCGTACTTCCTTCTGAAAAGTACACTTTTCTTACAAGCATTCGCATTAATTATTGCAGTTATGGCCCCAACGTATGCTGTCATTAAAGCAGCTAAGGGCTCTAAAAATATTGCTTCGATCTTACTACAATATTTAAAAGCAGTAGGTATTAGCATCATCGGTATCGTTATTGTCATTGGATTATTAAATGGCAATGCATTTATGACAGGCTTCGAAGCATTTAAAGGCGTTAAGCTTGTTTATGTTGTTCCAATCGCAGGTATATTAGTATTTGTGCTACTAGAACTTAACCGTCTAGTTGATCAAAATCTAAAGAAAACACTTTCGAATACAGTTACTTTATTAAATAAAGATTTAAAGTATTGGCATGTTTTACTGGTAATTGTCGTTGCAGTTATTGGTTTATTCTATATTAGTCGAACTGGTAACTCTGGTTCCGTTAGTAATGCTGAATTGGCATTTAGACAATGGCTTGAGAACATCCTATATGTTCGACCAAGAACGAAGGAATTTTTAATTGGTTTCCCATTCTTTGTTTTATCACTTTATGTGATGGGCATTAATCGAAAATGGGGCAGTATCCTTCTAGTACCAGGCGTTATCGGATTCTTGTCTATCGTTAATACTTTTACACATTTACACATTCCTGTTGAAGTGTCGGCATTACGTACACTTTATAGCGTTATACTTGGTTTTGTCGTAGGACTAGTATTTATCTTTATCTTCAAGATCGGTTACCGTTTTATTTCTAAAGCAGTCGCGAGGTGGTCATAATGCATGTTGTATTATCTGGCTACTACGGATTTGATAATGTTGGCGATGATGCGATCTTACTTTCCATTATCCAAGCTCTAAAAAAATGTCAACCTGATATAGACATTACAGTATTATCGAATAATCCAGCGGCCACTGAAAAAACATATGGTGTGAAGGCCGTGAATCGTTGGAAAATGAACGAAATCAAACAAGTGCTAAAAACAGCAGATGGACTCATCAGTGGTGGCGGTAGCCTCATGCAAGATCAAACAGGTATGAAGACGATCCCTTACTATGCGGGCGTTATTCAAATAGCAAAATGGTTAAAAAAACCTGTATTTGTTTACGCTCAAGGTATGGGTCCAATCAATCATCCCGTAAGTAAATTTATTGTCCGCAAAGCCTTTAATAAGGTTAAAATAACAGTACGAGATAAAGCCTCACAATCTCTTTTAACAGACATTGGTGTCAAAAACGAGTCTTTAATAGTGCCCGATCCTGTAATTGGACTTAACGGCAGCACCTTCCATACTGATTGGTTAGCAGATGCGTCACTTTCAGCGAACACTTATATTGCTATAAGTGTTCGGGACTGGCCATCAACAGTAGATTACAAACAAAAGATAGCAAACAGCCTCGATCAATTAGTACGTCATGGTGAACAGATTGTCTTCTTGCCAATGCACGGTGAGCACGATGCAAAGTCTTCACAAGAAGTAGCAGCACTTATGCAAGAAAAGAGCATCATTGCCCCTGCTGATTTATCGATCGAAGAAAAAATTGCAGTCATTGGTCAATCTAAATTGTTAATCGGGATGAGATTGCATTCACTAATTTTCTCATCCATCTACGCTACCCCATTTATTGCGATTTCTTACGATCCGAAAATTGATGCATTTGCTGAAATCACGGATCAACCCATTATTGGACATGTTGAAGTAGATAATTGGGACGGGACGTTATTGTTCGAACAAACTGTAAAAGTAATTGAACAATTACCGACCATCCAAGAAAACATGCATCAAAAAGTCCAAGCGTTCCAAGCTGCCGCAGAGACGACAGCAAAATTAGCATTAGAGGCTTTCACAAAAGCATAGAAGTTAAATAAAAATGATGAATTTCAATAAAAATTGAAATTCATCATTTTTTTTGGAACTCTAACAATTTTAAAATGGATTGAGCCTGCTGCATATGCATTGATAGTACATATTGACTTGCCTGCATTAGAATTTGTGCCTTCACCATATTCATCATTTCTTTGGCGATATCTGCATCACGAATGCGAGACTCCGCATCTTGTAAGTTTTCTGCCGTGTTTACGTTCGCATTATAAGCATGCTCTAGACGATTTTGATAGGCACCTAATCTTGAGCGCTCGCTTGATACACGCTTTAAAGCCTCGTCCATTGAGGAAATAGCTTTATCAGCATCCTCACGAGTTGCAATAGATGACGTATCGTCCAAGCCTAGTGCTCCAGCACCCATGTCGTTAATATACAGCTCGATGCTTTGACCTGAATTGGCACCTGCCTGAATTTTAATACCGTTCGTAGCATAATCCCCATTTAGCAAAGTCTTAGTATTAAACTCCGTATCCTTCGAGATGCGCTGAATTTCTTTTTTTAATTCCTGATATTCCAAATCGAGTTTTTCCCGATCACTATCAGTTAATGTATCATTGGCCGCCTCGACTGCAAGCTCCCGCATGCGCTGAATCATATCATGTGTTTCATTCAATGCTCCCTCTGCTGTTTGAACAAGTGAAATACCATCCTGGATATTCTTCGCGCCCATGTTCAAACCACGAATTTGCGCACGCATTTTTTCAGAAATCGCAAGCCCCGCTGGATCATCAGCAGCACTATTAATACGGTACCCAGAAGAAATTCGAAGCATTGCCTTACTCATTGCCCCATAATGTCTATTCATATTATTTAAAATGGACATCCCCGTTGCTGACCACTTCCCAATCATCATTTCACCACCCCCTATTGTTAAGTATATCGGTCTTTGTGTCATTCTCTTTAACTCATTTTGGTAATCGTTTCTAATTTACTAAGCCCTATATAGTAATAGCTTCTCATCCGCTTTTATGATTTCGACTTTATACCCATATCATTTTTGCCTTTGCGTAATTGTGTCCGCACCATTCATGCCATATAACATCCATGTGGGCTTAAGGGAAACAGTGGTTTTTGTGCGAAAGCGTAGCGACAGCATCCGTAGGAACCACATCCTCAACACCTTCAGAGGCGGACGACTTTTTGAAGATAAAAGCACCCACTTCTCTTATATAGAAAGGGTGCTTACATAAAATACCGTGTATTCAATTTTCGAAACCTCCGAGTCGATGGTTCTTTTGTTGTAGTAGTTCAAAAAAGAGCTCTTTATTATGATCTAGTAATGCCTGGTCGATTAAATAATCAATGTTTTTCTGCTCCAATTCTGTAATGAGCTGATCTACTTCGCCAACAGTCACTGAAGATACAAGCGGTAACTGAGGCTTCGGCGTAGCGCTTTCAAGAATCGGTGCTAGATGATCATGAACATTTGTAATTAATAATAATTGATATAATGGCAGTCGGATAAAACGATTCCCTTTCTGGAAAACAAACACCTCAGATATATTTTCAATTTGCTGTGTATTCAAGTTGATAATCATCTCTTTACCTTCAATGGGAATGAAATGGAAAATCTCATTCTCTTTTAATATAGAGAAATATTGATAAGCAAATACTAGACGCAGTTTATCTCCAGTAATCTTCGTGTAAAATGGCTTCATATATTGAACTTGCATCATCCTTCATCCCTCCCTATTTATCTGATTATTCAGATTTTAACACAAATAAATTATCTTGTTAACTATCTTCTCCTTGATTTTTTTCTTTCAAATCATTCGGCTTATCATGGACGCATTTTAATCGTATAATGGAAGGACAGTCTTTTTTTCTTTATACTTACATGCCCACTAGCTATACATTTTGAAAGGAGTGAGGTTATGGCATTGTCTATTGCCCAATTAGCTAAGGAACACCAAGAATTTATCCTTGCCAAATTACAGGAAGCTGAACAGGCGTTACATCCTTCCTCTACTGAAGACGAAGAGCTAGTGCGTCGTGCTGTTTTTTCAGTGCGGAACAAATCAGTTGTCTTTGAACGTTTTAATGGAGCGAGTTCTATATTATATGCAAGCGTACAGGATGTCAGACCTGCTTCTGTAGAAATTGATTTTGCCAAAGAGGAGTTGAGCTGTAACTGTCCTCAGCTAAAATGGTGCAGACATCAAGTTGGCGCATTGCTTGCCCTCTATCAGTATTTTGATTCTGTACAAAATTGGTCAAGCACTTGGCGTGCGCAAAAATCAGTGCAATTAAAATCATTAGCAGATGAACGAAGTCCAGAAAGCTGGAAATTGATGGTTGATGAAGTCATGAAACGTTTATTACCACCTGGGCGTATTTTAGAAGGGTATGGCCTTTCTGCTATACGGACGGATGCACTAGAGCGACTTCAACGACATATGCCATTTGAGCGCGAGTGGCAGCCACTTTATAAGCTTTTTATGGAGTTATCGATCTTTAATACAATATGGCGTCATTTAAATGAGACAAAAGGACATTCGTTGGATTCTCCTTATATGAAATATTTTATTGATCAAAGTGTCCAATCATTCGAAAGTATTTTAACCGAGCTAACGGGTCGATCACGACTTTTTGCCACTGACCCATTCTATGATGCGATTCAGGAATTAGTTAGGAAGTTTTTATTGGAACGACAAGGATTGTTTGCGGATCGACTACAAATTTATATGCTACTTTGGGCAGTGCTTTTTTATGAAAAGCCACGACGCGAACAGGAATTAGCACTTATAAATAACCTTGAGAATCCTTCATCTGAGATTTCCTTGCAGTCCTTACAACTGCTATTTTATGTACTGCTACAAAAAGAAAGTTTATTACAAGAAAGAATTGCTCATATTGATGTACAACAAATGCAGGACCTTTTTGAACTAGCTACCTTTGCAAAACGCGCTGGTGAATCACTTGCACAAACTATTATTTTACGTGCGATGCTACCATTTACCGAAGTCTTTTTACAGCAAACTGTACCAGTTGTAAAGCGAGCTCAATACGTACGTCAATTCCAGCTTTTATACGAAGACATACAGCTTACAGAGGAAGAGGAAGCTACATTATATAGTGCATTTGGTGTTTACGGGCTTCAACCATTTTCGTTCTTTCTTATTAAAAAAGGACGCTATCGTGACTGGGTAGCCCTTCATCAGCTAAACCTCTCCTCCCTTTCCTATTTAGAAATGTGTGGATTAAAGGATGTGCTTCAAGTTGCTCCTGCAACAGTATTGCCCTTATATCATCTATATGCCATGGCTGAAATTACACAAAAATCACGTATGAACTATAAGCAGGCTGTACGAATTTGGAAAAGTATGCGCAGTGCAGCAAAGCGTGCTGGTAAAACTGCTTATTTCGAAACATATATGCAAACCATTCGTGCAGAGTATAAACGACTCCGTGCATTACAAGAAGAAATTGAGAAAGGAAACTTAGTATGATGACTATAAATGCTCCTTCCCCGTTTTCAAAAAAATTACAGCTTCGTATTCATGCTGCACAGGAAGGATATTTTACGTTACAGGGATTTACTGCTGATGGTGCAGCAATGGACGCAGACTCCCTCATTTCTTCATTATTTTTTAACTATGAAGCGAATGTCTATGGGATATTAACCAATCGTTCAGAGCTCACTATTGAAGTTTCAACTTCTGAGCTCCTTGATATTTTTTCACAGCGTTATCTACATCCTTTTATTGAATGGCAAGGTGTAAACACTGAAAGTCAGGTGTTGCTAGAAAAAGCATCTGCTTTACAAACGTATTGGCAAGAACCATCACTCTGGTCACATGCAGTTATTGCAGATGATTTTTCATCGCTAACATTTCCTCTTGACGGTGTTGAAACAGCTTTATTAGAAACAGCCGTGCAGCAAAAACTGGCACAATCAGGTCTTATACTGTCTGATTTACCAAAGTTAGTGCCATTTTTCTTACGTGGTGGCTGGCCATTAGACCAGGAACGACAAGCAGGTGCAGTTAAAGTCTCCCTACGCTTAAGTGAGCCTGAGGAAGATTCAGATGTGTGGCTTTTAGAAACAGTACTGAGCACGGCTACAGCTAAGAACTACTGGACGCCTGCTATGCGAAAGCAGTCACTACCAATCGCTGATGCTCTACCAGCAAAATGGGAAATGTATGCTGAAGCTATTGAACAACAACAAGGTCAAATTGTAGACCTTCTTTCTATTGAAGATGTAAGTAACGATATTTTCATCCGTATTATGCTTGAGGATTTACAAGTTCGAACATTTTTACGTGAAGATTTAGCAAGGTTACAGGCACTCGGCTTTGACGTAGTATTACCGGCTTGGCTTAAAGATTTAAAACAGTCAAAAATGCGTGTTCGTGTAAGTACTGGCAATGTATCGACAAAGAAGGTTGCTGGACTAGATGATATCTTAACATTTAAATGGCAGTTTTCTATGAACGGACAGTCCATTTCACCTGAACAATTTAAAAAGCTTGTGGAAGAGAAACGCGAATTCATTCGTATAGGTACTGAATGGTTTAGAGTCGATGCAAACTGGATGCAAGAGATGCGTACATTGATGCAGCAAGCAGAAGATGAAAGCTGGACTGTTCGCGAATTACTATTTCGTGAGCTACCAGAGGATTTATCCTTACCTCTTGAAGAAGAGGATGCCGATGATGAAATGCGGGATGACCCGATTTTTGCATTTGAATTGCAACAATCACTTAAATCTTATATGGAGCAGCTTCAAGAGAAAAAAGGACTTCCTACAGTACCCGTTCCTACACCTTTACAGGCTGAATTGCGCCCTTATCAACATGAAGGCTTCGAATGGCTTGTCTTCATGCGCGAACAAGGCTTTGGTGCGTGTCTAGCGGATGATATGGGTCTTGGTAAAACGGTTCAGCTTATTTCATATTTGCTGTATCTTTATGAATCAACTGAGGATACAAAGCCAGCCATCATTATTTGTCCTACTTCAGTGTTAGGCAACTGGCAAAAGGAACTTGCCCGTTTTGCTCCATCGTTGATTGTGCATACGCATTATCAGGCGAATAGAGCAAAGGAGGATGCTTTTAAACAGCTTGTAGAAAGAGAAAAACCACATGTAATTTTATCTACTTACGGCACCGTATCTCAAGATGCTGAGTTTTTACAGGAAGTAGAATGGGTAACGGTTGTACTGGATGAAGCTCAAAATATTAAAAATATGCAAACGCTCCAATCAAGAGCTATTCGTAAATTAAATGGGAAGCATCATATTGCTTTAACAGGGACACCGGTGGAAAACCGTTTATCTGAGCTATGGGCAATTTTTGACTTTATTCATAAAGGCTATTTAGGTAGCTTCGGTCGCTTTAACGAAGAATTTATTTTACCGGTAGAACGAGATGAGTCTGAGTCACATAAACAGAAGTTACGTACAAAAATTCAACCGTTTTTACTTCGTCGTACTAAACGTGACCCACACTTACAGCTTAACTTACCAGATAAACAAGAGTCTCATGATTATTGCCCATTAACGACTGAGCAAGCCTCTCTATATGAAGGATATATATTAGAGACACTCGATCAGCTCGAGCAATTAACAGGCTTTCAAAAAAAGGGACGCGTCTTAAAGATGCTCAGTAAGCTAAAGCAATTATGTAATCATCCTGCCTTGTATTTAAAAGAACCTTTCGAGGATGCAGAATCAATGCTGACTCGTTCTACGAAATTAGAACGTATCGTGCAAATGGCTACAGAAATTGTGGACAACCGCGAGCAATGCCTCATTTTTACTCAATATATTGGAATGGGACAATTACTACAGCATTGTTTTAGCGAACTATATAATATTGATGCACCGTTCTTAACAGGTGCCATGCCTAAGCAGCAGCGCGACCGCTTAGTAGAGGCTTTTCAGGCAGGAGATTTCCCAATATTTATCCTTTCCTTAAAAGCAGGGGGTACAGGCCTAAATTTAACAGCTGCAAATCATGTTTTACACGCAGATCGATGGTGGAATCCAGCCGTTGAAAATCAAGCAACAGACCGTGCATATCGAATTGGTCAAACACAATTCGTGCAAGTGCATAAGTTTGTGACTATTGGTACGATCGAAGAGAAAATCGATAAAATGCTAGCTCAGAAATCTGCATTATCAGAAGAACTAATTCAATCAAGCAAGTGGTTAACTGAGTTAGAAGATGATGAACTTCGTGATTTAATGACACTCGATTTCTAAAGATTTATATATGTGCGCCAAGAGCAAAACGTTCTTGGCGCTCTTTTTTTCAGCGGACATTGCTTGTTACTTCTTCCCTACTTACTTCATATTAATATTTAGTTGTGTGTGTTTAAGGCTCATTGCTGAGCGGTCTTCAGCAATGAACACGTTATGAAAGGTATACATCATTCCTCTCTAAATTGATTGATTACGGTGCAAGTATAGAAGGAAAATGGCGGATCAGACAGCTTGTACTTGCCCCGTATGTACCATTCAGGACTGCGATACTACTGGTAATTGTACTTCAACATCAGGTAGTACAAAATCGGTTAAGCCATCCTGCTCATCAGGTGGCTTTGGCAACACAATAGCCCCATCACGGTCCCTTGGCTTAAGCTGATAAAATCGGACATCTTCTACGACTACTTCTGTTATATAAACCTTTGTGCTGTTTTCATTTAAAAACGATCTCGATTGAATACGACCATTTGCCCCAATTAATGAGCCTTTTCCGCAATATTTAACGATATTCTCTGCCAGCCTTCCCCAAACTGAACAAAGAATAAAGTCAGCATCCACTTCCCCACGACTGTTTTTGTAATTGCGATTAATGGCTAGTGAAAAATGTGTTTGCACGCGATTTTCAGATAAGTGTCGTAACACTGGATCCTTAGTTAACCTTCCGACCAGTCCGACTTGGTTCATTGATTCACCTCCTTTGCTGTTGATTGCTCTCATCATACAAAAATTAATTCCGCATTGGCAAAAGTCGATTTTTATCATTTCCTTCAGTTTTTAATCATAAATTGGGTAAATTGAGGCTTTTACTTTTCAAGTATTGAATGATTTTTCTAGCTGAATGCTTTTCCCTGTAGTTGCAAATGCTAATTGTTGAAATGTACAATTTCGCAGTTTTTATTGATTGCGCAAAAAGCTGTATTGACCCTCCCATAAACAGGGCTAATTGAATATGTTATACTAAAAATGATGACCGACTTAGGAGGATATTACATAATGAAAACGTTTAAAATGCTTTCCTTTGACCTTGTCACAAAAGAGGGCAAGCAACCTTTCCCTTTAGTCGATGGTATTATTATTAACCAGGAAAATAGCCATCAATCTTGGATTCTTGAACTGTTTATGGACCGACAATATCGTTCAACTTTTGATGAACTTTTAGCGAATGCTACTGTCTTTAATGTACGTGCAGTTATTTCATTTCCAGATAATGAGCCTGCTCCTTTCCAGGTTGCCGTACATACAGTTCAAGAAATTGGCGAGCACATCTCTGTCCTGCTAAAAGGGAAGCTCAAGATAAAACGCTCGAAATATGCCGAGCAATTGCTTGCCGAGTTGCTAGCTGAGGGTGTCACTTTAGATAAGTTATTGGACCGCTTCTCGCACGATATGAAAGAACGACCAAAACTAAAAAATGATTGAACTTCATTTAACGATGCAAACATTTGCATCGTTATTTTTTATTGGACAAGTATAGATTTTAAGGTACAATACGATGTAAAAATTAGAGGGGGTAACTATACTTGACTATTGCTATTAGGAAAAAGCCCGTAAAATTACTATGGCTTGAGGCTTTAAAGCGGCGGTTGTTCGATGAGGACCCTGATTTTGACTATTATAATGAGCAATTTCGCCGATTCGATGCCGGTTTTGCTGGTGAAAGGAGAGTTGACCGTGAATGGCTTGAATTAATATGTCCCTATACATTTTTAGTATTACATAATTTAATTTTAATTAATTCTGCACAGCATTCGTATCAACTCGATACACTCTTCATTTGCGGGCATTTTATGCTAGTGGTTGAAATTAAAAATATTAACGGACGCCTTGATTTTGACGAAACTACCCATCAATGTATTCGTACAAAGTCAGATGGTACTGTTGAAGGATTTCCAAATGCCCTTACTCAGACCCAACGACATATGCAATTTCTTAAAGTTATTTGTCAAAACTATTCTCTCCCCATTGAGGGCGCAGTTGTTATTTCTAACCCCTCCGCTATCATTGCAAGTCATCCAAACACAATCCCTATTTTCCATGTTTCAGGACTTCAAAAACATCTTCATTCCTTGTTTCAAAAATATACACAAACTATTTTAAGCGAAGAACAGCTAACACAAATTGCTCAACAACTTCTCAGTCGACATCAGCCATCGAAGATTCCAGCTTCTATTGATTCTTCACGATTCCGCCAAGGCATGCTTTGCCCGAAATGCCAATACAAATCCCAAATGCATTATGCTCGTGGGATTTGGAAATGTTCATACTGTTACTATGCAAGCGAAGAAATTTTCGCTGAAGCCTTACAAGATTATCGATACTTAGTTAGACCGACCATTACCAACAAACAGTTACGTGAATTTTTCAATATTCAATCCAGTGATGCTGCCAATCGTTTACTTAAAAAATTTCATTTTCCCTATACAGGTTCTTATAAAAATCGCGTTTACCAATTACCTGAGAATTTAGTGGTCTATATGAAGCCGTTTTTCCGTTCTTCTTGAGGGGGTGCGTGTGGGAGATGGTTTTGCTTCCGCTTTGTGAGGGTTCGCGGGTATTCGCTTCCCTTCCGCGGGTATTCACCCCTTCCGCGGGTATTTACTCCTCTTCCAAGGGTATTTACTTCCCTTCCGCGGGTATTCGCTCCTCTTCCGCGGGTATTCACTCCTTACGCGGATATTCGCTTCTCTTCCGCGGGTATTCACTCCTCTTCCGCGGGTATTCACCCCTTCCGCGGGTATTCACTTCCCTTCCGCGGGTATTCACTTCTCTTCCGCGGGTATTCACTTCTCTTCCGCGGGTATTCACTCCTCTTCCGCGGGTATTCACTCACCCCTCAGCGTATATCACTCACCCTCAGCGTGTATCACTCACCCCTCAGCGTATATCACTCCCTCCCCGAAAATATAAAAAAGAGTGTTCCATTGATTGGAAACACTCTTTTTCAAATTATCGAGTAACTTTCTCTTCGACGATCTTTTCTTTAACTTCACCAGTAGTATGTGTTCCTGGTGTAGTTGTTGTTCCCGGTGTTACAGTTCCTGGTGTTGTAGTTCCTGGTACTGTCGTTGTACCTGGTGTTGTAGCTTCTGGAAGAACAGTGTTACGGTTATTAACGTTACGGTCGTAAACGTCATTTCGTCTGTTCGGCTCTACTACGTCTTCTACTCGGTCAACACCACGGCGAACGTCTTCTTTAACGTTCTCCACTGGTCTTGTTTCTACAGCTCTATTTCCCCAGTTACAACCTCCAAGGAATAATGCAGCAAGAATAATTGCCAAAAATGACATTCTCCACATATGAAAAAACCTCCTTCCTCCGGTGCTATGTCATCAAATACAATGTGTGTATTTGTGATCCTACATAGATTGCCCGGGAAAGGAGGGAACTATCCGATTTTTTTACAAACTATTTTTGTTTTTCTTTTAACAATTGTTCAATGTATGCTGCTTCTGCTTTACAGTTGTAGCTATAATTTGTACCTAGCTCTTTTTGCAAGGCCTCAATTGTTTCAATTTGTTTAGCTGTTGGTTCTTCATTTAAAATTTTTGCTATTACTTCGTCGATTTTCTGCGCCATCTCTTCATGGAATTCAGTATTCATCAAAACATCTGCTGGGATTTTTTCGATCCATGCGGCATTTTCTTGAAAATAAGTTTGCCAGCTAGCAATGAAGTCTTCCATAGAAAAACGCTCCTCTTTCCAATCAATACTTGCTAAGTATGATTCAAAAGATGTTGAAATCGAACGCGTAATGCTAATTTTAACACCTGAAGACAATTCCTTATACATCTATATAATCCTCCTACGTTTTAAAAACAAAACTACATGTATTATTCACAATCACATATAGCGCCATTGCATTTTTATAAAATACCGTGATTTCTTTAACTGCACTCCCTATAGTAAACTATTAGAAGATTAACAGTTAAGACAATTTTCGATATAATTATTTTAAATCTTTTAGCCTATAATTGCAAATTACACCTGTTTTGGTTGTGCAGGTCCAATAGCGAATAAAATATCCGCTTCACATACTAGTTCCCCATCAACTGTTGCCACACCGTGACCTTTGCCCATAACTCCACGTAGTTTCACGAACTCAACTTCTAATCGAAGTTGATCTCCCGGTACTACTTGTCGCTTAAAACGACAGTTATCAATACCCGTTAAGAAAGCTAGACGACCTTTGAATTCCTCTGCATTTAATAATGCTACGCCACCTACTTGTGCTAATGCCTCTACAATTAAAACCCCAGGCATTACTGGATAGCCAGGGAAATGTCCATTAAAAAAGTCCTCGTTCATAGAGACATTTTTTAAACCGACTGCACGCTTGCCTTCTTCTAATTCAACGATACGATCAACGAATAGAAAAGGATAACGATGTGGTAAAATTGCTTGAATTTGTTCTGCTGTTAACATTTCTTTTCCCCCTCGAATGCTTAATATCAATTTCGTCTTGGCATAAATGTAGCTGTCGCTACAGATAAACAATGTGTCCAGAATGGTACCTACAAAAAAATCTGTGACATCCGCCAGAGACTATAATCTTCATTAAGTAAATGTTATAAACCATTACATAAATAATTATGTAAAACAAAGTATGGTAAAGAATATTATTATTCTTTACCATTCATAATATCAAATATATGCTGCCATGTTTCTGGTTTGAAAACGTCCATGGCTTTACCTTGTCCAATTACACTATAGCCAATTATTGTACCTAAAATTGCGGCAACAACAACTAAGATGATAATAAGTACAACGCGTAGCCAAATCGGAATCAGCCGTATTTGCACCCATCGAACCTCTCGTTGCTCTCCATTTGAGCCGTGTTCCTTCTCTTCTGGTGGCGTATCGGTTTCTTTTGATTGCATAGAACCTCGACTTGAATCGTTTGTCATAAATTGTACTCCTCTTCATTCCTTACTAAACAGTAATTATGGATTTACTATCGAATACCATTAATGAGCCCAAGCATTTGATCTGCTAAAGTGACAGCTCTTGCATTGAATTGATAAGAACGCTGTGTTTGAATTAAATCCGTCATTTCCTTTGAAAGATTTACATTCGACATTTCTAGCACACCGTTCTGCATACCAATTTGCTGACGATTTGCACCTTGTAAATTAGTGACAACTTCAGCTTGCGTATATCCTAACTGAGCTAGGTTATTCGGCAATCCAACATAGGATCCAGAAATGTCCTCCATAAGCTGAGGCTTTTGGAACTCTGTCACCCCTACATTAGTACGAATAAAATCTCCATTTGGATATGATGCCTCTAATACGCCCCCATCACGAATTGCGAAACTTTTTACATTATCCGGTAATGTAATAGCTTGCCCGTTTTCGTTTGCTAATGGATATCCATCTGCAGTTACAACCATTACTGTTCCATTATTTAATGGTGATAAATAAAAGTCACCTTGACGAGTATACACTGTTTTTGTGCCATTTTCACCATCTGGCATTAAAATATTGAAATATTGTTTTGGTTTTGTAAAAGCTAAATCAAGATCTCGACTTGTTGTTTGTAGAGAACCTTGTTTTTGATTAGATTGGATTTGCCCAAGCATTGCACCTGAACCGTAACGGATACCAACAGGTGATTGTCGATCAGCACGATCTAGCTTGTCATTGTTAAACTGCTGATAAAGCAATTCATTAAATGTAGCTTCTTTTGATTTATAGCCCTGTGTATTACTATTGGCAATGTTATTACTAATTGTATCTAGTCTATTTTGTAATTGCCCCATTGTGTTTGTTGCAGTCATCATTGTACGTAGCATGATCAAACGCCTCCTGTTCGCCTATTAAACTTTCCCGATTTCATTAGCAGCTTTTTCCATACTGCGATCATAAGCTTGTAACACTTTTTGGTTAGCCTCGAAAGCGCGATATGCTGTCATTAAATCGGTCATTGTGCGACTAGAATCAACGTTTGAGCCCTCTAGATAATTTTGACGCAGTGTAAAGGATACGCCATTGGCACCGTAGGCTGTTGGTAAGTTCTCACCGTTTTCTGTTCGAATTAAACCATTATCCTGTTTACGTAGCATGTTCGGATTCGTTGCATATGATACGCCAACACGAGCTACTTGCTGATCATTAACGTAAATTGCACCGTTCTCATCTAAGCGGAAATCATCATTCTGTAGCTGAATGCGTTGGCCTCTGTCTGATAACACATACAGTCCTTGTGGATTTACTAAATAGCCTTGACCATCTAATGTGAAATTCCCGTTGCGTGTATATGCTTCTCCGCCTTCTGGATGTGCTAAACGGAAGAAAATAGATCCGGTAGTACCATCTTCATTTTGCGGTAAGTTTCCATCAATCAAAGCCATATCTGTCGTGAAATCAGTGCTATAGATTTGGCCTTGTATGTAATTTGGCAATGTTTCTTGCATATAAATCCCTGTATTTAATGCACCAACTTGGCTCATATATTGAGAACCTGCTTGCTGATGAGCAGGTGCATTCGTTTTTCCTACACTTGACATGAGCATGTCAGGAAATGACCGAATTGTTGATTGGTCTGCTTTAAATCCTGGTGTATTCGCATTTGATAAATTATTAGTTAGTAATTCTGTTCGTCTTTGTTGTGCAATCATACCAGTTGCAACTGTATAAAACCCTTTAAACAAAGGACTCACCTCATTATCTTTTTATAAGGATGCGGGAACTCGATCAATATTTTCAAGCATAATTCCTGTACCAATTGCTACACAATCCATAGGTTGTTCAGCAATGAATACAGGTACCTTTAATTCTTCGATTAATAGTTGGTCCATACCGTGTAGTAAAGCACCACCGCCAGTAATAATGACCCCACGATCAATAATATCAGCTGATAGCTCTGGTGGCGTTTTTTCTAAAACATTTTTTGCAGATTGAACAATCATAGCAACCGATTCATGTAGGGCACGTTCAATCTCTTCAGAATGAATTGTTATTGTACGTGGTAAACCTGTCACCATGTCTCGACCACGAATATCCATTGAATCGTTTCGGCTACCTTTAAAGACTGTACCGATTGTAATTTTAATGGCTTCTGCAGTACGTTCACCAATTAGTAATTTGTATTCTTTTTTAATATATTGCAAAATATCATTATCAAAAATGTCTCCGGCTACCTTAATGGACTCACTCGTTACAATATCACCCATTGATAAGACTGCAACATCTGTTGTTCCGCCGCCAATATCGACTACCATATTACCGCTAGGTTGGAATATATCCATGCCTGCACCAATTGCAGCCACTTTTGGTTCTTCTTCTAAGTATACTTTTTTTCCACCTGATTTTTCTGCGGCTTCACGGATAGCTTTTTGCTCAACACTAGTAATGTTCGTTGGACAGCAAATTAAAATACGTGGCTTAGCTAAAAATCCTTTTACATTTAACTTATTGATGAAATGTCTTAGCATGGCTTCTGTAACGTCAAAATCCGCAATGACCCCATCTCGTAGTGGGCGAATTGCAGTAATGTTACCAGGCGTACGCCCTACCATTTGGCGAGCCTCTTCCCCCACAGCTAATACTTTATTTGTTTTTTTATCAATCGCCACAACAGATGGTTCATTTAAGACGATTCCCTTACCTTTAACGTGTATTAATACGTTCGCAGTTCCTAAGTCAATGCCAATATCTTTCGAAAACATTATATAATTTCTCCTTCCCACCATTTCCAACTACAAAAAACGTTCATTTTTATCTGTTTATCTAGAATATTCTATCACAACCTATTGGTAATTTCACCTAATTTTAGTGAATAGAACTCCATTCCTTTCAATTATATGAACACTTCATGAAAAGAAGAAATTGCTTAAACAATTTTTTCATGATCCATCATCGAATAGTTTTAAATGGAATTTTTTAACACTATTTATGTGAATAGGTACGATAGCGTAGCGGCAGCTACAAAGCGCCCAGCCGGAACGGAAATCAACCCCACGTTATTGTGAGTAGTCTTTTATGAGGAAATATGTATCTAGCTTGTCCTTTGCATTTTAAAAAAGAACGAATCATTCATGACTCGCTCTTTCTTTCCACTTGTTTTTCGTTGCCTCTCCTCCGCGAATATGACGTACGGCCTTATGGTAGGCGAGTATTTCCTTTACTTGCTCAGCTAATCCTTCATGAATTGTTGGCAGTCGCTCTGTTAAATCTTTATGCACCGTACTTTTTGAATAACCTGTCATTTTCGCGAGGACACGCACAGTCTCACGCGTCTCAATCAATAATTCACCGAGGCGTATACAGCGCTTCCGAATGTGCTCGTGCACGTTCTTCGTCCTTTCCACACAAATTCACAAATGGCGTTGGCATCAGATGCACGTCTGCGCATTTCTTCACATTATGTGAGGACAAAGCTGTTCAGAACACATTTTACATTTTCACGATAAAATACTGATTTTTTATGCATTTTTTAGTATTCATTTCTTACATAGAAAAAGATCATTTTCATTGTTTAGGAGAAAACAAAATGGCCTATTATCAATTATACCTCGGCATAATTGATAATAGGCACGTTGTTGGGCATGAGTTCCTCTATTTCAGCAGCCGCTGAAATAGGTTAAAAGCCTAGTAATTTTTTCGGATTAATATATTTTCCGTTTTCAAGTACTTCAAAGTGCAGGTGAATGCCAGCTGCTTGGTTCCACTCGTTGTCAGTCGCTTTTCCTAGTGCTTGACCTTGTGTTACCTCATCGCCTTCTTTGACAGCAATGTCTTTTACAGAGCTATAATGTGTTTCCTTACCATTTGCATGCTCGATCACAATTTTATTGCCTGTAAATGCGTCAAGCTTTACTTGTTTTACTTTACCGCTTAAAGCAGCAAGTACTTCGAATTCTTCACCATTCATAGAAAGAGAAATACCAGAAGATGTCGTAAATGTTTGATTAAATACCATTAGTGCTTTTTCACGTGACTCAGCATTTGCCTCTACATCATAAAACTCTTGTGAAACTTGAATTTTATTAAGATTTGCTTCCTTGAACGGGTACTTCATATTTTCTGTTCGTGCATTGGTTTCAACTACAGGACCTGAATCTACTTCTGCTACTTCTGGTAATGGAGCCTCTTCTACTTTTGATACAAGACTATTGTAACCAAGTAGTAAACCTGCTAGCATTAGAGCTCCACCAGCGTAAACAGCTGGCCAAAACCATGGTTTCTTCTGTAATTGAACTTTTTCATCTTGATTTTGAGAAGTTTTACTATTTTTATCCTCTCTCATTTTCATCACCTCTAGTTGCAGTGTGAACAACTAGAAGTTATTTTAAACATGCATCTATCTTTTTTATCTCAATATCTTGATAATAGTAGTGTAAAATTTCGGCAGCAGTTTTCCCATCACTTGCCATAGCATCTGCTCCATATTGACTCATCCCTACCCCATGCCCGTATCCTTTCGTGCTCACCAGCACTTTTCCAGCAGTGGAATTATAAGAAATTTTAAAGTCTGTTGATGCTATTCCCAAAAGTGTTCGAACCTCTCGCCCTGACCATATATTCTTCCCTAACTGCATGCGCTCAACACGTCCGGAATCATTTAAAAAGAACTGTACACGGTTGAAATCATTTGCCTGCCATTTAACAGGCCACAATGCATTCCACTCAGCCAATGTCCATTCTTTTATCGCTGCAAACTTTGGTGATGATTGATCCGTATTACTCGCGACGCTTTGTAAATATGGTACATCATTGCCACTAAAACCGTAGGCACTTTCTGTTTTCCCATTACTAGTAGAGTGAAACATTGCCGTAATTAATTCATTATTATATAGAAGAACTTGTCCTTTCGTTTCGTTAATAGCCTCGACAATTTTCTTTTCATTCCCCGGGAAATTGCTAGTCCAATTCTCTTTTCTTTGTTCCTTATTGTAAAAAACTTGTCTAGCAACAGTAGGAGCGATAGCTATTTTACCGTAATTTGTCGATTTCAACGCGTAAGTTCTTGCAGCAATAGCCTGTGCCTTTAAAGCTTCTTTTTTAAATGAAACAGGCATTTCTGCAGCTACCACACCAGTCACATACGTTTCTAAAGGGATTTTCTCCGGTTGTCCCTCCACTTCTATGAAGATTTCACAAGCTTGTTCTGTTGTTGCAGGCGCATCCTCAACCGTACGTCTCTCACCAAATGCCACAGGAAGCATATATAATGCTCCAGTCAAACAAATTATGCCTATACTCATTATCCATTTTTTCATAAGGAATAATATGCTAAAACTTTTCAAAATATGTGACCGTTGGTGAAGGCAACTTCAATCTAGCATGGTAAATAAATTGAGGGCTACATATGTAAAGCATGCATAAAAGAAGCGTATTTCCGTCATATAAAAAGGATGTTAGTTCCTATATATTAGCGTTTTAAAAACGTATGCCCTGCTATAAAGTGATCTTCGTTCCGGCCCGGCGACTCCTTGGGGATTAGCAATAGAGGAACGAAGGCAAAAAGCATCACATCCTGTGATAACGCCTTCGTGACCAACATCGCGCCCAGCCGGAACGGAACTCAACTTCACGTTATGATGATAAGCAATTATTAGACTATCGCCAGCGTGGATTAAACTATGAAGAAAAAACCCTTTGCTCTTAAGCAAAGGGTTTTAGAATCTATTTAGTTTGTTGGTAATTCTACAGTTGTTTTTTCTTCAACGATAACATCCTCTACTGGTACACGTTCAATCTGTGCGCCAAGTAAAGCCAATTTGCCGTGGAAATCAACATAACCACGATCTAAGTGATGAAGTTTTGTAACTCTAGTCACACCTTCAGATACAAGACCTGCTAAAATTAGTGCAGCCGCAGCTCGTAAATCAGTCGCCATAACTTCAGCACCCTGAAGATCTATTGGCCCTTCGATAAACACAGAACGTCCTTCTATTTTAGCACTGGCATTCATGCGACGGAACTCCTCAACATGCATAAAACGATTTTCAAAAACCGTTTCCGTAATAATACTCGTACCTTCAGCAGTTAGCATTAAAGCCATCATTTGAGATTGCATATCTGTTGGGAAGCCTGGATGTGGCATAGTTTTAATATCAACAGCTTTTAATGGTTTAGGAGCGCGTACGCGGATTCCTTCTTCTAGCTCAGTGATTTCTACACCCATTTCACGCATCTTTGCAATTAATGCTGTCATATGCTCAGGAACTGCATTTTCAATCGTTACATCACCTTTTGTAATTGCTGCTGCAACCATAAATGTGCCAGCTTCAATACGATCAGGAATAATATGATGCTCTGTTCCATATAATGTATCGACTCCTTCGATACGAATTGTATTCGTACCTGCTCCGATAACACGACCACCCATATTATTAATAAAGTTTGCAAGATCCACAATTTCAGGCTCTTTCGCTGCATTTTCAATTACAGTCGTTCCTTGCGCTAACGCTGCAGCTGTCATGATATTTTCTGTTGCCCCAACGCTAGGGAAGTCCAAATACACATTTGCGCCTTTTAAACGTCCATCTGCCTTTGCCTCTACAAAACCATGGCCAAACGAGATTTTTGCCCCCATAGCCTCAAAGCCCTTTAAATGTAACTCAATTGGACGGGAACCGATTGCACAGCCCCCAGGTAAAGCAACACGAGCATAGCCATTTCGAGCAAGTAAAGAACCCATCACTAAAATCGATGCACGCATTTTACTTACATATTCAAATTGAGCTTCACTAGAAAGTTCTTTTGTTGTGTCGATATATACTGTATTGTCCTCAGGTATATATGTAACAGCCGCATTTAGACTTTTTAGTACTTCATTTATAGTAAAGACGTCTGCTAAGTTAGGGACTTCCTTAATTACATTTTCTCCTTTAGAAGCAAGTAAAGCTGCTGCTAGGATTGGTAACACCGCATTTTTTGCGCCCTCTACGCGTACTTTCCCCTGTAGCTGTTGGCCGCCAGTCACTATTATTTTTTCCACCCTATGTCCCTCCGAATTCAATCTATTAACCTATCAAAATTTTATTTTAAAAAGAAGTATAATGTCATAATCAGTAAACAAACAACTCTATAGTACAACTTTTCTTACGCTCGTTCAAGCGTCCAAATCACTATTTTACGTCATTTTTTAATATTTTGCTATTTATTTATTGTACGCATGATTTTTTTTTTTGTGAATGACCAATAACATGGAAGATAAGCGTAAATTTTTAATATATACCCAAAGATTTGTGAACAAAAACCGAAATCTCACAAATTTCTTTTTTTACATATTTCAAAGGACCACATAAATTATGTTATAAAGCCCTGTGAAATATGTAGATTCAACATCTAACATATAGAAAGTAATAACGGTCTCTTAAAATAAATACGGAAGCTTCCCAGACCAATTTGAAAATTGGAGAAAGAAATTTGAAACGACTGATCCTATTGCAACGCTTAATAAAATATAAATTAATTGGACTTGAAATACTTTATTCTTCTTAAAAAGCTTTTCTAACATAAACGCTTGTAGCGCGTAAAAGGTAATACCGATAAAAAATATGTGCGATAGAATACCTATTAAAGCTTCCTGCCCTACTGCCCTATATAATTCCATGTTGGTCCTCCATATTCCTTCCTCTAGCCACTGTGGAATAATGTTAAAAAACGGACAGATGTTGAATCTGCCCGTTAAAATTTGAATTAGATATTACCCTCATGAACGTTGATACGATTCAACGCACGTTTTAATGCTAGGTCAGCACGTTTGAAATCAATGTTATCTTGTTTATCTTGAAGACGTCCTTCAGCACGTTTAACGGCTTCTTTAGCACGTTTAACATCAATGCTTTCAGCAATTTCAGCAGATGGTGCTAAAATTGAGATTTTTTCAGGGCGAACTTCAATGAAACCACCGCTTAAAGCTACAAGTTCAGTTGAACCGTCTTCTTTTTTAAGCTTCACTGCACCAATTGCAAGTGGAGCGACCATAGGAATATGGCCTGCAAGAACACCGATTTCTCCTGAAGTTGTCTTTGCGATTACCATTGATACTTCAGAATCGTATACTGGGCCGTCGGGAGTGACAATATTGACTTGAACTGTCTTCATATTTTTTCCTCCTCGTCCCTAGTATTAAACCTCTACGCCCATGCTTTTCGCTTTTTCAACTACTTCATCAATAGAACCAACTAGACGGAAAGCATCTTCTGGTAGGTGATCCCATTTGCCATCAAGGATTTCCTTGAATGAGCGAACAGTTTCTTTAACAGGTACATAAGAACCTTTTTGACCAGTAAATTGTTCCGCAACGTGGAAGTTTTGAGATAAGAAGAATTGAATACGACGAGCACGTTCTACTGTTTGTTTATCTTCATCAGATAATTCATCCATACCTAAGATAGCAATGATATCTTGTAATTCACGGTAACGTTGGATTGTACGTTGTACACCAGTAGCGATAGCGTAGTGCTCAGCGCCCACGATTTCAGGTGATAAAGCACGAGAAGTCGAAGCTAATGGGTCAACCGCAGGGTAGATACCCATTTCTGATAATTTACGCTCAAGGTTAGTAGTTGCATCTAAATGGGCGAAAGTTGTAGCTGGAGCCGGGTCAGTATAGTCATCGGCTGGTACATAAATCGCTTGGATAGAAGTTACAGAACCTTTGTTAGTAGATGTGATACGCTCTTGTAATTTACCCATTTCAGTTGCAAGTGTTGGTTGGTAACCTACCGCAGAAGGCATACGACCTAATAGGGCAGAAACCTCAGAACCTGCTTGTGTGAAACGGAAGATATTGTCGATGAATAAAAGTACGTCAGCACCTTGCTCATCACGGAAGTATTCTGCCATTGTAAGACCAGTTAAAGCTACACGCATACGTGCGCCTGGTGGCTCGTTCATTTGACCGAATACCATCGCTGTTTGCTTGATAACGCCTGAATCGCTCATCTCGAAGAATAAGTCGTTCCCTTCACGAGTACGCTCACCTACACCAGCGAATACAGAGATACCTGAGTGCTCTTGTGCGATGTTGTTGATTAATTCTTGGATTAATACTGTTTTACCTACACCGGCACCACCGAATAGACCGATTTTACCACCTTTGATGTATGGTGCTAATAAGTCTACTACTTTGATACCTGTTTCAAGAATTTCAACTGTAGTTGAAAGTTCATCGAAAGATGGTGCTTCGCGGTGAATTGAATCACGACGAACGTCAGCTGGAATCTCTTCACCTAAGTCGATTACTTCTCCTAGAACGTTGAATACACGTCCTAAAGTAACTTCACCAACTGGTACTGAGATAGCTTTTCCTGAGTCTGTTACTTCTGCTCCACGTTGTAAGCCATCAGTAGATGACATTGCAATTGTACGAACAGAATCATCACCTAAATGAAGAGCAACTTCTAATGCAAGAATTGTTGGTTCTTCATTAGGACGTTCAATCTTAACTGTTAATGAGTTATAGATTGCTGGTAATTGGCCGTTGTTAAATTTTACGTCAACAACTGGACCCATTACTTGAATAACATGTCCTTTATTCATTACTGTGTACCCTCC
The DNA here is from genome assembly GCF_058791335.1 of Lysinibacillus sp. EB271-A1-10B. Taxonomy (NCBI): domain Bacteria; kingdom Bacillati; phylum Bacillota; class Bacilli; order Caryophanales; family Bacillaceae; genus Lysinibacillus; species Lysinibacillus sp. EB271-A1-10B. Next base: position 172,510 of record NZ_JBYTDL010000005.1, read on the forward strand.
TATCGTATTCTTATACGACATTGGGAAGCTGGGCCTATTCTAAGGCTGCAGCTCCACCAACGATTTCTGTAATTTCTTGTGTAATTGCTGCTTGACGTGCACGGTTATATTGCAATGAAAGGTCTGAAATAAGATCAGATGCATTATCAGTTGCATTTTTCATAGCAGTCATACGAGAAGCATGTTCACTTGCTTTCCCATCTAATAATGCGCCATAAACTAAGCTTTCCGCGTATTGTGGAAGTAATACTTCTAGAATTGCTTCACCAGATGGTTCAAATTCGTAAGAAGCATTACTGCTAGCAGGTGCAAGATCCGTTAATGGAAGAAGTTTTTTCTCTGTCACTTCGTTAGCAATTGCGCTGACAAAGTGATTGTAGTACATATAAAGTTCATCATACGTACCATCAGTGAACATACCAACAGCTTTACGAGCGATTTCTTTAATATCAGCAAATGTTGGTTGGTCAGGAAGACCGACAACATCGCTGATGACATTATGATCACGTTTCACAAAGTAATCACGAACAACACGACCTACCGCTAAAATAACGTATTCGTCTTTTGATTTATGACGCTCGTCAATTGTACGTTGTACTTGACGTAGGATACTTGAGTTGTAAGCACCTGCAAGACCACGGTCAGAACCAATGACTAAGTAAGCTGTTTTCTTAACAGGACGAGCAGTTAACATTGGATGTCCACTGTCTTTTGTCCCTGAAGCGATCGCGCCTACTACGTCCTGGATTTTTTCCATGTAAGGAACGTACGCTTTAGCGTTTTGCTCTGCACGACGTAACTTTGAAGAAGAAACCATCTGCATCGCTTTCGTAATTTGTTTCGTACTCTTTGTAGAATTAATACGACCTTTTATTTCGCGTAAGTTTACCACTGGTATTTCACCACCTTTTGTTTTTTAATCAAGTGACTAGCTCGAACTTATTCTGATTTAGCGAAAGTTTTTTTGAACTCAGTTAAAGCTGCTACGTAATCCGCATCAGGAGCAAGTTCTTTTGTAGTACGAACGTGATCTAAAACGTTTGTGTGGTTTGTATCTAACCAGCTTAAGAATTCACCTTCAAAGCGAACGATATCTTGTACTGGAATATCATCTAAGTGACCTTTAGTTAATGCATAAAGGATAGCAACTTGTTTTTCAACTTTAAGTGGTTTGTTTAGGTCTTGTTTAAGAACTTCAACCGTACGTTTACCACGCTCAAGTTTAGCAAGTGTGATTTTATCTAAATCAGAACCGAATTGAGCAAATGATTCAAGTTCACGGAATGCAGCTAAGTCAAGACGTAGTGTACCCGCAACTTTTTTCATCGCTTTAATTTGAGCAGATCCACCTACACGTGATACAGAAAGACCGGCGTTAATCGCTGGACGTACACCTGAGTTGAATAAGTCAGATTGTAAGAAAATTTGTCCATCAGTAATTGAGATTACGTTAGTTGGGATGTATGCAGAGATATCCCCAGCTTGTGTCTCAACGAATGGAAGAGCTGTAATAGAACCATTTTGATATGTTTCATTTAACTTCGCAGCACGTTCAAGTAAGCGGCTGTGTAAGTAGAAAACATCACCAGGGTATGCTTCACGACCTGGAGGACGGCGTAGAAGAAGTGAAAGTTCACGGTAAGCTGATGCTTGTTTAGAAAGATCATCATACACGATTAATACGTGCTTACCTTGTAACATGAATTCTTCTGCCATAGAAACACCAGCAAATGGTGCTAAGTATAGTAATGGAGCTGGTTGAGACGCAGCAGCAGTTACAACGATTGTATAATCTAATGCACCGTGCTTACGTAACGTTTCAACTACACCACGTACAGTTGATTCTTTTTGACCGATAGCAACGTAGATACAAATCATATTTTCACCATCTTGGTTTAAGATTGTATCGATTGCTACAGATGTTTTACCTACTTGACGGTCACCGATGATTAACTCACGTTGACCACGACCGATTGGTACTAAAGCGTCAATCGCTTTGATACCAGTTTGTAGTGGTTCGTGTACTGATTTACGAGCCATTACACCGAAAGCTGGACTTTCGATTGGACGAGATTTTGTTGTGTTGATTGGACCTTGTCCATCCACTGGTTGACCAAGTGGGTTTACAACACGGCCAATTAGTTCTTCACCAACTGGTACTTCCATGATACGACCTGTACGACGAACTTCATCGCCTTCTTTGATGTCTGCGTATGGACCTAAGATTACGATACCAACGTTACCTTCTTCTAGGTTTTGAGCCATACCCATAACACCGTTAGAGAACTCTAAAAGCTCTCCAGCCATGGCGTTGTCGAGGCCATGAGCAAGTGCGATACCGTCACCAATACGGATAACTGTACCAACTTCGCTTACTTTAAGTTCAGATTCATAATTCTCAATCTGTTGTTTAATCAGACTGCTGATTTCTTCAGCCTTGATGCCCATGTATGTCACCTCTCACATTTCTAAATTATTAACCGATTAATTCACGTTTTAGGCGCTCAAGCTTGTTCGCAACTGAGCTATCATAAATATGATTACCGATTTGAACACGAATACCACCAAGAAGTGATGGATCAATTTCGTTTGTAATGTTTAATGTTTGTTTCCCTACAAGTTTCGCAAATGTTGTAGAAATATTAGCGCTTTCTTCAGCAGAAAGTGCACGAGTAGAGAATACTGTTGCATCTGCAGAACCTTGTGCCTGTGCAGCAAGCTCAGCATATGCGTTCGCAATCAGCTTCACTTCGTTTACACGTTTTTTCTCAACAAGTAGTTGAACTGTGTGTAAAACTTCTGGAGTTGCACTTGCAAAGATTTCAGCTACCATTTGTTTCTTACGTTCGATAGAGAACTTAGGAGCATTTAAAAGTGTTAAAAAATCAGGAGATTCTTTGACTACTTTTGTTAGCTCGTTTAAGTCTGCTCCAACTTCAGCAAGAATGTTTTTTTGTTGCGCTAATTCAAATAGCGCTTGTGCGTAACGTTTTGCTACAGTTGAATTACTCATCGAGCTTCCCCTGCCTTCGCAATCGTCTCTTCAATTAGAGCACGGTTGTCAGCCTCAGAAATTTCTTTGCTAAGGACTTTAGATGCTGCAAGTACAGATAATGAAACGACTTCATCACGTACAGCTGCAATAGCTTTTTCTTTTTCAGACTCAATTTCACGTAAAGCCGATTCTTTTAAGCGGTTTGCTTCATTGCGAGCTGCAGTAAGAATTTCTTCTTTTTGCACTTCGCCTTGCTTCTTAGCGCCTTCAACAATCGATTGTGCTTCCGTACGAGCTTCTTTAAGAAGGCTCTTTTGTTCTTCTAAAAATTGGTGCGAATCTTTGCGAGCTTTTTCAGCTGCTTCGATTTCACTAGCTACTAATTCTTCACGTTGTTGCATGATGCCCATAAGTGGACCCCAAGCGAACTTTTTAAGTAAAAACATTAACACTAAGAAAATGATTAATGTTGCTGCGATGTCACCACCGTTGAAACCGGCACTAGCGCTGCCTAGTACAAGATTATCTAAAAACACGATTGTTTCACTCCCTTCAAGAGCTTTGACTTCAACATAATAAATTAATTAATTACTTGAAAAACTACCTATTTTAAAAAGCTATATTTACACATAGCTTTTATCAGTTCCAAAATGAAGGGCGAAGTTTCATCTAGAGATTTCTGCTTCGCCACTAGAATTCAGTGTACAACTGAATTATTTGTTCATTACGATGAATGCGATTACTACTGCGATGATTGGTAGGGCTTCAACTAATGCTACCCCGATGAACATTGTAGTTTGAAGAACGCCACGTGCTTCTGGTTGACGAGCGATACCTTCTACTGTTTTTGAAACGATAAGACCGTTACCGATACCTGCACCAAGTGCACCTAGACCGATTGCGATTGCTGCTGCTAATAAACCCATTTGAAAATTTCCTCCTTGGAATTGTTTGTTTTTTTTTGGTTTAAGCATAAGATTTATGCTTTATATTAATGGTCATCGCTCACTTTATGAGCCATGTAAACCATTGTTAACATTGTGAAGATAAAGGCTTGGATAAAGCCGATGAAAATAGAGAAACCTTGCCATGCCATCATTGGAACAATTGCTCCGACGAATCCCATTGGACCCGTAACAGCTAAACTTGCGATTAAGCCAAGTAAAATCTCACCTGCATAGATGTTACCGTAAAGACGAAGACCTAATGTTAAAGTGTTCGCAAACTCTTCAACAATTTTCAGCGGGAACATGAATGACATTGGTTTGAAGAATGTACCAACATAATGGCCTGTCCCCTTCATTTTAATACCATAGAAATGTGTTAAGGCTAAAATCATTGCTGCAAGAGTCATTGTAACGGTTGGGTCAGCTGTAGGTGATTTCCACCAAAGTTGGTGATCATAGACGATAGAGAATGGAAGACCTAATAAGTTAGATACAGCGATAAACATAATCAACGTGATACCCAAAATATGGAATCGCCCACCAGTTTTCCAGTCCATGTTGCTTTTGATGATGTTCTTTACGAAATCCATAATCCATTCCATAAAGTTTTGCATACCTGTAGGTTTTAACTTTAAGCTTCTAGTTGAGATGAATGCGATTAAGAAAACGACTACAGCTGCAACTAGTAACATCATTACAGTTGAAAGGTTGAATGTTAGTGTAAAAAGACCAAAGTCAACTACTTTCAATGGAGCTTCATGATTCATTGTTATTTTTCACCTCTCTTTCTAATTTAAAGCACATTAGCGGTTCTTTACATGGGACACAATTCTCTCGACAAAGAGAAAAACGTACGGAATCATTAGCCCTATGACCGTGCTAATTAAGTGAAAATAGTTTGGCAACGAAATGGCTAGAGCGACTGCCGCTACACCTGATCCAAAGCGGAGCATTGTACCAAGTGAGCCTATTTTCTTCCCTTCACTAATGGATCGATCAAACTTCTCCATACGGCGAACTAAAATCCAAAAATTATACGTACCAAAGAATGCACCGATTGCGATGCCCGCAAAAAACGTCTGATAGGGCGTAAATCCCCAGCCTAATGCACAGAGTGCGAGCAAAAAAAATAACACTCTCTTCTGCATAGCAAAAATGTGATGCAAATCTAGCATTGGTTTATAATCTCCTGAATCATTTTTTCGAGTAAAGAAACATTTGCTGACCACTATGTGAAATCAGAAAAGAGCAGTGAAAAACACTACTCACAGCGGAATAGTAACGGGAGAGCGTCATTTTGAAATCACAGGTGTAAATCCCAAAAAATCTTACACCCCGAAACGCACAAAACGTTGCCAATCGACAGCTTTTAGTTTGAACTGTCAATTTAGTAGAAACTTGATGTAACAAGTGTTTCAACCTCTATTTACGAATAGAAACCCTTATCATTCTTACCCTTTGTAAGCATACAATAGGAGATATTTGAAGTCAATTAGTAAAGTAGAAAAACTTCACAGCCACTATACTCTTGTCAAATTGTTGACAAATTTGTGTATGAAAATTCATAGTTTCAAAATCACAGTTAACGTTTATGCAAAAAAAAGCTAATTTGCGACACATATATGCTCGCAAATTAGCCCGCCTACCATGATTAGTACATTAGACTCATTTTTCATTTCTGAAAAGGGATATTACTTGCTTTTTTGTAAAAATCCTAAAAGAGCCTTCACAATATACTCAGAAGCATGTCCATCACCATAAGGATTTGACGCTTTTGACATTGCTTCATAAGCATTTGTATCTTCTATTAATTGTTTAGCTAGAGAATAGATAGTTTCTTCTTCCGTTCCTGCTAGCTTTAGAGTCCCTGCTGCAATACCTTCTGGGCGCTCTGTTGTATCTCTTAGTACTAGAACTGGTTTACCTAATGAAGGTGCTTCCTCTTGGACACCACCAGAATCCGTTAATATCATATAAGAATTAGCCGCAAAGTTATGGAAATCAAAGACTTCAAGAGGTTCAATTAAATGAACACGCTTATGATCTCCTAAAATTTCATTCGCTATTTCTCGTACAGCTGGATTCATATGAACTGGGTAAACAACTTGTACATCCTCATGCTCTTCTAAAATTCTAGTAATCGCTCTGAACATATGACGCATAGGTTCACCTAGATTTTCACGACGATGTGCTGTTAATAAAATCATACGGTCTGTGCCTATTTTGTCTAAGACAGGATGTGTGTAATGTTCACTTACTGTTGTAGCTAATGCGTCGATTGCTGTGTTACCAGTGACAAAGATAGTATCAGGGTTTTTATTTTCATCTAAAAGGTTTTTCTTCGATACTTCTGTCGGTGCGAAATGAAGGTCAGCCATAACACCTGTTAACTGGCGATTCATTTCCTCTGGGTATGGTGAATACTTATTCCAAGTTCGAAGACCCGCTTCCACATGTCCGATAGCAATTTGGTTATAAAATGCAGCTAGACTTGCAATGAAAGTCGTCGCTGTATCACCATGTACTAAAACAATATCCGGTTTTGCTTCTTTCATGACTTTGTCTAAGCCCTGTAAAGCATTTGTCGTCACGTCAATTAATGTTTGACGATCCTTCATAATATTCAAATCGTAATCAGGTGTAATTTTAAATGTTTCTAAAACTTGATCGAGCATTTGGCGATGTTGGGCTGTTACCGTCACAATCGATTCTATTTGCTCAGGATGCTTTTGTAATTCCAATACTAGTGGGGCCATTTTAATAGCCTCTGGTCTCGTACCGAAAATCGTCATTACTTTCCATTTTTTCGTCAAAACGATTCGCACCGTCCTTTGTTATATTTGTATGAAAAGTGCTTTACTTCCACTGATCTGCGTCATATGAGGCAAGTGTCGAACTTTAATAGAAGTAATTCGCCTAACATACTATGAAACGTCCTTCAATAATGAAGGACGCTCTCTATAGTTATAAGTTTCCTAAAAATTACATACTGACCCTATTTTTACGGCTTATCATCATAACGTAGGTTGATTTCCGTTACGACTGGGCGCTTTCCTGGGGGGCGTCCGAGGAGCCGCTTCGCTTCGCTCCAGGGTCTCATCTGTGACGCTGACCTCCGAGGAGTCGCCCAGTCTCCACTCCAATCAACTTATCATCATGATATACGTTTTAACAAAATGTCATCCCTATTTTCCGTTGTTGAATCTTGTTAATACCATTGAATAGTGTTCAGTATTATTTTGTACCAAATAGGCGGTCGCCTGCATCACCTAGACCAGGGACAATGTAGCCATGGTCATTTAATTTTTCATCAAGTGCAGCAATATAAATATCTACATCTGGATGATGTTTTTGAATTTCTTTAACACCCTCTGGCGCAGCGATTAAGCACATAAATTTAATGCTTTTCGCACCACGTTTTTTCAGTGAGTTGATCGCTTCCACTGCTGATCCACCAGTTGCAAGCATTGGATCTACAATGATGAAATCACGTTCTTCTACATCTGCTGGAAGTTTTGCATAGTATTCTACAGGTTTTAACGTTTCCGGATCACGATAAAGACCGATATGACCAACTTTAGCAGCTGGAATTAGATTTAATACGCCATCTACCATGCCAATACCTGCACGTAAAATTGGGACAATCGCAAGTTTCTTACCAGAAAGTACTTTTGTCTTAGCAACAGTAACCGGTGTCTCAATTTCAATTTCTTCTACTGGCATCTCACGTGTAATTTCGAATGCCATTAATGTTGCCACTTCGTCTACTAGCTCACGAAATTCTTTAGTTCCTGTATTCTTATCACGAATATAAGTTAACTTGTGTTGGATTAGTGGATGATCAAATACGTATACTTTGCTCAAAGGGATTCTCTCCTAACCGTTCGGATTCATTTTTATCTCAACTAGTATAACAGAAAAAAGGAGTCGTCTCAAAATTAAATTTGGGACAACTCCTTTTCAAGAATGTTTTCTACATATACTAGCAATTATTCATCAAGTATTGCATCTACTTGTTCTATTGTCATTGGTTTGTAATAGTAATATCCTTGCCCTACTGTACAGCCGAGTGCACGTAAAATCTCAACTTGCTCTTTATTTTCAATACCTTCTGCGACCGAAGTCATTCCTAGGTTTAATGCTAATTGAATAATGGATCGGACAATAGCGAGTGTCGCACCATCATCAATAGCATTAATAAAGCTACGATCTATTTTTAATTCAGTAAATGGCAGTCTTTGTAGATAACTTAAAGATGAAAAGCCTGTACCAAAGTCGTCCACCGAAGTTTTAAAGCCGTAGCCCTTTAATTCCTGGATAATTGAAAAAGCAGTCTGAAAATCAACTAGGCCAATATTTTCTGTCACCTCTAAAATGATATATTTCGGATCAATATCATATTTCCGAACGAGCCCCAATGTATCCTGTACAAAATTAGCATAGTAAAAATGATCAGGCGAAATATTGACTGCCACCTTCACTAATTTTTTCCCTATTTTCTTACGCTCTGCTAACCACGAAAGAACCAACTCTAATATTTGAACATCGATTTCGCGTACCTTCCCTGCACTTTCTGCCACTGGAATAAAGATTGCCGGTGACACGAAACCTAGTTTTGGAGAAATCCAGCGAGCAAGCGCTTCAATACTATGAATTTCTCCTGTCCGTAAATCAACCTTTGGCTGCAAATTCACCGAGATTTCTTTATTTTTTAATGCCTGTGCCAAATGGTTTAACACGGTCATTTGCTGCTCAAGTACATCGTTTCTTTCTTGTGTAAATATTTCCGTATGAGTACCCGGTTTATTGGCAGCAAAGGATACAGCATTATCTGCAAAGCGAATCGCATCAGCCATTTTGATCTCATCGTTATATAAAGCAATACCCGTTTTTAGCGTAATATAAATGCTCTTACCACCTATAATAAACGGCTGACGAATAATCTCTTTAATGCGCCTTTCATAATAGAAGAAATCTTCATCAGCTGTTGCATTTGACATGATTAAACTAGAGCTTGTAAATCTAGCAATATATTCGTTACGCTCATACTTCTCTTCATTTAAACGTTTGGCAATTTGCCTTAACAGCTCATCGCCCGCTTCACGTCCATATAACTCGACAATATGATGGAATTCGCTTGGCTTTAAGATTTTGATGTTCCCATTTTGACTGCACTCTTTTTCTACCTTATTTAAAAAACCGTGTCGATTTGGTAGCCCCGTTGTGATATCGACATAGGCTAAATCCCATATCTTTTTTTGTGTTTTTGCATACGAATATGCCAACGCAACAAGAGCACCGATTTTCCGAAACATATATTCAAGGAACTTACGGTCACTACCATGTTGCTCTAACAAGATGGCAAACAATCCAATTGCTTGCTGTTGTTGATTGTATATTGGCATAAACCACCCAAATGACTTTTTAGATGAATTGGCAAACCTTTTATATTCTATTGGAATATCAATATCATCCAAATTTTTCACTAGAATGGACGTCTCCCCCTGCATAACACTCTTAAAAAAATCATTGTTTTCACAAAAATCAGGTAAACTTTTTGTTTTATCGTTCCCTCTAAAAATCTGTAATTGATTTGCCTCCGTTTTGACAAGTACCATACTTGACATATTCGGCATAAAAAATTCATCTAAACCACTGCAAACAATGCTCATCTTTTTAGCAAAGGAATTGTCCTTTTCAATCGCTTCGTACATAGCATTCTCAAGGCGCATTAAAAACTCCACATTGTGAAAGTACGTAACATCCTTCACTAGTACTAAAACAAATAATGTTTCATCTTTATTATTTTGAAATGGGAGTGCTTGTACCTCTGCCCAAAAAAGAGGTTTATCGAAGCAACTATGGTGCAATTTCGCTTGTACCAAAACTCCACTATGTATTTTTCGTTTAATCTTTTCAACAGTTGTCTGTTCTTCGTTTGACAACCATGCAAAATAATCGCTATTTATTATTTCCGAACGTGTAGTATTTGTCAGCGTACAAAAAGAATCATTACATTCCAATACGCAATGATTATTTGTCGCATCAAAAATAACGTAGCTTTCTTTAGAATGATCTCCTAACCTACGAATTGTATTTAATAGTATTTCATTTTCTATGGACATCGTTTTAGTAACCATACAGCCCCTCCTCCCTCTTACATTGTACATAAAGATTCAATAAATTGTCACTTTTATAAAAAATCTTTTTTTCACAAGGACATCATCTGTCTCACTCTTCTATACTATATCCTTTTATACTAAGTTTATGTAAATAAATTCAAAAATAAAAGTATTTTATTTCCATTTACAAAAAAACTTATCATCGAAACATGTGGTTGAGTTCCATTCCGCGGGCATCAGTGCGAGCGGCTGGCAGCAAGCCAATAAAAAAAAGCTGTGATTAAAGTGCAAAGTACCACTTTAACCACAGCCTTATCTTCTATTAAATTATACGTATAATGGATGTTTGTCCGTTAACGCTTTTACGCGAGCTTTCGCTTCAGTTTTAACTGCTTCATCCTCTGGATTTTTAAGAACTGTAGCAATAATTGCCCCAACTTCTTTCATGTCTTCCTCATTGAAGCCACGAGATGTTACTGCTGGTGTACCAATACGGATACCAGAAGTTACGAATGGAGATTCTGTATCGTAAGGAATTGTATTTTTATTTGTTGTAATCCCTACTTCATCAAGTGCGTGCTCTGCTACTTTACCTGTTAAGCCAAGAGATTTCACATTAAGAAGTAATAAGTGGTTGTCCGTACCGCCAGATACAATTTCAACGCCTTCTGCCATTAATGCTTCTGCTAAAGCTTTAGCATTCGCTTTAAGTTGTTTTGCATACTCTTTGAATTCTGGTTGTAATGCTTCACCGAATGCAACAGCTTTTGCAGCGATTACGTGCATTAATGGTCCACCTTGGATACCTGGGAATACAGATTTGTTAAGCTTTTGCTCCCATTCTTTCGAAGCAAGGATTAAACCACCACGTGGGCCACGTAATGTTTTATGTGTTGTAGATGTCACAAAATCAGCGTATGGCACTGGTGATTGGTGCTCACCAGTAGCTACAAGACCAGCGATATGTGCCATATCCACCATGAAATATGCTCCTACTTCATCAGCAATTTCACGGAATTTAGCGAAATCAATTTCACGTGGGTATGCAGATGCACCCGCCACAATTAGTTTTGGTTTATGCTCTAACGCTTTTTGGCGTACATCTTCATAATCGATTACTTGAGTATCTTTTGTTACGCCATATTCAACGAAATTATACAGAATACCCGAGAAGTTTACAGGAGATCCGTGTGTTAAGTGGCCGCCATGAGATAGGTTCATCCCAAGTACTGTATCTCCTGGTTCTAAAATTGTGTGGTATACAGCCATGTTTGCTTGTGCACCAGAGTGTGGTTGTACGTTTGCATATTCTGCACCAAAAATTTCTTTCACACGATCACGTGCGATATCTTCCACAACATCTACGTGTTCACAACCGCCATAGTAGCGTTTACCTGGATAACCTTCAGCATATTTATTTGTTAGAACAGAACCTTGTGCTTCCATTACTGCTTCTGATACAAAGTTTTCTGATGCGATTAACTCAATATTTGCTTGTTGACGTTTTTTTTCCGCAAGAATTCCGTCTAATACTGCTTTGTCTTGTACTGCTAATTTTTCGTATGCCATGTTTGAAAAAGCCTCCTAAGTATAATCGTTATTTGTATACCACTGTTTTCAAAGGTAATTTTATTTATACACTGCACGCTCTCCGCCAATCAGCTTTGGACGTGTTGTTGCAACTGTCACAACCGCTTCTCCTACCATTCGCACAGAAGTACGAACCGGAACAGCTACTGCCTTTAAATGCATACCAATAAGAGTTTGACCAATATCAATACCTGCATTTGCTTGCACAGCTTCCACTACAATTGGATTTGCAAATTGCGTAAACGCATAAGCGGACATCGAGCCACCCGCAGTACGAACTGGTACAACTGTTACCGGTTCATAACCAAAACGTTCTGCCGTTGTTGCTTCCATAGTAATAGCACGATTAATATGCTCACACCCCTGGAACGCTAAATGTAGTTGATGTTTCTTTGCAAATGCCTGCAACGGCTCAAAAATCGCCTCTCCAATTTCAAGCGCGCCTGCTGTGCCAATTTTCTGACCAATCACTTCAGATGTCGAGCAACCTACAACAAAAATAGTATTCGGTCGTAGGGTTGCTTGCTCTTCAAATTCACTGAGTAACTGAGTCAAATGTGTTCGTATTTGTTGTACAACCACTATGCTCAGCCCCTTAATTCTAAATTATTTATGTCCCACAGCTAAAAAGCTCTTTGAAAGAACTTTCTAGCGTAGGACAAATGTTAACAAACTTAATTGCGTTTTATTGCTCAAGTTCAGCGATTTTTTCAACGCGTCGCGTATGACGACCACCTTCAAAATCTGTCTCAAGCCATACTTTAGCAATTTCACGTGCAAGGCCTGGCCCAATAACACGCTCACCCATTGCTAAAACATTTGAATCGTTGTGGCAACGCGTTGCTTTTGCACTAAATAAATCATGTACTAAAGCACAACGAATCCCCTTAATTTTATTTGCAGCTATAGACATACCAATGCCTGTACCACAAATTAAAATACCTTTATCAAATTCCCCGCTAGCAACACCTTCAGTAACTGGTTTTGCATAATCAGGATAGTCTACTGAATCCGCAGATTGTGGACCAAAATCTTCGTAGCTGATATTTAGCTCATCTAACAGCTGCATAATCTCACGACGTAAGTTATTGCCTCCGTGATCAGAAGAAATTGCTATTCTCACTGGGTTCCCTCTTTTCGAAATTATAGTCAACACTAGTGTACCACTTCTCTCCCAAGAATAACATGATTTTTCTTGCATTTTTATGCTGATTTCTCCTAAAAGACGAACATTTCTTGTAAATAAACATAAAATCATTCACTTTCAAGACTGTTTTCCTGTGGATATTGTGTATATCATGTTGATAAATTCGGATAACGGCATTTTGTTGTAATATTCTATGTTCTAAAGTTTGTTTCCATTTTCAATTACAATGGACATACTATATCAGTATTATTTCTATGTATTACCAGTATTTGATGATGTAGAACGGTTCTGTGAGTAGATGTGGGTGTGTGGCGGTGGGGGCGGCGGAGCGTGAATTCTTTTTAGGTTGAAGCTCTATCTGGCGTTTTGACGGTTTTCTCCGTCACTTTCGGCTTTCTATCCATCATTTTGACGGTTCTATCCACGAATCTCGGCTTTCTATCCACGATTTTGACGATTCTATCCACGATTTTGCGGTTTATCCGTCGGTACTGCCCTTCTTTCCGTCATCGCTTGGCAGACTTTCCTTCGCTTCAGCTTTTCTTTCCGTCGCTCTCCTCTCTTTATCCGTCGTTTCCGCTGTTTTATCCGTCGGTACTGCCACTCCTTCCGTCGCTTGGCCGACTTTCCTTCACTCTGCTCTCTTTATCCGTCACTTCCTCTGTTCTATCCGTCGGTACTGCCATTCCTTCCGTCGCTTGGCCGACTTTCCTTCGCTCACGCTTTGCTTTCCGCCGCTTTTCCCTCTCTATCCTGCGCTCCCGCCCGTCGGCACCGCTCTTCATTCCTTCACTCTCCTCTCCAAAGCCACCACACACAAACCAACAAAAAAACTGTAGCAAACTCAAATCTCATCTGAGTTTATCTACAGTCTATTATCTTCGCATTTAGGCTTGTCTATCGAATTGTTGAATCATTTTGTGGAGTTCTTCTGATTGTTTCTTTAGGCCTTCTGCTAGTTTTTCTACTTGCTCAATGGCGTATGCTTGTTCTTCTGCTGCGCTGCGTACTTCTTGTGCGCCGGCTGACGTTTCTTCTGCGATGGCTGCCACTTCTTGGGATTGACGGGCAGTTGTTTCGATGTTGTGCATTTGTTGTTCGATTAATGAAGAAATTTCTACAATTGCTGTTGCCATTTCGTGTACGCTTGAAGACATGCCTTCTACGGCTGTTGTCGTTTCTGATACACGGGCAGCTTCTTTTGTCGCGAATGTCACTTGCTGATTCATTTGTTTGACTACAACCTCAACGTTTTGTTGCATTGACTGGATAAGGGTTGTAATGCCTTGTACTGCTTTCGCACTTTCATCCGCTAAGCTACGAACTTCTTCTGCTACAACCGCAAAACCTTTTCCATGTTCTCCAGCACGCGCTGCCTCAATGGAAGCATTTAACGCTAGTAAATTTGTTTGTGCAGCTATATCGCCAACTAAGCTAATGATGCGTTCTACCTGTCCAGCGTTTTCCTCTAGAAGATGAATGCTTTCTAATGCCTCATTATTGCCAGCTGCAATTTGTTGAATGCTATTTACTAACGTTTCGATCGCATTTGTTGTTGTCGTTAAATTATGTAGAATCTCTTTGGATTGCGTTGCTGATGCTTCTGCTCTACTATTGACTTCTGTAGCGAGGGCTCGTACATCTTCAATTGCTTCGGCTGTATCTTGGACTGCCGTTGCAGATGTCTCTGCACCAGAAGAAATATGCTTTACTGTAGAAGCGATATTCTCTGCTTTTTTTGTTGCAATAGCAGCTTCATCAGATAGTTGGATAATTGTTTGATTAGTTTGCTGGAAGTTACTATCTATACTTTCCACCATTCCTCTTAAGTTTAACACCATTTGTTGGAATGCCTCTGCGACAGAACGAATTTCATCACTTGTTTTCGGCATTTCTACATCCTGTCCAATTTTTCCTTCTGCTACTCGGGAAGCTGAATTTTCGAGCTGCTGTAAAGGCTTAATTAAGATTACACTGAAAACTGCAGCCAATATGCCTGACCATACTATCCCTGACACATAAGTAAAAATTTCAAACAGTTTACGATTGATTTCTGGGAAAAAGGTAGGTTGTAAATATTCGATAAATATAAAACTAATACTGTAAGTGATTAGTGCAAGAAAACTAACAAATAATACTAGTTTAAACCGTAAACCAAACTGCTTTTTCATAGCGACCCTCAATTCTCTTCAATTTTTTTTACTAATCGTTCTACTAATGTTGTTAATTCTGCAAATGTTTCTTTATAAATTCCTATACTACCACCGTAAGGATCTACAACATTTCCACCACTAACTTCGCTTGTATATTCTTTTAAAGTAAAAACTTTTTGTTCAGCATTTGGGAAATTAGCAATAATTGTATCTTTATGAGCTGTTGTCATTGTTAAAATTAGATCGGCCCACTCCATTTCAGTTATTGATAATTGTGTTGCTAAATGCTTATGCGTCATATTTGCTTCATATAATACTTGTTGTGCATGTGCAGACATTTCTGCATTTGGCATCGCATAAATGCCCGCCGAACGAACTTCTACATTGTCCAATTGTTTATGTTTTAAAATAACCTCTGCCATAGGACTGCGACAAGTATTCCCGGTGCAAACAAATAGTATTTTCATACTTATCACCCTCCATTGATTTTTCTATTGCCGGATAGCAAGGAAGCCCATAATAATGAAAAATATTCCTGTTATTATTTGTAATTTATTTCCAAATAACGTCTGACTTTTACGGGCAATGACTAATGACCCATAAGAGCAAATAAGTGCACTGACACCCGCACTTATAATAAATACCATTTTCTCTAAGTTTAGCATACCAAATGAAACACTTACTGAAAAGGTATCTAGGCTTGCGGTCACGGCTAAAAGTATTGGTGAAATTGTAACTTTTTCATCTTTCCGCGAAAATAATAGCAAATGTAAGCCCATACAAAATAATAGAATACTTGATATCCATTGTCCCCACTCTAAGAGGAAACGCATTAAATAGCTTCCTAATTCGAAGCCTAATAGCGGGAAAAGCATATGCAAAGCAGCTGTCCATACTGATAAAAAAAATCGATACTTAACATTTGGCAGTAATACATATAAGCCAATCACATCTACAGACGTTATTATACCCGCAAGAATTCCCTGCAAGAAAGCACTCCTTCGCTCTCTAATATTTTATCATTTTATGCTCGAAAATACAGTATTATCATAATACAATTTCCTTACAATATGGTGCTAAAAGTCACTCTAACAAAAAAACAATCGGCTACCACTATAGTAAAAACTCGCTATACTTTCTACAAATATAGCTCAAGTACAAAAGTCTAAGTAGATACCCCCACTGATTAATACAAAAAAATAGTATGCCAGAGTTACCTCTAACATACTATTTTCTAGGTAGTTTATTTACGGAGTATACCATTTTCCGCCAGCCGCTTTTTCAAGTCGATTCATAATTGCAGCTCCTACTCCTTCAGTCGATGTAGTAGTCGCTAGGATTATTGTAGCCGCTGTTTTATCGCAAGCTCTTAGGGCATGATACAATGCCGCACCCATCTCTTCTTTACTACCAGCTTCTCCTACTGAGAAATAATAATCAGCCTTGCTGTCAACAAAACTAGCTGGTGCAAGTAACGCTACTTTATGTCCTTGTTTTTGTAATTGATGTACAGCCTCATGAACTTTTTTTAAATCACAATCGATTAATAGCACAGGAGCATTAGGTGCATAGTGTGTATATTTCATCCCAGGGGCTTTCGGAGTAGTCTCTAATTTCTGCTCTGTTTTTGAAGGTTGCAGTACTGGACCGATTTTAGCCTCTAACATTTCTTTTGTAATTCCACCTGGACGCAAAATTACTGGAGGTTCGTGTGTAACATCTAACACTGTGGATTCGAGCCCGATCCCAGTAGTACCTCCATCTAAAATATAAGGTATGTACCCTTCCAAATCATCCTGAACATGTATAGCTTCTGTAGGACTCGGCTTCCCACTACGATTAGCACTCGGCGCAGCAAGTGGCTTTTTTAATTGTTGCAGTAAGTCGAGTGCAACTGGATGATCCGGCATTCGAATGCCGACAGTCGTAAGACCAGCTGTCACACTGTTTGCCAACACATTTGGCTCTACAGGCATAACAAGTGTCAGTGGACCTGGCCAAAATAAATCCATGCATTTTTTTGCTACTTCTGAAATATGCTCGATATAGAGTTCAACTTCCTCTTTCGTGCCAATGTGGACAATTAGCGGATTGTCTGAAGGACGACCTTTTGCTTCAAATATCTTTTTGACCGCTGTATCATTTGTTGCAACAGCTCCAAGCCCATAAACCGTTTCTGTTGGAAATGCCACGACCTCACCTGCATTTAAGATATCCACAGCCTGTGCATAATTTGTCTGACTATTCACATTTCTATCCACAATTTTGCAAACGGTTTCCATAATTAAAACCTTCCTTCAACTATTCGTTTTTACTGAATTATCCACATAATGTTTATAACTTATTAAAAATTGTGCATAAGTTATCTGAATTTGTGAACAATTCATTCAAAAAAACCTTTAATCCATTCCCATATAAAAAATGTAACTGGTTCCTTTTCTTCTTTTATTTCTTCTTTTTGTTCATCTTTATCGGGCTCACAAATCGATGGAAATATGCTACACCACCAGTTATCACCACGTGCATCACCGATTTTCACGACAATCGATTGATACAAATTTTGTGGATAAAGTACTGCGTTATGTCTCTTTGGTGGAAATAAGTTATCCCCAATTACAACTTGTGTATGAAGCTGTGGATAATTCTTTTTAATTTCTGCTTCAATTTCTTGTTTTAATGAAATTATTTGCTCGTTATCCACAGTTTTAGCTCCAGCACTAGCAACTACTTGCTTAAAATACGGCTTTAAATTTTGGACAAGCTGTTCCTTTTCAAGCTGATCCTGTGTCGTATTACTATTAGCAATCACGCGTATACGAAAATCATTTTCTTGCTCTTGATTGCTAGCTTCTTTCGCAAAACCTACTAATGACGGAATATATAAAATACATAATTGCAAAGAAATCGCAATTACTACTAATCTTGCAAAAGCTAAAAAGATATTTTGTTTTGGTAATCTAATAATCTTGTATTCGTTTAACATAAAAATCCCTCCTTGCTCCACATTGTGGGCAAGAAGTAGATGCTTTATACATGAATTTCACAAAAAATCATTCGGGGCTTACCGTTTATATCTTTTTCTATCGAAACTGTAGCCTGCGGAAAACTATTTTTAAAGAATTGAGCGACCTGCTCTCCTTGTGTATATCCGATTTCAAGACCAATGAGGGCTGGTTTTTTCATAAGGGGTGGAAGCTGTTCAGCCAATTTTCTATATAAAATGAGTCCGTCTTCTTCTGCAAAAAGAGCACTATGTGGTTCATGCTCTAGCACAGTATTTGACATCTCTTTTGCTTCATCAAAAGCAATATACGGTGGATTCGATAAAACGATATCAAATTTCTCACCTGACAGAGGTTTCGTTAAATCTCCTAGTCGAAAATCAATATCCGCCGCTAATCTTTGTGCATTTTTTTGTGCTGTAGATAAAGCAGCCTCAGATAAATCAGTGGCTACGACTGTTAGCTCTGGACATCCTAGTTTCATAGAAAGGGCAATTGCACCACTACCTGTACCGATATCTGCGAGCTTCAAGTTTTGATTTTTAAATATTTTGTTCATACGATTGATCGTTCCAAGCACTAATTCTTCGGTTTCCGGTCTAGGAATAAGTACTGATTCATCGACAATAAATGAACGGCCGTAAAATTCTTCACTACCGATGCAATACTGTACAGGTCGTCCACTCGCATGCTCTTCGATGAGTTCTTTAAATTTCTCTTGTTGCTCAGCTGTTAATGCATCTTGAAGGTGTAACATTACTTCTGAATAGCTAGTGCCAAGTATATGCTGCATGACAATACGTGCCGCTGTTTCCTCACGATCATTATCCACTAAAAAAGAAGAAGCCCATTGAAGGGCCTCCATCACATTATTATAGGTCATCATTTAATCGCTCTAACTTCGATGCTTGCTCTTCTAAAATGAGCGTATCAATGATTTCGTCTAGTCTACCTTCGACGATTTGATCTAGCTTTTGAATCGTTAAACCAATACGGTGGTCTGTCACTCGGTTTTGTGGATAATTGTATGTGCGAATACGCTCAGAGCGATCGCCTGAACCTACAGCTGATTTACGTGTAGCATCGATTTCCTTTTGTGCTTCTTGCAAATACATATCAGCAACACGAGCACGTAGAATTTTCATTGCCTTTTCACGGTTTTTAATTTGTGATCGTTCGTCCTGCATCGATACAACAACACCTGTCGGTAAGTGGGTCATACGCACAGCTGACATCGTTGTATTTACCGATTGACCACCAGCACCAGAAGATGCAAATGTATCCACTCGGATATCTTTCTCATGAATATCCACATCTACTTCTTCAACTTCAGGTAAACAAGCTACTGTCGCAGTCGATGTATGAATACGCCCTTGAGATTCTGTTGCAGGTACACGTTGTACACGGTGTGCGCCATTTTCAAATTTGAATTTTGAATATGCGCCTTGACCGTTAATCATAAAAATAACTTCTTTATAGCCGCCCATTGGGTTTGGCGTCGCTTCCATTATGTCAATTTTCCAGCCTTGTGTCTCTGCATAACGAGAGTACATACGGAATAAATCACCTGCGAAAATATTCGCTTCGTCTCCACCAGCTGCCCCGCGAATCTCCATAATAACGTTTTTATTATCATTAGGATCTTTTGGAATTAATAGAATACGTAAACGTTCTTCTAACTCTTCTTGCTGTTCTTTTAGAAGATTGAATTCTTCTTTCACCATTTCATGCATATCAGGATCTTTTTCATTATCTAGCATCTCACGTGTATCAGCTAATTGCTCTTTTACACTTTTATATTCACGATATGCATCTACAGTTTCCTGGATATCTGATTGTTCTTTAGAATATTCACGTAATTTTTTACTATCATTTACAATATCAGGATCACTTAAAAGCTCTGTTAACCTTTCGTAACGATCCTCTACTGCTTGTAATCGATCGAACATGGATTTCACCTCTATTTAGTTTTTTATAAAGTTTGCTCTGTTAACTGTCGCAAAAAAGAGAAACTCTACATTAGCATTACGCTAAGTGCGTAAAGATTTTTTATAAACATTTATTATTTCCACTACTTAGTATAAGGAATTCTTCGCATGTATGCTACTTTTTCCTCGTTCCAGCAACTGGAGCAATTTGCCTTATAGCGGCGGATGCGCGTGACATTTACGACACACTGGATAGTAGGAATCATTCCCACCAATTTGAATTTGATCACCTGTATAAACAGGCTTTCGACTTTCATCAACACGTAAATTCATTGTCGCTTTTTTATGACAGAACCAGCAAATCGTTTTCATTTCCTCAATTTTATCTGCATATGTAAGCATGTACTGACTGCCTTCAAAGAGCTCATTTTGGAAATCGTTTTTTAGACCGAAGCCCATAACTGGAATATCTAACTCATCTACGATATATGCTAACTGCAAAACATGTTCTTTTTTTAGAAATTGTACTTCATCAACAAGTACACAGTATGGTTTTACAACATTGTCTTTTACTAGCTCAAAAATATTTGTATCATCATTAACAGGAATGGCTTGTTGACGCAAGCCTACTCGACTTGAGATAAAGCCTACTTCATCTCGCGTATCTATGCCTGGTGTAAACATCATTACAGGTTTTTGTTGTTCTTCATAGTTATGCGCAACTTTTAAAATTTCTATGGATTTACCACTGTTCATTGCACCGTGTTTAAAATATAGCTGTGCCATTTTGTCTTCTCCCTTTCTTCATGTCGAGCTGGATACTGAAAAGACTCGCATCAACGTATTTCTTTAACTTCTTTCAGTAGTTGTTTCCCACCTCTGTCGGGGCGAGATGAATGCGGATTAAAGGCGTTCTTTGTGCAAGCACAAAAGCCGCTTGCAGACGCAATTATGCCGAGGCATATGTGATTATACTGAAAAAAATACCTGCCAAGCACATGCTTGGCAGGTATTAAACTAACATTAGTTTTTAAGACCGTATTTTTTGTTGAAACGATCCACGCGACCATCAGCAGACGCGAATTTTTGACGGCCAGTATAGAATGGGTGACAGTCGTTGCAGAACTCGACAACGATGTTTTCTTTTACTGAACCAGTTTTGAAAGTATTACCACAAGAGCAAGTTACTGTTGCTTCTTTGTAATCTGGATGAATTCCTTGTTTCATATTCGTTTTCTCCTCTCGCCCTGAACCATCTGGAACAGAGTATTATCGAACTGTACCTTACATAGCCCGAATATGTCGGCTACATATGTACACGTTGCATACTTTGCAATATTACCATATGAAATATACATTTGACAATAGTTTTGAATGTATTCAGTTATTTAAAAAATTTAAACACTTCTCCGATTGCAGAGTCTATCATAAATGAGAAAACAATCGAAGATAAAATACATGTTACTACTAAATAGAAAACGAAACCGTAAAAACTATCAATGTTTTTAGATTTATTACTTAACAACTTAATCATGACAAATATAGGGATAATACCAATAGCTAACGCAAATCCAATGTATATCATCGTTGTTGAATACGAGAATGATTTCAACAATCCTAATAAAATACTTAAAACCATAATAGCTATAGGTAGTGTATAATAGTTTCCTATTTTACTAATAACATTTGTAAAACTTAGACTTTCCGAAAATAGTTTTGCCGTTAAAAATATAGCAAAGATACTTATTGCTATTAGTAAAGAAATGAATAACGACATGTAAAAAAATACTTGAAAGAAGGATGGACCAATGCTTTCAAAGAAACCAAATCCTCCGGAAAAGATTTGTTTTATTAATGTGAATACTGATAATGCAGTTAATACAACATAGATAATCATACTAATAATACTATTTTTCCAAGTAGCTTCTACATTAAAATTTGCGGATGGCATTTTTAATTGTTCTACAAAATAATTAACGTATAATTTAGATTGCTTTTTAATTAATTCAATTTGCTCATTACTTTGCGTAGTTCTCTGAGCAGTCTGCGTAAATTGTGAGTTTGGTTGTTCATTACTCATGCTATGCGTTGTTGCCGCTCGTTCTTGTGCAGCATTTTCAATCGGAGCTCCACATTTCCCACAAAATCTTCCGTCATCCTGCGCATGACCACATTCTAAACAGTTTTTCATATGTACACCTCATTAAAATTTTGTCTTTTTCGTTTGTAAGACGAAAAGACATATTTCTTTTTAGCTCGATTGCAACTTTACTACAGTATGTACAAAACAATACTTCCTCACTATTTTGCTCCCCGTAATTTGTGCAAAATCCCACTAATAATACCCATTACCTATATATTATAACAAAATTATACAACAAAAAATTGTAAAATAACAGATTTGGTTACTATATTTATTCAACCTTAGATGAATACTTTGCAGATTTATCGGAACAAAATCTCATTTTATCGGAACAATTTCAACTTTTATAGGAATATTTTCTCGTTTTATCGGATCAATCTTAGCTTTTATCGGAATAACTTCAGTTTAATTCACATTATGGTAAAAAAAATCACCATCAACTATTGCTAGTCGATGGTGATTTATTGAGTTAACCGCGTACTTCACGATAGTCATTATCCACTAATCCTATTTTTTTATTTCGTTCTTTGAATCGAATATTATGGGAAGACACGTACGCCACTTTTGGTGCGTCCGGCTCTAAATAAAGCTTTGCACTATTCAATGCTAAAATACCATCCGTAAATGCACCTGCTATTAATCTCACCTTAGAAGGATGATCTACGAAATCTCCTGCACCATAAACACCTTCTATATTTGTTTCGCGCTTTTCATTGACAATAGCTACTCCGTCTTGAATATCTAGGCCCCACTTTTCAAGTGCGCCATAATCACATTTTAAGCCATGATTAACGATGACTGCATCCACTTCTAATTGTTCGGCTTCGTCTGTTTCTTTATTGGCGATTGACACGGACTGTATTAAATCACCATCACCATGCAATTGCACCACTTCGTAAGGTGTTTTTATAGATACAGAGGATTCGCGCATTTTTATAACATTTTTTTCATGACCACCAAATTCATCACGTCGATGAACAATTGTTACACTAGCCGCAATTGGCTCTAGCTCATTTGCCCAATCTACAGCAGAATTACCACCACCAGAAATTAAAACATGCTTATTACGGAAAATTTCTAATTCCTGTACTGTGTAATATAAATTTGTCACCTCATAGCGATCTACTCCAGCTATCTCGAGCTTTTGCATAGAAAGTACACCGTATCCAACTGCTAAAATGACCGTTTTCGAATAGTGTTTCTCGCCTGTTGAGGACGTTAATATAAATGTACCATCACTCTGCTTTTCTAATTTTTCAACTTTTTGATTTAATACTATCGTTGGATCAAATGTTTTTGCCTGTTCAACTAGTTGTTCAATTAGCTGTCCACCTAATATTGGTGTCACAGCACCAACATCCCAAATCATCTTTTCAGGATAAATTAACATTCGACCACCAAGTTGAGAGCTATATTCTATAATTTTTGTCTTTAAATCGCGCATCCCACTATAAAAAGATGTATAAAGACCTGCGGGTCCCCCACCAACAATCGTTACATCATACATTTCTATCGTCATATTCGGCATTCCTCATTTCACCTTTTATTTTTCACTCTTTTTCTTTTCTAACAGCATATTTGTCACTTCTTCTACTTGGGCAAGTACAGCAACCGGGTCAAACGCCCAAAATCTTTCTGCATCTAAATAAAATACATTGTTATTTTTCACTGCATCCATTGACTTCCACAAAGAATCTTCTCTGTTTAGCTCCGCACCATTCGATTCATCTAAGAAAATATAATCTCCCGCATATTCAGGTAATACTTCATAAGAGACTTGCTTGTACGTTTCCCCAGTGTCAATTAACTCCTTTTGAGTACTTTGGGGTGCTTTTAGTTGCAATTGCTTATATATTGCTTGCCCACCACGATAAATACCATCACCGTATAAATAAAAATCTTTGCTGTATGCTCCAAAAATAGAATACGTTTCATTTGGATCTAAAACTTCTGCTAACTTTTCACGATTTTCTGATACTTTCTCTGCAAACATTTTCAGCCAAGCTTCTCCTTCAGCTTGTTTTCCTAAAATTTCAGCGAGCCCTTTTACTTCTTCTTCCACACTACGGTAGGTTTCATAGGGCAAAACAACAGTCGGTGCTATTTTGGATAACTTTTCATACGATTCTGCATCCGCTTCAGCTGTAATAATTAAATCTGGATTCAATGCTAAAATAGATTCAACTGCACTTTCCCCTGTATTTTCTATAGCATCAATTTGATCTTGAATGTGGACATTATCTAAATCTCGTTGTGTCGCACCTACTGGCTTTACCCCTAATAGTAATGAAGTTGGCAAATATGCATCCACTACAAGTCGCTCAACTTTTGTAGGAATTTCTATTTCTCCATTAATAGTTGATATCTTTTTTGTCGTTGCTTCTGTCTCTGCTTTAGGATCACCATTCACTGATGTCTCGTCATTGCTACTACATCCCACAAGCATAAATGCTACTATAATTAAAAATATAGTTCTTTTTTTCATCATTTCACTCCTCAGAAATTGAAACACTCCCTTTTATTCCTTTAAACGTGCTAATAAATATAAGAAATATGGTGCTCCTAAAACTGCTACAACAATCCCTGCTGGAATTTCTGATGGCTCTAAGATTAAGCGGCCGATTGTATCGGCCATTAAAACTAATAATCCCCCTAAGAGTGCGGCGGCTGGCAGTAAAAACTGATGTTTAGCCCCAACGAGCTGACGTGCCAAATGTGGAGCAATTAATCCAACAAATCCAATCCCCCCACTTACTGACACACTTGCCCCAGCTAATCCTACAGAAGCCGCAAGAAGCCAGCGACGCTCCCTTTCAATAGAAGCTCCCAAACCGACTGCTGTTATTTCTCCTAGATTTATAACGTTCAATACGCGGGATTTTGAATACACAAATGGTAGTAAAATTAGTAACCATGGCAATAAAGATACTACGAATCTCCAATTTGATCCCCAAATACTACCTGCTAGCCACGTTGCAACGAATTGATAATTTTCAGGTGTTAAACGCAGCGTCAGCACAATCATCGCTGAGCTAATACCCGCTGCTACTGCAATCCCTGTTAATAGTAATCGCATTGGGGTAATTCCTTCATGACGTCGATAAGAGAGTATATAAATTAAAACAGCTGTCATCCCTGATCCTACAAATGCTAACACTGGCAGTAAAAATACAGGTGCTGCTTTAGTAGATGGAAAAAATGAAATATAAAGCATAACTGCAAGTCCAGCTCCTGCATTTATACCCAAAATGCCTGGGTCAGCTAGAGCATTTTTAGAAATGCCTTGTAAAATAGCCCCTGAAACTGCTAAGCCCATCCCCACCAAAACTGCAATAACAATACGAGGTAGCCTAAATTCAAATAAAATAAGTTGCTGTTGGGCATCGCCCTGACCAAAAAGTGTTCGAATAACCTCCATTGGTGTTAGCTTTATAACCCCTGTATTCATACTAATGACGAATGTGATGACTATTAATAAAGCTAGCGCACTTAGAATTAAGAAGTTTTTCTTTTTAGCTTTTTGTTGAGTTACTGTTAAAAAACTATTACTCATAGTTCTTTTCCTCCTTTACGGGCTATATAGAGGAAGAATGGAACTCCAATAAAGGCAATTAGCGCTCCAATTGGTGTTTCGTAAGGTGGATTGATCATCCTTGCAACAAGGTCAGCCAACACAACAAGTAATGCTCCATAAATTAATGAACACGAAATAATCCACCGATAATCGTGTCCAACTATGTATCTCATAAAATGCGGAACGATTAAGCCAACAAACCCGACTGCTCCTACGACTGATACTGCCGCTCCTGCCAACACTAAAACAATCACCATTCCCCATATTTTTACTACGTTAGTACGTTGCCCAAGTCCTACGGCAATTTCTTCACCTAAACTGAGTAATGTAATGGAACGTGATAAAATTAGAGCTCCAATCATTGCCGCCAGTATCCATGGCGATAATATTTGAAGATGATACCACTTTGTACCTGAAACACCTCCTGCATACCAGAAGGCTAAGTCTTGTCCAATACGATAATAAAGAGCAACACCTTCTCCTAGTGCACCTAGTAGAGCGCTTACAGCAGCACCTGCCAACACTAATCGCATTGGCGTTAGACCACCTTTTGACAGTGAACCTACGCCATAAACAATCACAACACCTAAGCCCGCTCCAACAAATGACCATAAAACTATATACATGTACGATAAATTAGGGAAAAAAGCAAAGCAGATTGCTAGCATAAACGCGGCCCCAGAATTTAACCCTAATAATCCAGAATCCGCCAATGGATTGCGTGTCATACCTTGCATAATCGCACCTGCGACCGCAAAGCATCCACCTACTAATCCTGCGCCTAACACTCGTGGTAATCGAATATCATGTATAATTTGATGTGTTGTTACATCCGGTGAAAAATGAGTAATAGCTGTCCATACAGTACTCAATGATATATCTGCGGCACCAAATGAAATTGACAAACCGATTCCAAATATTAACCCTATCACCCCAACAATTAAAGCTACTACACCACGGACTGGATGAGATCGCTGTTGTAGTTCATCTAAATCTCTGAGCCCTCCTACTCCTGTCGACGTAGTCATACACTTCCTCCTTAATCCTTACGATTTCAATTCCCTACTTAACGCTATTCTTTCA
Organism: Lysinibacillus sp. EB271-A1-10B; assembly: GCF_058791335.1. Classification (NCBI taxonomy): domain Bacteria; kingdom Bacillati; phylum Bacillota; class Bacilli; order Caryophanales; family Bacillaceae; genus Lysinibacillus; species Lysinibacillus sp. EB271-A1-10B. The sequence goes on from NZ_JBYTDL010000005.1 coordinate 199,194, forward strand.
TGTCGTACAGTTGGTAAGATAAGCAGATAGGATTTTTACTATATGGGCAGACAGCCATTTCTGCATCAATATTGAACACCTTTTGTAAATTTTGCTTTGTCATCACTTCATTTGGCTGACCATTCACAATTAATTGTCCGTCTCTCATTGCAATCATAAAGTGTGAAAAACGAGAAGCATGGTTCAAATCGTGTAATACCATCACAATCGTTCGTTTTTCCTCTTTATTTAGCTTTTGTAACAGTAATAAAATATCGAGCTGATGTGCTAAATCTAAATAAGTAGTAGGTTCATCAAGTACTAAAATATCTGTTCCTTGAGCTAATGCCATGGCAATCCATACTCGTTGACGTTGCCCACCGGATAGTGCCTCTATCGGACGGTCACTAAACTCTCTAAGGCCTGTAACATCTATAGCCCAATGAATATATTCATAATCTTCCTTGTGCAATGTACCAAACCCTGCTTGATGTGGAAAACGGCCATAGGATACTAGTTCAAAAACTGTTAATCCTCCTGGAGCTGTTGCTGTTTGAGGCAAAATCGCCATTCTTTTCGCCACTTCTTTTGTCTTTAATTGATGAATCGCTTTTCCATCTAAGTAAACTGCTCCATCTTGGGTCCGTAGTACACGCGCAACTGCCTTTAATAAGGTAGATTTGCCACAGCCGTTTGGACCAATAATCGTTGAGATTTGTCCTTTTGGAATTTCTACACTTAAATCATGTACAATGAGCGTCGAGGAGTAACCAATAGCCACACGATCTATTTCAAGAACTGACATATAACCCTTCCCTCCTTTTATTAATTTCGCCTTGGCGTCATTGCGCTGAGTGATGATAAAATGACAAATTACTAGCTTAGATTTGTAAGCCAAATTGCGCTGTATACAAACCATAATAAGCATTTTGTCTATCCATTAATTGCTCATGAGTACCTTCTTCTATAATTCCTTTTTTCGATACAACGACAATTCGATCAGCATCTTTTATCGTTGCTAAACGGTGTGCAATCACTAATGTTGTACGGCCTATTGCGAGCTCGTTTAAGGCTTGTTGAATTGCCTGCTCGGTTTCTGTATCCAAAGCAGACGTTGCTTCATCCAAAATCAATACTTTAGGATTTTTCAAGAATATACGTGCAATCGATAATCTTTGCTTCTGTCCACCTGATAATTTCACGCCACGTTCACCAACTAATGTATCCATACCATCAGGTAGCGCTTTAATGACATCTGTAAGCTGCGCTCGCTGTGCAGCAAACCAAATATCTTCCTCACTCGCGTTTAAATCACCATAAGCAATGTTTTCTCGAATTGTGCCATCAAACAAAAAGACATCCTGTTGAACAATTCCTATATGTGAACGTAATGATTGCAGCTTAAAATCTCGTATATCAATGCCATCGACTTTTATTGAACCTTCATTTACTTCATAAAAACGTGGTAATAAACTGCAGATGGTAGATTTCCCTGCACCAGATGGACCTACTAACGCAACCGTTTCACCAGGATGTACCTGTAAATTAATATGATGTAAGGCATGATTATTTTCAGAGTAACCAAACGATACATTAGTAAATGTAATTTCACCTTCAATTTCATCGATAGCTTTTGCCTCTGAACGATCTGCAATTTCAGGTGCTGTTTCTAGAAATTCAATGTATCTTCTAAACCCTGCCATTCCTTTCGGATAACTTTCAATAAACATATTAATTTTATTGATTGGGTTTAAGAGAATACCTGATAATAAAATAAATGCAATGAATTCACCATTTGTTAAATGGCCTTTTAAAACGAAATATGCACCTACAAATAGCGTGAATAATGACAAAATTTTTGTGAGAATGCCTGAAATCGCTTCATTCCAAGCCATTACTTTATAGGAAAAAAGTTTTGTCATTCGAAATCTTTCATTGTTTACTTTAAAGCGCTTAATCTCATGCTCTTCATTCGTAAAGGCTTGTACAACACGAATACCACTTACATTGTTTTCAACACGTGCATTAAAATCTGCAATATCCCCAAACATTTGACGGAATGCTTTGGACATTAACTTCCCAAAAATAATCGTTAAAATTAAGATGATTGGAACTAGTAGGAAAATTAGTATTGTAAAGGTTGGATCAATGTAAAACATAACTCCGAATGTACCTACAATCGTCATTGCAGCAATAAACATATCCTCTGGTCCATGATGCGCAAGTTCACCAATGTCCATTAAATCATTCGTCAATCTTGAAACTAGATGCCCTGTTTTATTGTTATCGAAATAACGAAACGAAAGCTTTTGAACGTGACTAAACGCTTCCCTTCTCATATCCGTCTCAATATTGATACCTAACATATGTCCCCAATACGAAACGATAAAATGTAAAATAGAATTAAAAATATATAAAACGAATAATAATAAACTAGCCATAATAATCCACTTCAGTTCACCGTCTGGTAGAATATCATCAATCACCTTATTTAATACGATTGGAAATGCTAATTCGATAAGGGCTACTAGTATGGCACAGGAAAAATCTAAAATAAATAATCCTTTATAGGGCTTGTAATATGAAAAAAAACGCTGTAATAACATTGAGGAAGCCTCCTATTATCATTCATAGTGTTCTAGTAAATAAGCTACCCAATCATACACAGGTAACTCACATTACTTTGTACTATTTATTACTTTTGTTGAACCTTTGTAAACTCTACTATTTTGTCAGCAAGGTCTTCGGCTTGATGTAATCCTGAGAGTGGATCAGAAGCAAAATAATATTCTGGTTCTAATTCTATTGTTTTATTATTTTTGACAACATCTAGATTTTTCCAAGTGGAAGGGAATTTCTCTTCTTTATTAAAGAAATTAATAACAAAAACATAATCCCCAACATAGTCTCCTACCACTTCATAGGAAATTTCATAACGCCCACCTGTAGATTCTTTCGTATCGAAAAGCTCCTGTACCTTTTCCTGAGGCTTCATATTAAGTATTTGATAAAGTGCTCTACCACCTGACACACTTGAATTCCCTACAACTGTTGCATTTTTTTCGAATACATCATAAATAGTAAAAGTAGCTCCTTCTGGGATAACATTATTTATTTTTTCCTGTGCTTGCGCTATACGTTTCTCAAAATCTTGAACAAATGCGTTAGCTTCGTCCTGACGACCTAAATATTCTCCCATCGCTTTAACTTCATCGGTAGCCGATTTATGTGCTGTTTCCGAAAATACAATAGTTGGTGCAATCTTTTCATATTTTTCTACATCTTCTTTATTCCATGTAATGATTAAATCTGGCTTTAATTCTAAGATCTTTTCTAATGATGCACTCCCATCTGTACCAATATTGGAAATATCACCTTCCTTGTAATACGATTTTACAAATGCTGCAAAGTCTAAATTAGCTGTCACTGCTCCTACTGGGATAACATCCAACGCTAGAATTTGTCCAAGATACCAGTCTGTCACTACCCGTTCTGCTTTTACTGGAATCTCTACTTGTCGTCCACTATCATCTGTCACAGTTCTAGTCTTTACTTCTTCTGACTTAGGTTCATTCTCTTTATGTTCAACAGATTGCTTTGTATCTTCTCCACATGCTGCAAGTAAAACGAACAAACTTAGCAAAAATGGTATTTTTACATGCCTACTTATTTTTTTCATCATTATGTTATTTTCCTCATTTTCAAATTGTTTTGCTTGCGCGAGCTGTTTCTTATTGTATTGAAAATGATTCTCATTTGTAATGGCGATTTCGGACAAGTTTGATGTATATTTCAGCCTAAAATTACTTGGTGCCATATTTGTTGCCTTTTTAAAAACCCGACTAAAATAATATTCATCTTCAAATCCAAGCGAAATAGCTATTTCTTTTATGCCATATTGATTTTCTACCAAGTAATGCTTAGCCTTTTCTATTCTTAGCTGCTGTAAATAAATTTGTGGACCTACTTCATAACGAGCCTTAAAAATACGTAATAAATGACGTGCACTTATGTTAAGTAAATCAGCAAGTGCCTGTATGGATAAAGATTCATGTATGTTTTGCTCTATATACAGACGTGCTGCTTCTGCCCTATCAATGTCGTGCGATTCCCCCTGCCCCTCAGCCAGTTCTCGAAAAACACGATAGACGAACTCATAAAAGGATGCTTTCACTGATAAATGCTCTTGAATAGAGCCCGACTGCCATTTGCTGTACATATCTTGCAAAATTGTATGTAAGGCTACTGGATTTGCAGGTATACAAGAGAAAGTCGTTTGGAATGGCTGATATTGTATCTGTAAATGTTGCATAAAAGCATCTTTGTAAATGACATCCCCTTTATAAGAAATAAGGAAGTAGCTAATGCTATTTGGTGCCGTAATATGAAGGGATTTGGACTTTCCAATATGGAAAATACTAAAGCGCTGTACATGATAAGGTTGGTCATCAATGACAATTTCTGCATCTCCTGCTGTCATGACAAGGAATGCGCTATTTTTTAAAACCTTTGTCATTCGAACATCGGTATTACTAACATAGTCAATTTGCTTTAACTGGATATTTGCATTTTGCCATAGAAGCATATAAGCATCATAATTCATTTCCGTCTCCTTTTAAAAATAGAATTATATGGAACTATTATATTGATAATGATTCTCAATTTCAATTATTTTTGATTAAATAAAAAAATCACCATCGACTATTGCTAGTCAATGGTGATTCATGATTATAGTAGGCCTTTGCCTTTAGTAGCTTTTTTCATATCTTCATTTAGCTTTTCAAAGAATTCTTCATTTGATTTTGTTGTACGTAATTTTTTCATGAAGCGCTCCGCGAAATCAGGTGCGTCCGAGAATGTTTTACGAATTGCCCATAGCTTTTCAAGTTGCTCAGGCTCAAGTAGAAGCTCTTCCTTACGTGTACCTGAACGGCGGATATCAAGCGCAGGGAAAATACGACGCTCTGCTAATTGGCGATCAAGATGAAGCTCTAGGTTACCTGTTCCTTTAAATTCTTCATAAATGACCTCATCCATACGAGATCCTGTATCCACTAATGCAGTTGCTAAAATTGTTAAACTACCGCCTTCTTCAATATTACGTGCCGAACCAAAGAATCGTTTTGGTCGATGGAACGCAGCAGGGTCAATACCACCTGAAAGCGTACGACCGCTCGGAGGAATAACTAAGTTATACGCTCGTGCTAAACGTGTAATAGAATCCATTAAAATAATAACATCACGCTTATGCTCAACTAAGCGGCGTGCACGTTCTAATACAATTTCTGCAACTTTCACATGATTTTCTGGAACCTCATCGAAAGTCGAGCTCACTACATCAGCATTTACTGAACGTTCAATATCAGTTACTTCCTCAGGGCGTTCGTCAATTAGTAATACAATTAACTCTGCATCTGGATAATTTGTTGTAATCGAATTCGCGATTTCTTTTAATAATGACGTTTTCCCTGCTTTTGGTGGTGCAACGATCAATCCACGCTGCCCAAAGCCTACAGGTGCCACTAAATCCATAATACGTGTCGATAAATTGCGTTGTGTAGTTTCAAGCTTAATTTGTCGATCAGGATATAAAGGCGTTAATGCAGGGAAATGCACACGTTCTTTAGCTACTTCTGGGTCTTCACCGTTAACAGCGTCTACTTGTAGTAGTCCATAATAGCGTTCATTTTCTTTAGGTGGACGTACTTTACCAGATACCTTGTCCCCATTTCGTAGGTCAAAACGACGAATCTGAGAAGCAGAAATATAGATATCCTCTTTACTTGGAGAGTAGTTAATTGGTCGAAGGAAGCCAAAGCCTTCTTGCGAAACAATTTCTAGTACGCCTTCCATAAAGAAATAGCCTTCTTGCTCCGAACGAGTTTTCAAAATAGCAAATATTAATTCTTTTTTCGTTAGCTTGCTATAATATGAAATTTTATATTGGCGTGCTAGGGCATAAAGCTCCTTTAACGTCATGTTTTCTAATTGAGCGATTGTCAATGCAGACATGTGCACAACTCCAGTCTTTTTCAAAATATAATTTTCATTTTTGGGGTTATCATAGAAGTTTTTTGTGATAGGCCTATATCACCTTGGCATAATTGTTACACTTTACTTTCAATACAATAGCATTTTGCTACATGAAGATAAAGTTAATCTTTTCGTACCTGTCAGCATTTTCAGTTCTTCGTTAGAAATTAAGCAGGGCGATAGATACTTCAATTTACTAGGCAAAACATTGAAGCATAACATAGCCTTATAAAACTATGGGATGGTTGAAAATTTAGAAGAAGGTACCTAGTGCAAAAAAAGATGCACTAGGTATATTTTAGAAGAAAATTTTATTTATAGCTAGGTTTTTTATCAAGAGCGTGACGACCTTCTACAAATCGTACAGTTCCAGATTTAGCTCGCATAACTACTGAATGTGTTAATGCGTAGGCTCCTTTATACTGAACACCTTTTAATAGCTCACAATCTGTTACAGCAGTCGCTGCAAAAATAGCATCGTCACCTTTAACTAGGTCATCTAAATAAAGAACTTTTTCTACGTCTACACCCATTTTTTCGCAGCGTTCTAACTGTTCAGCATCTTCTGGCACTAGCTTCGCTTGGAAGTCTCCACCTAGACATTTTAAAGCAACAGCTGAAATAACACCCTCTGGTGCACCACCTGTACCAAACATAATATCAATGCCAGTTTCATCAAAAGCAGTATTGATAGCTGCTCCAACATCACCGTCTTGAATAAATTTAATACGTGCTCCAGCTTCTCGGATTTCATCAACAATTGCTTGGTGACGTGGTCGATCTAAAAGTGTAGCTACTACGTCCGAAATATCTTTATTTTTAGCTTTCGCTACTTGTAATAAATTATACGTAACAGAAGCGTTAATATCTACTTTACCAGCCGCTTCTGGTCCTACTGCAATTTTCTCCATGTACATATCAGGCGCGTTTAACAGATTCCCTTTATCTGCAATAGCAAGAACTGTCATTGCACCATTTGTACCCTTCGCTACAATATTTGTACCTTCTAATGGGTCAACTGCAATATCTACTTTAGGACCACCATTGCGTAAGCCAAGCTCTTCACCAATATAAAGCATTGGTGCTTCATCCATTTCGCCTTCACCAATCACTACTGTAGCATGCATTGGAATTGTATCGAACATTACGCGCATCGCTGTCGTTGCTGCATCATCTGCCTCAATTTTTAAACCGCGGCCCATCCATTTCCCGGATGCGATTGCTGCTGCCTCTGTTACTCGTACTACTTCCATCGATAAACTACGTTCCATTGTCTTATTTGCCTCCCGTTATCGGCATGTTTCTTCGCCGAAACATTCAAATTACCTCTATTGTAACATAGTTAGTTCAAAACTTTTAGCTCTCATTATTCCTTTGTCTCTGCTACGCGTGCCATTATTGTTTCACGTCGAATATCAGCGCCTAAATCACGTAATTTCTCAATAAGTGAGCTATACCCACGCTCAATATGATAGATATCGTGAATTTCTGTTTCACCTTCAGCTAAAAGCCCTGCTAATACTAATGCAGCACCAGCACGAAGGTCTGTAGCTGTTACAGTTGAACCTTGTAGTTTATTTGGGCCTGTAATAATAGCTGTATTTCCTTCAACGCGTGCAATGGCATTCATACGACGAAGTTCATCAATATGCTTAAATCGAGCTGAATAAATCGTATCTGTTATCTTTGAGGAACCAAATGCTTGAGACATTAATACAGAAAGTGGTTGCTGAATATCAGTCGGGAACCCTGGATACACTAATGTTTTCACATCAACGGCCTGCAATGTGGATAGGTCTGTTTTGGGTACAAAAATACTTTCTTCATCAATTTCGATTTTTACACCCATTTCACGAAGCTTTGCAATAATCGCCTCTAAATGCAATGGAATAACATTATCGATGGTAATGCCTTCACCTAAAGCGGCAGCCATTATCATAAACGTAGCAGCTTCAATACGATCTGGAATAATCGTATGCTCCGTACCATGAAGCTCCTCTACGCCTTCAATACGGATAACACTAGTACCCGCACCTTTAATATTAGCTCCCATGTTAGTGAGAAGAGTTGCTACATCAATAATCTCTGGTTCTTTTGCTGCATTTTCAATAACCGTACGTCCTTTTGCAAGAACAGCAGCTAACATAATATTAATGGTTGCTCCCACACTGGCAACGTCTAAAAATATTTTGGCACCAATTAATTCATCAGCACGTAAATAAATCGCTCCATGCTCATTCGTAACTTTCGCACCCAATGCCTCAAAGCCTTTAATATGTTGGTCAATAGGACGCGGCCCTAAGAAGCAGCCTCCCGGTAAACCAATCACAGCTTTTTTAAAGCGACCAAGCATGGCTCCCATTAAGTAATAGGAAGCACGAAGTTTTTTCACGTTGCCGTTCGGTAATGGTAAAGCAATCATTTCCGTTGGATCAATTGTCATTATGCCATCCTCAAATGACACTTCTCCACCGATTTCCTCTAATAATGCCTTTAACGTCCACGCATCAGAAATTTCTGGTAACCCTCCAATTGTCACTGGAGAGTTCGCCAAAATTGATGCTGGAATTAAGGCGACTGCACTATTTTTTGCACCACTAACTTTTATTGTACCCTGTAGGCGATTTTCGCCTGTAATTTTATAAACATCCATTTCGCGTTCTCCCTCATGATTGGAAAGTAATTTTTCTGCAATTGGCTCACTATATAATCTTATTATTCGCCTTTTCTCTTATTCCAATCCGCTAAAAATCCTTCAATTCCTTTTTCCGTTAGTGGATGATTGAAAAGTTGCTTTAATACTTTAAATGGAGTAGTCGAAATATGTGCACCTGCAAGTGCTGCAGCTGTTACGTGTTGCGGATGACGAATTGATGCAGCAATAATTTGCGTATCGATATTATGGATTGTAAAAATATCTGCAATCGTTTCAATTAGTTCTACACCGTTTTGACCCATATCATCTAAACGACCGATAAATGGTGATACATATGTAGCACCTGCACGAGCAGCCATTAATGCTTGGTTGGCACTAAAAATTAATGTTACGTTCGTTTTAATACCTTTGTCTGCAAAGAAGCGACATGCCTCTAAACCAGCTGGAGTCATTGGCAGTTTAACTGTAATATTCGGAGCAATTTCAGCCAATTCTAAGCCTTCTTTAATCATACCTGCTGCATCTAGAGAGATTACTTCCCCACTCACTGAGCCATCTACAAGCTCTGAGATTTCACGAAGTCGATCATGGAAAGAAACATTCTCTTCTTTTGCAACTAATGATGGGTTTGTTGTAACACCTGATAAAATACCCCATGCGTGTGCTTCTTTAATCTCTTCAAAGTTTGCTGTATCTATAAAAAATTTCATTATTTTTTCCTCCTAATCACTATTTTGACTCATCATCCTACTTGAAGTTGATTTCCGTTCTGACTGGGCGCTTTCTTAGGACCCATCAGTTGGAACGGCAATCAATTTACTATACCACTTTTGGTGATAAGCCTATTATTTAAATTTTTGCCAAAAATTTTTTATTTCAAAAACAAGAGAAGGTCGATAACAACATCAACACTTCTCTTATTATGTGTATTCATCTCTGTTTTTTTTGCGTATTAGATACTAAAATTATGCTTTTTGTGCACTACCAAATTCACGGATTTTCCCAATAACTGTCGCTTTAATCGCTTCACGTGCTGGTGCAAGGAATTTACGAGGATCATAAACAACTTTATCGTTATCAAGAACTTCACGAATTACTTTTGTAGCAGCAATTTGATTTTCAGTATTGACGTTAATTTTTGCTGTACCTAATGAAATTGAGCGTTGAATATCTTTTGTTGGGATACCTGTACCACCATGTAATACTAATGGAAGGTCTGCTAAGTTTGAGATTTCTTCCATTTCTTTAAAGCCTAAGTTTGGTTCTCCTTTATAAGGACCATGTACAGAGCCAAGTGCTGGTGCTAAACAGTCGATATCAGTCATTTCAACCATTTTACGGCATTCTTCTGGATCAGCGTACATAATACCACCGATTACGCCATCCTCGTCACCACCTACTGTGCCAAGCTCAGCTTCAACAGAAACACCTTTCGAATGAGCGTACTCAACTACTTTTGAAGTAGTCGCAACATTTTCCTCAAATGGATGATGAGAAGCATCGATCATTACAGAAGTAAAGCCTGCATCAATAGCTTCTTTACATTTTTCAAAGCTTGAACCATGGTCAAGGTGAATAGCTACAGGTACCGTAGTGCCATAAGATTCCATTAAACCTTTTACCATGTGTACAACGGAAATAAATCCGCCCATATATTTTCCTGCACCTTCAGAAACGCCTAGAATAACTGGAGATTTTTCCTCTTCAGCTGCTTGTAAAATTGCTTGAGTCCACTCAAGGTTGTTGATGTTGAACTGACCAACCGCATAACCTTCTGCTTTTGCTTTAATTAACATCTCTTTCATAGATACTAATGCCATACTAAAAATCCTCCTCTTAGGACTATTCTTTCTACATAAATATGCTATTTAATCATAGCAAAAATAACAGCCCCTGAAAAGCAGGGGCTGTTATTTTCTACGCGAAAGCGAAGCGGCAGCGTGCAGTGCAACGAAACGAAGGTTCAAAGCCCTAGTAAGGTCAGATTGTGTTCCAAGAAGGTAGATGTCGATATTTTTCGAAAGTTGGTCGATAAAATAAAAAATTTGGGTGATAAATAAAAAATTTGGTCGATAAATCGATAAAGTTGGTCGATAAACAATCAAAATTTCTCGATAAACCTTAAAACTGCAGCTCATTAAAGATTTTTGTTGCTATCATTACGCTGCACTGCAGAAAAATAAAAGAAGCTCATCGGACGCTCTTTGGAAGCTTTGCTCTGTGCGAAAGCGAAGCGACAGCAACAAATGTTTTAACTGTGCGAAAGCAAAGCGACAGCAACAAAGCGCACAGTCGGACGGAAATCAACCCCTCGTTATGGTGATGAGTCATTTATTGTGGAAGCAAAATAATAGTAAAATGGTAGAAAACCTCTATAATAACCAAGAAAAACAGGCGGTGTTGACCACTGCCTGTTCATCTAAACGTTTACTATTTTATTAACCTCATCACGCACTTCAAAAATATCAAAAGGCTTAGTAAAATATCGAATGGCTCCTAAATCTAATGCCTCCTGTACAACGTCCAATTCACCATATGCTGTCATCATGAAAACCGGAAGTTGTGGCCATCGCTCTTTTAAGTGCTTTAAAATTTCTATGCCATCCATTCCCGGGATTTTCATGTCTAGCAGGACACAATCTATTTCCTCTTCCGCAGCATACTTCAGTGCTTCCATACCATTTGCAGCTAAATATGTACCGTAACCTTCTTTTTTCAACACTTCATTTAAAAGTAAACGAATTCCTGGTTGATCATCGACAATTAGTACTCGTTTCACATTTCATTCCGCCCTTTTTTTAGTTATTATTTTTACGTAAAATTCTCTCTATTATGTAATATTCTCCTTTAACCTATTAATACCTTCTATTATTATAAATTATCTACTTTTGCTTTATGCTCTTTTCAAACCTATAATATTGATTGAGGTGGGACCATGTCAAAAATATTAACAACACAACTAAGTGGATTATTACAAAGAATAACACAAAATGAAGAGGAAGCAATTGAAGAAACAGCGCGATTACTTGCACAGGCGGGTATTAGTGAAGGTAATGTCTATTTCGCATGCTTTGGCGAAATGCAAGTTGTCGAATTAAATGCATTTCAAGCTGTGGAACGTTTTACGAAGTTAGTCCCTTGGACAAAAGATACAATGATCACAGAAGCGGATCGTGTATGCATTTTTACACGTAACGTACACGATGAGGATGCATTAGCATTAGCACAGCAATTAAATAATCAGTTTATTCCATTTGCAGCCGTTGCTAGCGAAGTAGCTAATGCCGAAAATCCACTAGCAGATTTAGCGTATACGTATATTTCGACACGCATGCGAGGTGGTTTATTACCAAACGATTTAGGAGATCGCATAGTTGTGCCACACGCTATTGCTGCCCTTTTTGTTTATGAAGCCGTAAAAATTGCGTATGATGAAATGCTTGGTCTTGATGACGAAGAGCTATAAAGGAATCTATAAAAAGAGTTGTCTCAGTGTTAGAGACAACTCTTTTTATTAATGTTGAAAAACAAAATGGTCAAGGAATTCTTTTAAATATTGTGGCGTTTTAAATAAGGATGATTTCCGTTCTATGCTATTAGCTTTCCTGTCGGCAAGTATCAAGTAGCCTTTAACACAAATCAACAAAAGCTTTAAAATTTTTGCATTTCAAAAGTGAACTCTAATGCTACTAACTATAATCAAACGGAAAAGACTTATAACAGTGATTCGATTTAAAACTGCTGTTGCTGTCGCACAGAATAAACATTATTGCTGAAGTTTAATTTAATATATTAAAGTGCCTTGCCAGCAGAAGAGACATACAATGTGAAGTGTTGATTGGAGTGGAGGCTGGGCGACTCCTTGGGGATTAGCGTCACAGATGAGACCCTGGAGCGAGCGATGCGAGTGAAGCGGCTCATCGGACGCCCCCAGGAAAGCGCCCAGCCGGAACGGAAATCAACTCCTCGTTTTGCCGAAGAGCTAAAAAAAGAGTTGTCTCAGCAAGTGAGACAACTCTTTTTTGTATTATTTAAATGTTGCTCCGATAAAATCACGGAACAATGGCTGTGGACGGTTTGGACGTGATACTAATTCTGGGTGGAATTGGCATGCTACGAAGAAATTATTTTCTGGTAACTCGATAATTTCCACTAATTTACCGTCAGGGCTTGTACCTGAGAAGACAAGACCTTCTGCTTCCATCGCTTCACGATATTCATTGTTAAATTCATAACGATGACGGTGACGCTCATAAACAAGCTCTTGACCATACGCTTGGCTTGCCTTTGAGCCTTCTTTTAATTTACATGGATATAAACCTAAACGTAATGTACCACCGATGTCTACACTGTCGTTTTGATCTGGTAAGAAGTCAATAATTGGGTATTGCGTTTGTGAATCTAGCTCTGTAGAATGCGCGCCTTGTAAACCAAGTACGTTACGAGCAAATTCTACTGTTGCTAGTTGCATACCTAAGCAAATACCTAAGAATGGTACATTATTTTCGCGAGCATATTGTGTCGCTAAAATTTTACCTTCAACTCCACGATCGCCGAAACCACCTGGAACTAAAATAGCGTCAGCACCTTTTAAAAGCGTAGCAACATTGTCAGCCTCTACATGCTCCGCATTAATCCAGTCAATCTCAATATCAGAATTAAATGCATAGCCTGCATGTTTTAATGCCTCTACAACAGAAATGTAAGCATCTTGTAGTTCTACATATTTACCTACTAATGCTACTTTTCGTTTATTTGGTAAGCTCTTCACTTTTGCTACAAGTTCGCGCCATTCTTCCATATCCGCTTCTGGTGCTTCAATGCCAAAATGGTCAAGTACGATATCATCAATATCTTGTGCATGAAGGTTTAAAGGTACTTCATATAAATGCTCTGCATCACGAGATTCAATAATTTCGTGTGGCTGTACATCACAGAATAAAGCTAGTTTTTCTTTCATATCTTGTGGCACTTCTTGCTCTGTGCGTACAACGATAATATTTGGTTGAATACCTAAAGAACGTAATTCTTTTACAGAATGCTGAGTTGGTTTTGTTTTAAGCTCACCTGCAGCTTTAATGTAAGGGATAAGCGTACAATGAACGTACATTACGTTGTTATGGCCTAAGTTCGTTTTCATTTGGCGAATTGCTTCAAGGAATGGTAATGATTCAATATCCCCAACTGTTCCGCCTACTTCTGTAATAACTACGTCTGCGTTAGTTTCGCGACCAGCGCGTTGAATACGATCTTTGATTTCATTTGTAATGTGAGGAATTACTTGTACTGTTCCACCGTTGTAATCGCCACGGCGTTCTTTTTGTAATACAGACTGATAAACACGACCTGATGTCACTGTAGAATGTTTTCCTAGGTTAATATCAATGAAACGTTCGTAGTGACCTAAGTCTAAGTCAGCTTCTGCGCCATCATCTGTTACGAATACCTCACCATGTTGATAAGGACTCATTGTACCTGGGTCAATATTGATATATGGGTCAAATTTTTGAATCGTCACTTCTAATCCGCGATTTTTTAATAAACGACCTAGAGATGCTGCTACAATCCCTTTTCCAAGTGAAGACACAACCCCACCTGTTACAAAAATATACTTTGTCATGAAAAAATTCCTCCTTATGTTGTACTAGAAATTGCTAGTAAGAAAAGTACATTCACGCCACATGCTGATTCTAAGCATTGATGCCAATGTTTTGACAGGCTAAGAAAATAAATATTTCTCATCCCTAAAATAAGAAAAGCCGAGAATGCCTACAAATATGTAGTCGATTCGAAGCTGTAATCGTTTCTATCTCTTTTCTACTTTCCTTTTAAAAAGTTTTAACATATATTCAATCACCGCTTACTATACATCATGAATAATTTAGCGCCTTACTATTCATTCCGTCATTATAAACATGGGAGAACTTGATTGAATAAAGTTAAAAAATAAAAAAAACGCTCCTCCTGCATAGGTTTGCAGGGGGAGCGTATTACATACACGGTCTTTCTCCTTTAATAAGGAGCCCAAGTAAAAGACTAAACGTAACCGTGATAGAAGTCAAGATTTTTTACTACAAGGATAAAAGAAAGAAAATTTCAAAGAGTAATTATCTTAGGCTTCTTCCTCTTCTTCAAATTCATCTTCATCTTCATCTTCATCGACAAAGTCCTCATCGATTTCTTCATCAATGTCCTCTAAATCATCTTCATCAAAGTCGATATCTTCTTTATCATCTGCTTCGTCTTCTTCATCTTCGTCTAGATCTTCTTCAACGAATTCTTCATAATCTTCATCAAAGTCAATATCTTCTTCTTCTAAATCTTCTTCTAAATCTTCTTCATCCTCAAGGGCTGCTTTAGATTTTTTCTTATGCGTTTTAACAGATGGAGCTGTTTCTTCTTCAATCTGTTCAACTTTATACCATTCACGTAAGCCCCAGCCTGTTTCTTGATTAAATAAGAAGCGGCCATCTACATTTAAATCAGTGTAAAATTGTAGTAGGCGAGCTTTTATTTCTTCATCACTATAGCCCACAAGCTCTTGCATTATTGTTAATAAGTCGTTATAAGACACTGAGGCACGTTTTTCATTTAAAATTGCATAAGCTAAGTTAATTAACGATTCTTCCGCTAATTGTTCTTTTGTCATTTCACGAAAATTCATTCGTGCACTTCCTTTCTCTCATCACATTGGACGTTTTAAAATTTATATAGCTTTATTTTCGGAGCGCAGCAAAAAAAGGCCGCACAAAAGTAACTTCCCATCATAAGCATAATACCCATTATATACAAAGTATTATCCTCATTGCTAGCTTCAATTACTGTTTTTTATATCACGCATCTTTTTTATCCCCAAGTAAAACAAATAGACAGATAATAATAGTAAAGGAACAGCGCCAATTTGCTTATCATACAGGAAAATAACTCCTACCACCAAAGCTAAAATAATGATGTAGTTAATAGCCGATTTCATCATCTATTGCGTCTCCCCTTTTTTTTACATTTCTATTATAACGGAAATAAAAAGAAGTGCCTAATCCTAAGACTAGGCACTTAAAACTATACAAACATTTTGTACAAAATAGAATAAACGTTAACGATCATTACATATTACGACGATATTGTCCGCCTACCTCGTATAAAGCATTCGTGATTTGCCCTAAGCTAGCGACTTTTACGGTTTCCATAAGCTCCGCGAAAATATTACCGTTGTTTACAGCTACTTGTTGTAATCGGGCAAGTGCCGCTGCGTTCTCGCCTTCATGT
This sequence comes from Lysinibacillus sp. EB271-A1-10B, assembly GCF_058791335.1. Taxonomy (NCBI): domain Bacteria; kingdom Bacillati; phylum Bacillota; class Bacilli; order Caryophanales; family Bacillaceae; genus Lysinibacillus; species Lysinibacillus sp. EB271-A1-10B. The sequence goes on from NZ_JBYTDL010000005.1 coordinate 215,128, forward strand.
TGCTTCCAGAAGGCTTGTAAATTACGAATTTGCGTCTCTTTTTCTTCCGTCGATGCACGCGCAATTTCCATATTGTTAATTTCATCTTCAGAAGGCGGATTCGGATTTAAGTATGTGTTTACACCAATGATTGGTAACTCACCTGAATGCTTTAGCATCTCGTAGTGCATAGATTCCTCTTGAATCTTACCACGTTGATATTGTGTTTCCATTGCACCTAGTACGCCACCACGATCATTGATACGATCAAACTCTTCTAGTACCGCTTCTTCTACAAGATCTGTTAACTCTTCTACGATAAACGCTCCTTGTAATGGGTTTTCGTTTTTTGCTAAGCCATGTTCCTTCGTAATAATCATTTGAATAGCCATCGCACGACGTACAGATTCTTCCGTAGGCGTTGTAATAGCCTCATCATATGCATTCGTATGCAATGAATTACAGTTATCCTGTAATGCCATTAACGCTTGTAACGTTGTGCGGATATCATTAAAGTCAATCTCCTGCGCATGCAAACTACGTCCAGATGTTTGAATATGATATTTTAATTTTTGCGCTCGTTCATTGGCGCCGTACTTATCACGCATAACAATTGCCCAAATACGGCGAGCTACGCGTCCAATAACTGTGTACTCTGGATCAAGTCCATTAGAGAAGAAGAATGATAGATTTGGCGCAAAGTCGTCAATATTCATTCCTCGACTTAAATAATATTCTACATACGTAAAGCCATTTGCTAATGTAAAGGCCAACTGTGAAATTGGGTTCGCACCAGCTTCAGCAATATGGTAACCAGAAATAGATACAGAATAATAATTACGAACTTTATGATCGATAAAGTATTGCTGAATATCTCCCATCATACGTAACGCAAACTCTGTTGAGAATATACATGTATTTTGCCCTTGATCTTCCTTTAAAATATCTGCTTGCACGGTTCCGCGTACAACCTGTAATGTTTTCTCGCGCGTCTCCGTAAATTCTTCAACTGTTAAAGGTCGACCCAGTTCTTTCTCACGTAGTTTCACTTGCTGATCAATAGCCGTATTCATGAACATTGCCAAAATAACCGGTGCTGGACCGTTAATTGTCATCGATACAGAAGTTGATGGTGCACATAAATCAAAGCCTGCATATAGCTTTTTCATATCCTCTAACGTACAAATAGAAACACCCGACTCTCCAACCTTCCCATAAATATCAGGTCGGTAATCTGGATCTTCACCATATAGCGTTACCGAATCAAATGCTGTTGATAAACGTTTCGCATCATCATCCTTCGATAAATAATGGAATCGTTTATTCGTACGCTCAGGCGTTCCTTCGCCAGCAAATTGTCGCTTCGGATCTTCCCCTTCACGTTTAAATTGGAATACCCCAGCTGTATATGGGAATTCACCAGGTACATTTTCTTTATAAACCCAGCGTAAAATTTCACCATAATCTACGAATTTTGGCAAGGCAACTTTAGGAATTTTCGTACCAGATAAACTCATTGTCTTTAAAATTGTTCGAATTTCCTTATCTCGAACTTTCGTTACTAATTCATCTCCAGCATACGCTTCTTTTAAAGCATGCCAATTATCTAAAATACGTTTAGATTCAGCCGTTAATTCATCTCTAACACCTTCCGCTAAAGAAGTAAGAGATGCGATTAATGCATCATTTGGCGCCTTTTCCTTAATCGTTTCAATAGATCCCTCTAATTGGAATAGACGGCGAGCAAATTCCACCTGTTGCTCTGATTTTTTATGATAGCCACGCACAGTGTCCGTGAGTTCTCGTAAATAATAACGACGGTCGTTTGGAATAATCACATCTTGCTTTTGCGTTTTCGCAAATTGCTCATAGCCCGTCTCCCAATGACTACCTGTCTTCGTATTAATGATATTTACTAATGCAGCAAATAAAGCATTCGTTCCTTTGTCATTAAATTGACTAGCAATCGTACCGTACACAGGCATATTATCCAGTGATTCATCCCAAAGCTCTCGTGAACGTTGATATTGCTTCTGCACTTGACGTAGTGCATCCTCAGAGCCTTTGCGTTCAAATTTATTGATGGCAATCACATCCGCAAAATCAATCATGTCAATTTTCTCAAGCTGTGTAGGCGCACCAAATTCACTTGTCATTACATACATAGATAGATCAGTGTATTTTGTAATTTCCGCGTCACCCTGACCAATACCACTTGTTTCAACGATGATTAAATCATAGCCCGCTACACGCGTTACATCTAGCACGTCCCCAATGGAAGCAGTAAGCTCTGTACGAGATCCACGAGTTGCTAAACTACGCATATATACGCGATTATTGAAAATCGCATTCATACGAATTCGGTCACCAAGTAAAGCGCCGCCTGTCTTTTGCTTTGTCGGATCGACAGACAGAATAGCTACGCGCTTATCCGGAAACTCTTTCAAGAAACGACGAATTAATTCATCTGTTAAGGAAGATTTACCTGCACCACCTGTTCCAGTAATACCTATTACAGGCGTTCCTTTTGAGCGTTTGCGAGCTTCCGCTAGCATCTTTTTCGTTTCTTCATCATCATTCGACTCAGCCGCAGTTAATAAGTTTGCTAAAATTTCAGGTGTTTCTGTCGATAGAGCATCCAGCTTTTCTTGATAGCTACCTATAGCAGTCGGGAAATCAGTTCCTTTAATTTTCTCATTAATCATCCCTTGTAATCCTAAAACACGCCCATCCTCTGGTGAGAAAATCCCAGCAATCCCGTAAGCATGTAGCTCTTTAATTTCACGCGGTAAAATAACACCACCGCCACCACCATAAATTTTAATATGTGGCGCCCCTTTTTCACGCAGCAAATCATACATATATTTAAAGTATTCCATATGTCCGCCTTGATAAGATGATACCGCAATACCTTGCGCATCCTCTTGGATCGCAGCATTTACGACTTCTTCCACGGAGCGGTTATGTCCTAAATGGATTACCTCTACACCGCTCGATTGTAAAATACGTCGTATAATGTTAACCGAAGCATCATGTCCATCAAATAGACTTGATGCTGTAACAAAACGTACGTGATTTTTTGGACGATATACTTCTACCTTTGTCATATGAAATCCCCACTTTCTCCCCTTAATCAATTAACCCTTTGTGTAATGAAACAGCTTTCTAATCATAAAAAAAATCGGTAATTGCAATGTCGCTCTATGCAATTACCGACAACCCCTTTACAGAACTTATTAGAACCCCTTTATGCCTGAAATGAACAGTGTTATTTGCATTTCAATAAATTCGTCAATCGAGTGCTGACGATGGAGCGCCCATTTACGGAATGCCCAACTTTGTCCAGAAACGACTAAATTATTTGCTGCTAAGTGAATTTGTTTATCTGTCATCGTTATTTCACCTGACTGCACACAGCGTTTTAGTAATCGCTCAAAAGTAGCAACCATTTCAAACTCTTTACTAAATACATAGCGTTGTGCTTCTTTCGACAGCGATTTAGTTTCCTGGTACATGATTGTCAGCTCATCAACCAAACTATCAATTTGCAAGAAATACTCTCGAATCATTTCCTTTAGCTCTTCAATCGTTCCTGCCTTAATCTCAAAACTTGAAAGTCGCCCCATCGCATGGTGATAAATACTATCACATACAAGGTAAAGGACGTCTTCCTTCGTCCGAATATATTCATATAATGTTCCGATACTAAAGCCTGCAGCTTTTGCGATTTCTCTCGTTGTGGCACGGTGAAACCCTTTTTCTTTAAATAATCTAATGGCTCCCTCTATCATCTGTTCTCGACGAATGGCGATGAGATTTTCATCTTTTACTGTTGACTGTACTTGGGGTCTTTTATCTTTTTCTGTCATACGTTACTTTGTCAACATACGAGAGATAACAAGTCGTTGAATCTCTTGTGTACCTTCGTAAATTTGTGTAATTTTTGCATCACGCATGAAGCGTTCAACTGGATAATCCTTCGTATAACCATATCCACCAAAGACTTGAACCGCCTCAGTCGTTACACTCATCGCCGTATCCCCAGCCATTAATTTTGCCATTGCTGACGCCTTACCATAAGGTAGACCATTTGATTCTAACCAAGCCGCTTGGTATGTAAGCAGTCGAGATGCTTCAATTTGAGTTGCCATATCTGCAAGCTTAAAGGATACACCTTGGTTGGCAGTAATCGGCTTACCAAATTGCACACGCTCTTTACCGTATTCAACCGCTGCATCCAATGCGCCTTGGGCAATACCTAGAGCTTGTGCGGCAATACCATTACGTCCTCCATCTAGTGTTGTCATCGCAATTTTGAAGCCTTCTCCCTCAGCTCCAAGCAGGTTTTCTTTCGGAACGCGACAGTTATCAAAAATAATTTCAGTTGTAGGAGATGAACGAATACCTAGCTTTTTCTCCTTCTTTCCTACCGAGAAGCCTTCAAAGCCTGCTTCAACGATAAAAGCAGATGTGCCATGTTTAGCTTCTGGATCTGTTACCGCAAATACAACATATGTATCTGCTACTCCACCGTTCGTAATGAAGATTTTCGAACCGTTTATAATATAATCATCGCCATCACGTTTTGCATATGTTTTCATGCCACCAGCATCCGAACCTGATCCTGGCTCCGTTAAGCCGTATGCACCGATATGTTTACCTTCTGCCATTGGACGAAGGTATTTTTGTTTTTGTTCTTCATTACCGAATTTAAAGATCGGCCAACCCGCAAGTGAAGTATGTGCTGATAAAGTTACCCCTGTTGAAGCACATACACGTGATAATTCTTCTACCGCAATGACATATGCAAGATAATCAAAGCCTGCACCGCCGTATTCTTCTGGCCATGGAATACCCGTTAAGCCTAGCTCTGCCATTTTATCGAAAATTGCACGGTCAAACTCTTCGTTCTCGTCACGTTCAGCTGCTGTTGGTGCTACTTCATTGATAGCAAAATCACGAATCATTTCACGTAATTGCTCATGCTCTTCTGTTAATTGAAAGTTCATTGTCCATTTCCCCTTTTTCGTTAGACTCAGTTTTGTTGATTTCTATATGTGATGATATTTCTCGGGATTAACGGTCTTCCCTGTGCAATCGCCAACCATCCTTGAAAAATCAACTTCGCAATAACATCAGACTTTATTTAAGTAAATGTTTACTAATGACTAGCTTTTGAATTTCGCTTGTACCTTCGTATATTTCTGTCACCTTTGCATCTCGGAAATAACGTTCTACAGGATAGTCTTTTGTATAGCCATAGCCACCAAAAATTTGTATAGCGTCTATCGCTGTTTGCACGGCTGTACGAGAGGCAAAAAGTTTCGCCATCGAGGCCTCGGCTCCGCATGGCAACCCTTTTGTGCGTAAATCTGCTGCTCGAAAGACTAGTAACTTTGCTGACTCTACGGCAGTTGCCATATCAGCAAGCTTGAAGCCAACCCCTTGTTGCACTGCAATAGGCTTTCCAAATTGGACACGTTCTTTTGCATACGCAGTAGCTGCCTCTAGCGCCGCTTCGGCAATGCCTAGAGATTGAGCTGCGATTCCAATACGTCCAACGTCTAAGTTAGCCATTGCAATTTTAAAGCCTTCCCCTTCCTCCCCAAGAAGGTTTGCGGCTGGAATGCGACAGTTGTCGAATGTTAGTTGAACTGTACGTGAGCCGTGTAAGCCCATTTTATGTTCATCTTTACCTATGATTAAGCCTGGTGTTCCTTTTTCAACAATAAATGCTGAAATACCACGTGTTTTTTCAGCAGGGTTCGTTGAAGCAAAGACAATATAAACATCTGCTTCTCCACCGTTTGTAATAAACACCTTGGAGCCGTTGATGACATATTCATCACCATCTCGCACCGCTTTGGATTGTAAAGAGCCAGCGTCAGAACCAGCGCTAGACTCTGTTAAACAAAATGCCCCTAAATATTCACCCGCGGCAAGCCTTGGAACATAGCGTTTCTTCTGTTCATCGTTGCCGAAATAAATGATAGGGTTTGTTCCAACCGAAGTATGCACGGATAAAATAACACCCATTACTGCGCTAACCTTTGATAGTTCATTGATTGCAATTATGTACGATGTGAAATCCATCGCTGAGCCGCCTAATTCCTCAGGCGTTGTAATCCCCATTAAACCTAATTCTCCCATTTGCGCAAGGAGTTCACGTGGAAACTCTCCTGCTTCCATACGTTCTACCCACGGTTCAATTTTATCCTGAGCAAAATCACGAACCATATCACGCATCATTATTTGTTCATCTGTAAATTGTAAATGCATCTATAATGTCACCCCTGTACGTTGTCCCGTTGCATTTCATTTCATTTGAATCGTCCCATCCCCATAGGATTATTCATAAACGTAAAAGCCTCTTCCAGATTTTTTACCTAGCCATCCTGCTGCCACATACTTACGAAGCAATGGACAAGGTCTATATTTACTATCACCTAAGCCCTCATGTAAAATCTCCATAATGGATAGACATGTATCAAGGCCAATAAAATCTGCCAATGTTAACGGTCCCATCGGATGATTCATGCCGAGCTTCATTACATCGTCAATGGCTTCTTTCGACGCTACACCTTCATACAATGCGTAAATCGCTTCATTAATCATTGGTAATAAAATACGATTCGAAATAAAACCTGGGAAGTCATTTACTTCCACTGGCGTTTTCGATAGTTTTACTGTCATGTCTTCAACTGCTTTGTAGACTTCATCACTAGTAGCTAACCCTCGAATAATTTCTACAAGCTTCATAACAGGTACAGGATTCATAAAGTGCATACCAATCACTTGCTCTGGACGATTCGTAACAGCTGCAATTTCCGTAATTGGTAAAGATGATGTATTCGTAGCTAAAATGGCGTGTGCCGGTGCAATCTGATCAATTTGCTTAAAGATGGATTGCTTCACTTCCATATTCTCCACAGCAGCCTCGATGATAATATCTACATCACTAGCATCCTGTAAATCTAGTGACATATTAATACGACCTAAAATGGCTGCCTTCTCATCCTCAGTTTTACGCCCCTTTTCGACATCACGTGTTAGGTTTTTCGTAATGACTCCTAAACCGCGTTCGAAAAATTCTTGTTTCATGTCGTTCAGTTTTACATCATAGCCAGCTTGTGCACAAACTTGTGCAATGCCAGAGCCCATTTGCCCTGCACCAATAACCATTACTTTTTGAATTCCCATCATTCGTGTCCCCCTGTTTTCGGTACTTCAATCATAATCGCATCGCCTTGCCCTCCACCTGAGCAGATAGCAGCAATTCCGATACCACCGCCACGACGTTTTAGTTCATGAGCAAGTGTTAAAATAATGCGTGCTCCAGATGCTCCGATTGGATGACCTAACGCAACTGCACCACCGTTAACATTGACCTTTTCAGCATCTAAATCCGCCAGCTGCTTGCTGACAAGAGCTACTGCTGCAAATGCTTCATTGATTTCAATCAAATCAATGTCAGCTAATGATTTCCCCGTCTTTTTAAGTAATTGGTTAATGACAAGCCCTGGTGTTTGCGGGAAGTTCTCTGGTTCAATCGCAAGCTCTTCATGGCCGATAATCACCGCCAGCGGCTCTCTTCCTTCACGCGCTGCACGTTCCTCACTCATTACTACTAAGGCACATGCACCATCGTTAACGCCAGGTGCATTACCTGCTGTAATCGTTCCATCCTTATCAAAGGCTGGCTTGAGTTTTGCAAGTACTTCTATTGACGTACCAGCTCTTGGTGCCTCGTCCGTATCGACATGAAGCGGCTCTCCCCTACGTTGTGGAATTTCCACAGGTACGATTTCTTCAGCAAAGTAACCTTTTTCAATTGCTGCAAGTGCACGTTCATGACTGCGAACAGACCAAGCATCCTGCTCCTCACGGCTTAACGAATATTCTTTGGCCGTTACATTACCGTAGCTTCCCATATGCGGCCTTGTCTTATCGAAAGCACATGTTAAGCCATCATATAGCATGCCATCTACCATTGTTGAATCGCCCATGCGTAAGCCTGTTCGACCATTTTGTAGATAATACGGTGCATTGGACATAGATTCCATACCACCAGCGATTATTACTTCTTCGTCCCCTAATCGAATTAGCTGATCCGCTAGTGTTACAGCACGCATCCCTGACGCACAAACCTTGTTAATCGTTTCTGTTTTCACTGCTATTGGTAAGCTTGCTTTGATCGCAGCCTGCCTTGAAGGAATTTGGCCCTGTCCCCCTTGTAAAACGGAGCCTAAAATTACTTCATCCACTTCATCAGGCGAAATATTCGCTTTCTCAAGTGCCCCTTTTATGGCGATCGCGCCTAAATCACTGGCGCTTAATGCTGATAGTGAACCTCCAAACTTACCAAATGCAGTTCTTGCTCCTGCTAAAATTACTGCTCTATTCAAGTAAAACACCCCTTTTGTTTTACGTTCTAGAAGAAGTATAAGAGCATCAACGTTGACTGAACGCTCGCTCGACCTCTATCGATGAAAAATGGGAGTTTTAAGTACAACTCCCATTTCCATTTAATCTTATTCTACAAAACAATTATTTATTGTGCAATTTATATTTTTCAGATAACTAAAATATCTCTGCAATAACCATCATTTTTCTGCGCTAGTCTCTACTTTCTCGTTTTGTTCGACACTATCCACAGAAGCTACTACTTCTTCAACCATTACATCCGCTGCTTCTTCAACAGACTCTTCGACAGCTTTCACTTTTTCACCAAATACTGAACGCTCCAATAGTTCTGCAACATCGAATGTACCGATTGTATCCTCAACCTCTTTTGCCTTCGTACCATCCTCAAGCATCGTTAAGCAATAAGGACATCCAGAAGAAATAACTGAAGCATTCGTTGCTAAAGCTTGCTCTGTTCTTGCTACGTTAATTCGGTTGCCGACATGCTCTTCCATCCACATTAAGCCGCCACCTGCGCCACAGCACATTGCTTCTTCACGATTACGCTCCATTTCCACAAGCTTAATACCTGGAATACCTCGTAAAATCTCACGTGGTGCATCATAAACATCGTTATAACGACCTAAATAACAAGAATCGTGAAACACAATCGTTTCATGAACTTCGTAATTTAACGCTAGACGATTTTCATCAATCAATCGATTCAATAGTTCTGTATGGTGGTAGACCTCACCCTTCCAGCCAAAGTCTTGGTATTCATTTTTAAAGATATTGTAAGCATGAGGGTCAATTGTAACGATTTTCTTCACGTCGTTTTTCTCAAATTCATCAATATTCGCTGTCGCCAGCTCTTGGAATAAAAACTCATTTCCTAAACGACGAGGAGTGTCCCCAGAGTTTTTCTCTTTATTTCCTAAAATCGCAAACTTCACGCCCGCCTCGTTTAATAGACGACAGAATGCTAAGGCAATTTTTTGTGAGCGGTTATCAAACGCCCCCATTGAACCTACCCAGAATAAATATTCCATTTCTTCGCCTGATTTTTTCAGCTCTTTCACTGTTGGAATATGAATTGTTGGATCTAGGTCACGCCAATTTTCTTTTTCTTTACGGTTTAAGCCCCAAGGATTGCCTTGACGTTCGATATTTGTCATCGCGCGTTGTGCATCAGGGTTTACTTTTCCTTCAGTCATTGTTAAGTAACGACGTAAATCAATAATTTTATCGACGTGTTCATTCATAACAGGACATTGATCTTCACAGTTACGGCAAGTTGTACATGCCCAAATCTCTTCTTCTGTAATGACTTCGCCGATTAAAGAAGGGCTGTAAATATCTTCAATAACTGCCCCCTCAGCACCAGCTGCCATCGCTAACTGATTCCCCTTTGTTTTAGCAAAGAATTGATAAGGTACCCAAGGCTTTTGCTTAATCTCAACAGCACCAGTAAATGTTAAATGATCACGTAGCTTCACGATTAAATCCATCGGTGATAGCATTTTCCCTGTCCCTGACGCTGGGCACATATTTGTACAGCGTCCGCACTCTACACAAGAATATAAATCTAGCATTTGTTTTTGTGTGAAGTCTTGAATACGTCCAACACCAATTGCTGGAATATCCTCTTCATCTTCAGCATTTTCTAATGCTTCGAAATCGATTGGTGTTAAAGTACCTGTACGATCTAAACGATTCATGTACACATTGATTGGACTCACAATTAAGTGGAAGTGCTTCGATTGTGGTACATACACTAAGAATGTTAATAGAATTAATAAGTGCGCCCACCACATTACATAGAAAACAACTGCCGCTGCTGATGCTGGTAAGAAGCTAAAAATAGCAGCAATGCCAGAAGCAACTGGCTCTGTATAAGTTAGTTCTTCACCATGCCAAATTAGTCCCATACCATTTGCAAGCAATGTGGATACCATTAACCCGCCAATGAATATTAACACAAGCCCATTTTTCCAGCCTCGTTTTAGACGTACTAGCTTTTCTACATAACGACGGTAGAATGCCCACACGACCGCCACTAAAATCATTAATACTACAAGCTCTTGGAAAAATGTAAACACACTATAGAAAATGCCAAGCGGCAAATGTGATCCAGGTGCTAACCCCTTCCAAATTAAATCAATGGCGCCTAGCTGCACCATCAAAAATCCATAGAAGAACATAACGTGAATTAAACCACTCTTCGGATCTTTTAATAGCTTATTTTGGCCAAGTACATTGACCATAAGATAACGAATTCGTTCTTGAACACTTTCATCAAACTCAACCTTTTTCCCCAATTGCACAAACTTATAGCGTGTTTTTAACAGATAGAAAAATAACCCTACTGCATAAAGCACAACCACGACTGTTAGAACAATGTTTGCAATTACTAATGGACTCATGGTTGGTCCCCCCTTTAGTTTGTCGTAAGTTTCTCTCTTTGTAGTAAATTTGCTAGTTCAATCATTATATTCCTATTCTAATAAATGAGTGAGCATTCAGTCAACATAAAACGGAAATATTTCTGATAATTTTATATTCTTACATTTTACAAGAAGAAAAGCCACCCTATTTTCAAAGCGGGCTATTAACCACTAAAGAGATTTATTCACTTATATTATAAATCCGTCTTTTGATTGTATTTAGATATTAAAAAAGTCGATTTGCATCATGTTTTTGATGACAAATCGACTTTTCAAGTGCGCGTGATGCCTATAGCCTTTCGTTCCCCTAATCGCGGTCTCATCTGTGACTAATCCCCGAGAGGTCGCCCTTAGTTGATAAAAACTGAAATTATTCTGATAAAAGCTAAAATTGTTCCGATAAATCTTCTAAGTACTCATTGAAAAATGAATTCATCACAATAACCACAACTTTAGGTAGTTATTTTTTAAAGACATTGCCGCTTCGAATATATTCAATATCCGCAACATTCAATCGGAAATTCACAACACGTGCAACCGCAAATAAATAGTCAGATAGACGGTTTAAATATTTTTGTACAATTGTCGGTACATCTTCGATTTCCTTCATAAGCGTTACCATTTGACGCTCTGCTCGACGTGCTACTGTGCGAGCAATGTGTAAAGTTGCAGCTGCTGGTGCACCGCCTGGTAGAATAAAGCGTTGTAACGGTGGTGCTTCATCTGACAATGCATCAATACGCGATTCCAACACTTCAATCGGTTGCTCTGTAAGCTTATAATGACGCTCCTTCATAACATTAGCAAGGTCACCACCTGCATCAAAAAGCTCATGCTGAATCGTTTCTAAATCAATTAGAATATCTTTGAATAGCTCACGATCTAATTCACTAATAGCCTTGCCGATAAAAGAATTTAATTCATCGATGGCCCCATATGTCTCTACGCGTAAGCTATCTTTGTCAACGCGTCCACCGATAAGACTTGTTTTCCCTGTATCGCCTGTTTTCGTGTACAGCTTCATTTCTCTCATCTCCTAGAATTGTTTTTTATCAATTTCGCCTTGGCGTAATTGCGTCCGGATTTTGAATTGTGCAAGCACAATTCAAAATCCGTGACATCCGCCGGAGGCTTATCTTCATTCAGTAGGTGTTTGGACACCCATTATAAGGAACCACATTAGCAATCATCTCACCACCTTCAACGGTGAGAGTCATTTACTGAATGAAGATAATTTCTTATTGCCTGTACAGTCGTTTCAAAAACGCCTTTACCGATGATCTTACCTACATCAGTAATGGGACCGCCGTACAGCATTTCTTCCCCTTTTTGTGTCGCTGCAATCAATAAACTATCTGTAGCAGTACCTGTTGCAATCGTACCACTAAGCTCATCACGAATATTCTCTGATTGCAATGCCTTTGTTTTCGCCTCATTAGCCGTCATCATTGCTTGGAAAAACGCTTCTTCTGATAAACAGCCATTCACGATGACCCACGTATTTATAGTACCAATATATGGTTCATCTTGTCTTTCATGTGCACGAGATACATCAACAGCATTACCAACCCCAGCCGTAACAACTACAAGAACGCTACCAAAGGAAGCTGGAAATTCATTAATAGCGACAAGATTTGTTGGCACAGCTGTTAGCATAACGACTGTACTTGTAGATGAAAAGTGCTCCTTTTGTAAAAATTCTGCGACCTCTCTCTTTACATCATTAATCACATAATCTATTGGTACAGAGCGATTTAACAGACAATCATACCAACCGATACCTGGATTATGGACAGCTGAGGACACCGTTTTTAAAGGAAACTCTGATTGAAGCTGAATGAAATGATCTGTAACAGTGAAATTTTCTTTTTTAATGACAGCACGTTGCTGATGTTCAACGGAGGCTGGCATCATTGTAATTTGAGGCTTTGGCATTTCTGGATGTGCATAAGTTGCCACTCGTGCATGATAAACGTCCTCGATTTGCGAAGCGATTAATACTTCATGTGGCGCCCCAAATGCCCGCATCCGCCCTTCCTCCATTAGTAATAATTCATCACAGTAAAGAGAAGCTAAATTCATATCATGCAGTACCATAATAACGGTCAAACCACATTCTATTGCTTCCTTTCGTACCATATCTAAAATTTGACGTTGATGCGCAATATCTAGATGGTTGGTCGGCTCATCTAGCAGCAATATTTCCGCTGTTTGTGCAAGAGCCTGGGCGACAAAAACCCTTTGCTGTTCACCGCCCGACAAAAATTCCATCGATGTCTGTTCATAGCGTTTCACACCTGTTTGCAGCATTGCATGTTGCACTGCTTGTTCATCACGATCAGACCAGCTTGAAAAGAAGCCAGTTTGATGTGGATAACGTCCAAGCGATACAGCCTCCCTTACACTGTTTGAAAAGGCATTAGCATGTAATTGTGGCAACACTGCCATCTTCTTTGCTAATGCACGAGCAGTGTAAGAGCTACTATTTTTATCATCAATTAATACAGTGCCTGCTGTTGCTGGTAGTATGCCACTTATTACTTTTAACAGTGTGGATTTCCCACTACCATTCGGCCCTAAAATCCCTAGTATTTTACCTTTTTCAACGGAAAAACTTATATCGTGGACGATCGGTACGTCTTCATAACCACCGGAAAGATGTTCAACAACAATCATGCCCGTACCCCCTTGCCTCTACGTTGTTTATAAAAAATATAGGAAAAAACGGGCGCCCCAATAAATGCAGTAATGACACCTATCGGCAATTCTCTTGGCATAATAATTGTTCTTGCTATTAGATCACAAATAATTAGCAAAGTTGCCCCATTTAAAAATGATAATGGCAATAAATGACGATGATCTGAACCCCAAACCATTCTCGTCATATGAGGAACAACTAAACCAACAAAGCCAATTGTTCCGGAAACAGCTACCGCTGCTCCTGTCAGCATGGATCCACCTACTAAAATAATATATTTACTACGCTTAACATTGACACCTAAATGCTTCGCACGTTCTTCACCGTATAACAGAACATTTAACTCACGTCTTTGTGTCCAAAGCATAATGGAGCCAATAATGACAAACGGAATGATCATCTGAACGTAAGGCCAACCACGCATCGATACTGAACCGAGTAACCATCCGATTACTTGGCGTAGCTCCTCACCAGATAATGCAATCATTAATGAAATCAAGGAACCTAAAAATGAACTAAATATTACCCCTGTTAAAATAAGAGTTTCCATTTTTAGTGAACGGTCTACTATTCTAGCAAAGCCCATAACAGCTACCATCGTTAATATGGCACCTATCATACTAAAGGTTGGCAATGTAAAATGACCGATGACAGGTAATGAAACACTAAAGAAAATCGTCATCACTGCGCCCACTGATGCACCAGAGGAAACACCTAACGTATAAGGATCAGCCAAAGGATTTTTTAATAGACCTTGAAAAGCTGCCCCTGCAATAGCAAGTGATGCCCCAACAAGCCCTGCTAGCATCACTCGAGGTAAACGAATCTTCCATAAAATATTGGCAGCTGTTTCATCGGCTGCCTTATTCCACAATACTTCTAATGGAATATGAACTGAGCCTATCGCTACACCACACCAGATGCTAATGATTAAGAGCGTAATTGCTGTTACATAGGCTACAATTGTTTTACTCATTTAAACGCCTCTGGGTAAACAGCCTTTGCTATTTCCTCAAGACCATCTGCTAATCGTGGACCTTGACGACTTGTCGTACTTTTATCCACTTGTACAATCGCTTTATTTTTTACGGCAGTAATTGTCTCAAAGCCTGGACGTTGTGGAATTTTCTTTAAAATATTCGGTACATAATTATATGCCACAACAATGACATCTGGATTTTTCGCGATAATTTGTTCAGCATCAATTGGATACCAGTCATCATTTACATCTGCTGCCACATTTTCAGCATGAATCATTTCTAGCATTTCATTCATAAATGTACCTTTACCAGCTGTATAAATCTGTGGCTCATCCGACGATTCTACAAAGACTTTCTTTGGCTCAACACCCTCAAGTTTTGTTTCAACTTCTTTAACTTTTGCCTTCATATTTGTGACAATTTTCTTAGCTTCTTCTAGTTTTCCTGTTGCACGACCAAGCTGTTTAATCGTCATGTAAGTCTCATTAAAGTTTTTAGCATCCGCTACAACAAATACTTTCACACCTGCAGCCTCAAGCTGTTCAATTGCTCCTTTTGAAAAACTCATACCCGATGCATGTGCAAAAACGATATCTGGCGTTAACGCAATAATTTGTTCAATATTATAATCTGTACCGCCAACCTTATCTTTTTTAGTAGCCTCTGCTGGATAATCGTCATTATCTGATACACCCACTATTTCATCATTTAAGCCAAGACCAAATAAAATTTCAGTGTTACTCGGAATAAGAGAGACTATTTTCTCAGGGGGTGCTTCTAGCGTAATGTCTTTGCCAGTAGCATCCGTTATCTTTATTGGGAATGTTGCTTGATCTACTTTTGATGTCTCTTGCTGCTCAGCAGATGACGGCTTGTCATTTGTCGCCTCTTTTGTGTTGCATGCTGCAAGCAAGCTAACAGCTAAAAATGCTGATAATCCTATTTTCCAAAATTTCTTCATGTGAATCCCCCTTAGTCTATCTGTGCATAAAGTATTTAACGACTTGTTTTTCTGATTGATCGACACATTTTGGGTTTTTATCGTTTAAGGTTGTGGAGTTGTCGCGCAACATTGGGTTTATCTCTTAACGCTGCGGGTTATCGCCCAACTTTTTGAGTTTATCACCCAACATTGTGGATTTATCGCCTACACCGTGAGTTTCCGCACAACATTGTGGGGGTTATTACCCAACTTTTTAGGTTTATCACCTAACATTGTAGGGTTATCGCCCTCTTTGTCAAATTTATCGATATTCAGCTTACAAAACAAATACCCCTCATCATAAAAAAATGAGGGGGTCAAATTTGCACAATATACATATACAAAATCCACCATCCTATCCTCGTAGGCTACAACGTGTTTTCTATAAAGGCAGGTCTCCTGGCTCGTGCTTCTACGCTTTTTCAAGCCTTCCCGAAATTTTCAGTGGCGCAGATTGAAAAAACTCACACTTACAGTGGCGGGACCGCATCGGAATTACACCGATTTCCCTTTTCACTTTACTTAAGTAAAGAACCTTTATAATATTCAGTTGATTGTATTATACATGAAAATCAAAGAAGTCGCCTCCATTCGAGACGACTCTTCATCAAATCAATTATGCTCAGTATAATCGCCACAGGACGTGGCATTCTTTGACTGGGTTCCTCTATTTTGTTTGGACACCCGCTGCAAAAAGTTAAACAATGTCTGAAAAATACTGTACCGTTTTCATTGGTGCACCCATTTCTCGTAATGCCCATGTGTTCTCTAAATAAATATCTGCTAGCTTCTCATATTTGCCGCCGAATCTGTGTGCCCATTCAACTGCTACAACACTTTCATATACATGTGCCATTTGCTCTGCGACCTTTTTTGCCTCAAACGTTTTTGTTGCATCATCTAAACGGCTAAATGTTTGCAAAGTTGAATCTAGCTTTGCTAATTGCTCTACTACAATTTCAACTAATGAATTGTCAGCTAGTTTTTCTAGACGTTCCTCCATGACACGAACAAACATTTCATGCACATGAAACTTATCAACTAAGCGAATGAGCTCTAATGCTAAAATATTCGCAGTCCCCTCCCACACGGTAAGGACCTGAGCATCTCTTAATAACCGTGGTGTAACAAAATCTTCAATATAGCCGTTTCCGCCATGTAATTCAATGGCTTCACTCGCATAATGCACAGCTTGCTCTGCCGTTTCTTTTTTCATGATTGCAATATACAAGCGATTCAAAATGATGTCCTCTTTATTCCCCTGCCCACTAGTTACTTTATCGTACAGCTGAATAAGGTCAAAAACTGTGGCAACTTCTACATGAAGCTTGGCAGCGAATTTTCCTAGTGTATCCTGAATCATAGGATATTGCGTTAAAGGTTTACCAAATGCATGGCGATTTGCCACATAGTGCTTCGCCTCTAAATAACCGCGGCGCATGATGCCGATAGAGGCAACTGCATTGCAAATTCTTGATAAATTAAGCGCCTCCAACATATAGTAAATCCCTTTATTTAGGTCACCGACAACATATGCTAGCGCCCCATCAAATTCCACCTCACCAGAAGGTACTGCTCTAACACCAAGTTTATCCTTTAAACGCCGAACACGCAGGTTATTAACTGTGCCATCATCCTTTCTCCATGGAACTGCAAACAATGTTAAACCCTTTGAACCTGCCTGAGCCCCTTCTATGCGTGCCAATACCATGGTCACTCCACACATTCCAGCGTTAGATGCAAAATATTTCTCACCATATAAACGATACTGCTTGCCGTCCTGCCTTGCCTCTACAACATTCGCTCCGACATCAGAGCCACCTTGGCGCTCCGTTAAAAATGTAGCCCCCTCATAGAGCTCTGTCTCTCCAGTTGCACAAACATGTGGTAAAAAGCGCTCCTTCACCTCATCACTCGCATAATGATCAAGTAAATAAGCAGTTGCCATCGTTAACGTAACAGGACAGTAAAAGCCTGGTTCAGCATGTGATAGTATATAGCCTTGAGCAAAGCTATACACATAGTTGCCCTTTCTACCTAATTGCGGAATATCTTTATGCACATAGCCAACAATGCCAGTATTGTACGTCTCTTCAATTGTTTTTTTATAGCCGTCATTGACCCAAATCTCCGACACTTCTTCACCATAAGCATTATACCTTTGTAATCGAGGTTCACCCTCTCTATCCGTATGTTTAGCTCTCACATCAATATCTCCGGCACAAAGCTCACCGAAATCCGTTAGCTCACGTGTTGCATATTCCGCAAACTCTTTATCTAGCATCATTTCTAAAACGTTTTGAAGTGTATCATTCTCTTTAAAAAAGTTTGTTGTTTTCAGTTCTTCCTGCTGTAAAACCTTCATTTTATCTCACCTCTTGTCCTTTCAACGTTTGTTTTAGTATTTTGCCTGATGCATTTCGTGGTAGCGCTTCCACACGTTCAAAGATGCGTGGAATTTTATATTTAGCAAGATGCTCCTCCAAATAAGCTTTAAGTTCGTTCTCGTCAATTTCTGTTTTAGCAGCATAAACAGCCTTCACCGTTTCTCCCCACTCCGGATGCGGTACACCTATTACAGCAACTTCAAATATTCCCTCATAGCTCAACATACGATCTTCGATTTCTTTCGGATAAATATTCACACCGCCTGAAAAAATGACATCCTTTTTACGATCGACAATCCAAATATAGCCGTCCTCATCTAAGCGAGCTAAGTCACCTGTTTTCAGCCAACCATCTATAAATGCAGCCTTTGTTGCGATATCATCCTTGTAATAACCCACCATATTGCTCTCACCGAACAACACAATTTCTCCTACTTCACCAACACTGACATCTTCTCCATTGTCGTTGATAATACGCAGCTCCGCTCCAAGTGGTGCACGTCGTCCAACGCTCCCCGCCTTCGTTGCATGCTCTTCACCAAGCAATATTGAACCGTTTGGACCAGCCTCTGTTAAGCCATAGACACAAGTTAAATTTTCTGTTCTAAAAGCTTTTTGTAAATGACGGACTTCGTTTTGTGATAACGGTGCGCCACCATATGCCCACCATTTCATCGATGATAAATCAGCTGTTTGCAATCTTGGCAGTTGGGCAGTTAACAAATATGCGACAGGTGCTCCAAAGAAATGCGTTGTCCGCTCCTGCTCCATTGAATCAATAAATAAATCAGGTGTAAACGTTGGTGTTAACACGTTTGTTGATCCTACAAGTACCCCGGCCATTAAAAATAAATGTAATGGAGCTGAATGCGTTAACGGCATCATTAGAAGGATCCGGCTTTCTGGCTTTACTTCCATTTCCACTGCAATCATTTGCGCTACAGATAAAATATTACGATAACTAAACAACACACCCTTTGGTTTTCCCGTTGTACCCGATGTATATAAAATCGTTGAGACATCCTCTTCATTCAACTGGCAATCAATTGTTTGAGTGCTCGCATGTTCAATAAGTGTTTCATAGTTTAGCCAGCCTACGTGCTCTTGACCCGTTTTGATTTTCAAAGGAACTACTGTGATGTTTTCAACTGCTGCAAAAATTGCCTCATGCACTAAAATAGCTTTAGCATCAGCATGCCGAGCTACATACTCGACCTCCTGCAACGTAAATTTCGCATTTACTGGAACGACAATAGCCCCGATGCGCTGAATAGCAAAATAGCTAACAACAAACTCTACAACATTTGGCATAAAAATGATTACATTATCGCCTTGTCGCACACCCTGCTCTACTAAAGCATGACTAAAACGTGTCACTTGCTCATCTAAATCACGATAAGTTACTCGTCTTCCCTGACAAATAACCGCTTCACTCATAGGGTATTTTCGCGCATTCCGTGCTAACAAATTAGAACTATTCATCTAGCATCTCTCCCTTTAAAGTCGCTAATTTTTCTGTAAATATGCCTTGTAATTGCTGTATCTCTTTTTTCATCTGTACAAGCTCTGCGATTTTGCCATCAATCTCTTCAATTTTTTGTTCCCCATATTCGACCGTACGCTCCAACTGCTGAATGCCCGTGCGATCATAATCAAACAGCAATACCATCTCCTTAATTTCCTCAAGTGAAAAACCGTACCGCTTTCCTCGGAAAATAAGCTTAAGCTTCGCTAATTCTTTTTTTGAAAAGGTTCGTTGATTAGTAGATGATCGATTGGGATGAAGCAGCCCCAGCTCCTCATAATAGCGAATTGTCCGTGTTGAAACCTTAAACTGCTTAGCCACTTCTTGAATCGTCTTCAACACCATCTCCCCTTTCCCATTTTTCATCAGTATATCATTGACGCTAACGTAAACTTCAACAAAATATCTGAATTTTACAGAAAATTATAGTTTTAGAGAGATGAATCTGTTTGTTTCGGGGATTTTACGCGGCACTTTGATGGTTCAACCCATGACTTTGGGGTTCTATCCATGATTTTGATGGTTCTATCCACGATTTTTGGGATTCTATCCACGACTTTCGGGATTCTATCCACGAATTTCGGGGTTCTATCCACGATTTTGGGGATTCTATCCATGACTTCAATTTCCGTCGCTTCAGCGGTTCTTTCTGTCACTTCGACTGTTCTTTCCGTCGCCCCGGCCACTCCTTCCGTCACCCCAGCCACTCCTTCCGTCACCCCAGCCACTCCTTCCGTCACCCCGGCCACTCTTTCCGTCACCTCAACCGCTCTTTCCGTCACCTCAACCGCTCTTTCCGTCACCTCAACCGCTCTTTCCGTCACCTCAACCGCTCTTTCCGTCACCTCAACCGCTCTTTCCGTCACCTCAACCGCTCTTTCCGTCACCTCAACCGCT
>NZ_JBYTDL010000005.1:235520-323438 GCF_058791335.1 Lysinibacillus sp. EB271-A1-10B
CTCTTTCCGTCACCTCAACCGTTCTTTCCGTCACCCCGGCCACTCTTTCCGTCACCTCAACCGCTCTTGCTTCCTAAAACAGAAAAAAACCCCCGGCACATGATCGTGCCGGGGGCTGGAAAGACGATTATTACATTTTTTCTGGTGCTGATACGCCGATTAAGCGTAGTGCGTTGGCAATTGTTGTACGCACAGCAGTGATAAGAGCTAAACGAGCTTCTGTTAGCTCTTTATTTGAAGCATCTAACACTTTTTCAGCGTTATAGAAGCTGTGGAATGCAGCTGCTGTTTCTTGAATGTAGTTGGCGATACGGTGTGGTGTACGGTGCTTCGCAGCATCTGCTACCATTTTCGGGAAGTCGCCCACTTTTTTCAGTAAATCGATTTCTTTTTCAGCAGTTAAAAGGCTTAAATGATCTGTTGTTGCAGCAAAGCCTTGCTCATTTGCTGAGCGTAAAATTGAAGAAATACGTGCATGCGCATATTGTGCGTAATACACTGGGTTTTCGTTTGATTGAGATACGGCAAGGTCAAGGTCAAAGTCCATGTGAGAATCGCCTGCAGTTTTCACGAAGAAGTAACGAACTGCGTCTAAGCCAACTTCTTCTACAAGCTCACGCATTGTAACAGCGTTCCCTGTACGTTTAGACATTTTGAATTTCTCACCGTTTTTATAAAGTTGAACCATTTGGATGATTTCTACTTCAAGTGTATCACGGTCGTAACCAAGCGCCTGAATAGCAGCTTTCATACGTGGGATATAGCCGTGGTGATCAGCGCCCCAAATATTAATTAATTTATCGAAGCCACGTACAATTTTATCTTCATGGT
This sequence comes from Lysinibacillus sp. EB271-A1-10B, assembly GCF_058791335.1. Taxonomy (NCBI): domain Bacteria; kingdom Bacillati; phylum Bacillota; class Bacilli; order Caryophanales; family Bacillaceae; genus Lysinibacillus; species Lysinibacillus sp. EB271-A1-10B. Next base: position 236,352 of record NZ_JBYTDL010000005.1, read on the forward strand.
ATGCGATATCTGGAGTCAGATATGTGAAAGAGCCATCATTTTTAATTAATACGCGGTCTTTATCGTCACCAAAAGTTGTCGAACGGAACCAAGTTGCACCGTCTTCTTCAAATACATGGCCATTCGCTTTCAGTTTATCTAACGCTACTTCGATTTTGCCGTTTTCGTATAGTGATGTTTCTGAATACCACTCATCAAAGTTTACACGGAAGTTTGCAAGGTCTGTTTTTAACTTGGCTAATTCTAACGCTAAACCATGTTGACGGAAGAATGCAAAACGTTCTTCTTCAGATTTTGATAAAATTGCATCGCCATGCTCTCCTACTAGTTTACCAGCGATTTCAATAATATCTTGACCGTGGTAGCCATCCTCTGGCATCTCAGCATCCAATCCTAAAGCTTGCTTATAACGCGCTTCAAGTGAATACGCTAAGTTATTAATTTGGTTACCTGCATCGTTAATGTAGTATTCACGAGATACTGCGTAACCTGCCATATCTAACACATTGCATAATGAATCCCCTACAGAAGCTCCACGTGCATGACCTAAATGAAGATCTCCTGTTGGATTTGCAGATACAAATTCAACTTGAATTTTTTCTCCTGCGCCAGCATTTGAACGGCCATAATCTACACCTTGCTCAAGCACTGCTTTTACTACACCTGTTAGGAAATCTTTACGCACAGTAATATTCATGAATCCAGGGCCAGCAATATCGATTTTTTCAATATCTGTACCTGCTGTGTCTAGGTTTTCTAAAATTGCTTCTGCAATTGCACGAGGTGGTTTTTTTGCTAACTTCGTTAATTGCATTGCAATGTTTGTTGCATAGTCCCCATTCGCCTTATCCTTAGGTGTTTCTAGGTGAATATTTAACTCTGTGCCAGCTTCGACTAAACCAGCTTTTTCAACAGCCTGCGCAATTGCTACTTTAATGGCTTGTTGTACTTGTTCTACTGCGTTCATCATTGTACCTCCGTAAATGTAATGTCTAATGTATAATTGCCAACGGATTGCCCACCCATTAGTAAATCGTACTGTACATGGAAATCTCCGCTTACTGCCTGCTTTGTAAACGTCATTTCTTTCGTGTCTATGACGAGTGGCATTGAACCTAATTCACTTTCATAATGACCCATTTGTTGTTTAATTATGTTAAGTGGTAGTCGCATTTTTATTGCTCCATTACGCATAATTAATGCCTGTTCATTGCCTAGCTTCATAGTTGTGCGGATGGTTTTATCCTCCTGCACCTCTTCATATTTCAAATATATGCTTCCTGCTTTTTCAAGTAGCTGCCCTGTTAGCAACATTTCATAACCTTCAGATTCCCCGTCAATCGGTCGAATCGTAGAAATGAGCTTAATGTTCACCTGCGATCTTGCTTCGTTCGCCATTATGGACGCTCCCTTTTAATGTTTTTACTATAACCTTTTTATTATAGGATGAATACTCATATTTTTTCAAGATAGAAGTAAGTATTCTATCCGATGTTTGTTCAGAATTACTTACCATTTAAGTATTGACACAAATCCCCAGTAAATCTACAGTTATGTTATAAAGTCTGAATTTTTCATCATTTTGTTGAAATGAGGGTTGCTATATGTTAACACTTGAACAAATTCATGCTGCTAAACGAAGAATTTCTCCTTATATTTTTGAAACGCCTATTATTCAATTAAACGGTCTCGATCATCTTTTAGGATGTCACGTCTACATAAAAGCCGAGAATATGCAAAAAACAAACTCCTTTAAGCTTCGAGGGGCTCTCAATAAAATGCTTTCCACACCATTAGAACAATTACAAAAAGGCGTAGTTGCTGCATCCTCAGGTAATCATGGCAAAGGTGTTGTCTTTGCTGCCAAACTGTTAAATAGTAAGGCAACAATTGTTCTACCTGATTCAGCTCCTACCGTTAAGGTTGATGGAATACGTGCCTTAGGTGCAGAAGTTGTACAGTGTAAGCTAACAGAAAGACATACCCTAACTGAAAAGCTTAGTCGTGATTATGGCTATTACAACATACATCCTTATGATGATTACGATATTATGGCAGGACAAGGAACAGTAGGCTTGGAAATAGTAGCACAGCTTCCAGTTGTCGATACTATAGTTGTTCCTATTGGTGGTGGTGGATTATTAAGTGGCATTGCAACTGCTGTCAAATCCATAGCCCCTCATATCAAAATAATTGGTGTGGAGCCCGCTGTTGTTTCGCGTTACACAAAAAGCTTAGAAGCTGGTGAAAGATTGCTTTTAGCCGAACACAAATCTTTGGCAGATGCCCTACTAACTTTACAGCCAGGGGAACGAAATTTTCCAATTGTTCAACAGCTTGTCGATGAGGTTGTAAGTGTAGATGAGTCTTTGATCCAACGTGGGATGAAAACCTTACTCTCCGAGGGTAAAATTATCGCAGAACCCTCCTCTTCTATTGGAATTGGCGCTGCCCTGCAAGGAGCTTTACCTATTCATAAAAACGAAAAAGTATGTTTCCTCATTACAGGAGGCAATGTTGGATTAGAGGCTTGGACTTAAAGATACTAGCCAAAAAGGCATCTACTCAAATGAATGAGTAGATGCCTTTTTGACTGTCGAGTTTAAACGTAACTCTCTGGATTTTTTAAATTCATAACCGCCTTTTTAGGAAATAAAGCTTTCCAGAAATAAATAGCGAGACCAATTAACACTAGACAATGAAAGATATAAATAGAAACAGCAAGAACATTCGGCTCACTTTTATCGGTCAGAATAGCAATAAAATCATGCGAAGCGTGCCAGATAATCGGGAACATAATACTTTTTGTCTTTGCAACAATTTCTGCACAAACTAACCCAAAGAGGCATGCAAATGCTACTTGCATTAATGTCAATAAAAAATCCTGACCGGAAAGTACATTTACAAAATGTCCAATTCCAAACAAAATAGAGGAGCCTATAATAGCCGTTTCAAGCCCTTTCGCTGATAAATATTTGAGAATTAGGCCACGGAAAATAAACTCTTCAAAAAGACCAACGGCAATAACAAATAGAAACAAAATAAATACATATTGTGCAGAAAAACCATCTCGATCTGTAATACCACTAAAGAATGCAGTCAACTCAGAAATAACGATAACAGCCATCCACGCCTCTACTTTAAACTTTCTAAATCCGAAATCTTGGAAAGAGAATTTACTTTTTTTCATGATCCAAAGAGTAACTAGTACACCAACTGCAAAGGCAATAAATTGAATCAAAGTTATAGAGCTTAAGCTACTTATATTTTTGACAGCTATAATTACACCAGCTATGAAAGGAAAAATAAGTGCTAGCAAAGTAAATAGCATCGATAAAAGAATAGGTGAATTTTTCATTTTCATTTATTTTCTCCATTCAATAATTTTAGTTTTACTCCTTCAAAAACGTCTTTTAAAATACCCTCAATTTCCGAGCTATCTAAATCGCATGTATTTGTCGCACACATTGTTGCTATACCGTGCGTAGTTAACCATATATCAATAAATAGAGATTTAGCAGAGGTTTGAGTTAATCCCGTTAAATTAGAAATTAGCGCTATAATTCCTTGATTTTCTACGTCATTTATTAAATCCGAAAAGCTCGTGATCTTATATTTATTAGATAGGAATAATAGCTCAAATAACTTATTTTCTTCGCGAGCAAAGTTAATATAAGCTAACCCCATTCCTAAAAAAGAACTTTCTTGCAAGCCTTTAAACATTCTTTCGTTATAAAGATTGCTAGCTCTTTCATATATGGCATACTTCAAATCGTCCATACTTGAGAATAATCGAAAAATAGGCTTTGTCGAACAACCTAATTCTTTTCCCAAATCCCTTGCATTCACACTATCAATGCCACTTTTCCTAGTCATTTCAAAAGCACAATCCAATAAAATTTCCTCTGTAAATCTCTCTTTTGGTGCCAAAAAAATTCGCCCCCCTTTATAGGTAACGCTCGTTACCTATAAAGTAACAATATTTTCCTGTCTATGTCAATAAGATATGTGATACTAATCGAAAGTTTTTGAAAAAGCAAAAAGAGTTCAACTTGGTAAATGAGCTTTTTTCCAAAGAAAGTCCTTGAACTCCCCAAAGATTGCTTTTAGCAGAACAAAATCTTTCACTGATGCCCTACTAACTTTATAGATAACAACTTGTCGATGTTCAATCTGAATAAAAACCTTACTCTCCGAGGGTAAAATGTTCACAGAACCTCCCTCCACCATTAGTATCGACGCTGCCCTGTAAGGAGCTTTACCTATTCGGATAAACAAAGAAGACGCTTCAACATTAGCTCATCAAAAAAGCATCCACTCAAATGAATGAGTAAATGCCTTTTTATCTTGTTTAAACGTAGCTTTCAGGCTTCCCTTTTTTATTGCTCTCTCCATCTTTCTTAGAGAATAAAACTCTCCAGAAATAAATTGCGAGACCAATTAGCACTAGACATTGAAAGACATAAATAGAAACAGCAAGAACATCCGGCTCACTTTTATCAGTCATGAATGCAATAAAATCGTGCATAGCGTGCCAGATAATCGGAAAAATAATACTTTTTGTCTTTGCAACAATTTCTGCACAAACTAGCCCAAAGAGGAATGCATAAGTAATTTGTAATAATGTCATTAAAAAATCTGCACCGGAAGCTAAATTTGCAAGATGTCCAATACCAAACAAAATAGAGGAACCTAAAATAGCTACTTTAAGCCCTTTAGCTGATAAATAGTTAAAAATTAGACCTCGGAAAATAAGCTCTTCACAAAAACCAACGGCAATAACAAGTAGAAGCAAAATAAATAAATATTGCGCAGAAAAACCATCTTGATCTGTAATACCATTAATGAATGCAACCAGTTCAGAAACAATGATAACAGCTATCCATGCCTCTGCTTTAAATGTTCTAAATCCGAAATCCCGGAAAGAGAATTTACTTTTTTTCATGATCCAAAGAGTAACTAGAACACCACCTGCAGTGGCAATAAATTGAATCAAAAATATAGAGCTTAAGCTACTTATATTTTTGGCAGTTACAATTACACCAGCTATGGCAGGAAAAACAAGTGCAAGCAAAGTGAATAGTATCGATAAAAGAATAGGTGAATTTTTCATTTTCATTTATTCTCTCCATTCAATAATTTTTGTTTTACACCTTCAAAAACGTCTTTTAAAATACCCTCAATTTCCGAGCTGTCTAAATCGCAAGTATTTATCGCAATACCATGCGTAGTTAACCATATATCTATAAATAGAGACTTAGCAGAGGTTTGAAATTAGCGCTATAATTCCTTGGTTTTCTACCTCATTTACTAATTCTGAAAAGCTAGTGATCTTATATTTATTGGATAGGAATAACAGCTCAAATAACTTTTTTTCCTCTCGCGCAAACTTTATATAAGCTAACCCCATTCCCCAAAAAGAACTTTCTTGTATGCCTCGAAACATTCTTTCGCTATAAAATATAGGCTTTGTCGAACAACCCCTAATTCTTTTGCTAAATCTCTTGCATTAACACTATCAAACCCATTTTTTCTAGCCATTTCAAAAGCACAATCCATTAAAATTTCTTCTGTACTTTAGGTGCCAAAAAAATTCCCCTCCCTCGATAGGTAACATTAGTTACCTATGATATAACAATATTTTCCTAGCTATGCAATAAGATATGTAATACTAATCAAAAAGTTTCCAAAGAAATGAAAAAAACTCACTTTGTAAATGAGCTTTTTTTCACCAAGAAAGTCCGTAAACTCCCATTATCTATCGGATCATGTTAACCAAATTACAAAAGCAATTGGGGCTAAAAATGGTCTCATTACGCCCCACCTTTAGCCTCATATCAAGCTGTATTTGCGATGACGTTTCACTTTCGCTAACAGCACGGCAATTCAAATCGAAATCACCTTTATTTTCCTTATTCACTTTCTTGTTTAATTTGATTAATTCTCTGTTTTCCCCATTCATACATCATTTCAACGATTGGTAATAACGTCATCCCTAGTTCAGTCATTGAATACTCGACTTTCGGAGGAACTTCTGGAAACACTTCTCGGTGAACAATCCCATCTTCCATCAGTTCACGTAATTGGTTTGATAATATCTTATGAGATATTTTCGGAAAAAGTCTTTGAAGCTCACTGAAGCGATGCGGTCCTTCGACGCCTAAATGCCACAGAATAACAACTTTCCATTTACCGCTTATGATCGATAAGGTAAGTTCTTTTTCACAATGGTAATCGTTATTTATTATTCTCTCTTTTATCTCTTCTCTTAATTTATCTGACATAAAGCTAACTCCCTTTTCATATAAGTAACTTTTAGTAACCTCCGCACAAAAAAGTGCACTCTTCACAATGTAGAAAACCGTAGTAAAATGAGGTTAGTCTTAAAGACAAATCTTAATCTATTTTTTCGTCTAAATAAAACGATCTTATCTAAAGGAGAGAAAAACATGCAAGCAATCGCAGGTAAAGTGGCGTTAATTACAGGAGCTGGACGTGGAATTGGACGCGCAACAGCAGTAGCATTTGCGCAAGAAGGTATTCACGTAGGTCTTGTTGGACGTACGCTTGAAAATTTACAACAAGTAGCAGAGGAACTAAAACAATATGATGTGAAGGTAGCCATCGCTGCGGCAAACGTAGCGGATTTAGACTCTATTACTACAGCCGTTGAATCTATTCGCGGTGAGCTTGGCGCGATTGATATTTTAGTAAACAATGCAGGTATTTCTAAATTCGGTGGCTTCATGGACTTAACGCCTGAAGAATGGACAAATATTATCGATGTCAACGTAAAAGGTGTGTATTACACAACACGTGCTGTATTACCGGAGATGATCGAGCGCAACACAGGCGATATCATTAATATTTCCTCAACTGCTGGTCAAAAAGGTGCACCAATTACAAGCGCATACTCGGCTTCAAAAGCTGCAGTTATCGGACTAAGTGAGTCATTAATGCTTGAAGTGCGTAAGAAAAATATTCGCGTTACAACATTAACGCCAAGTACAGTTGCTACAGATATGGCTGTTGAACTAAACTTAACAGACGGCAATCCAGAAAAAGTGATGCAAGCAGAAGATTTAGCAGATTTAATGGTTGCACAACTAAAACTTCACCCACGTGTTGTCTTAAAACATGCTGGACTTTGGTCAACGAATCCTTAATAGAACTCTATGAAATATCAAGGCGCTATCCGATGTATTTGGAATGGCGCCTTTCTTTTTTAACAATATGCTCCTATGAGATCCATACAGTTTACGGCTACTTTCTCTAGGAATTGGATGAACAAATAGTTTCTGTAGTTAGAGCTTAAAGTTACCCCTACTCACCCGCTTCTTTTCGAAATAAAGGTTCTATCGAAGTACTTTACTAGCACCTTCTTCCAGCACCACAATTAAAGAGAATTATTTCCTTAGTTCTAACTCAGCATTCATTAAATGTATAGCCTCTTTTTCCGCCTTCGATTTAATTATCAATCTATAACTTCCAACTATTTTAAAAATTTTTTAACTTTAACTAACTTTTTATAGCTGGAAAGACGTCCAATAATTAGTAATTAAACCATTTAAACAAGAGGAGAAATAATTATGAAAAAAACAACTAAAAAATCATGGATGATTGTATCAGCACTAACAATAGGGATGGCTGTCTTCACGCCATATCAAGCTGAGGCAACTACAACAACGAAAACAACAAACGAAATAACTGTTAAAGCTGAACAACAAATTAAAGGCACTATTAAAAGTGTTTACGGAGATAGCATCTCAATTAAAGGGAAAGACGGCAAAAACTATTATATCGACCTTCAGAAATTTTCAGATAAGCAATTAGAAAAAATGAACTTAGTAGAAGGTCAGGAAATCTCTGTAGAAGGTAGCTTAGTACAAGATTATTCAGACTTCTATACGTTTGACACATATAAAAAAAGCTTACCTAAAGAAATAACAAAAGAAGACCTAGCAAAATTAGAAAAGTTATTTAATCAAATAAAGAAGTTAGAAAAAGAAGAGAAATATGATGAAGTAGAAAAAGTTAATCTTGAAATGGATAAAATCACAAAGCCGTATATTTTAACTAGCTGGGTACCTATATCTTTTGAAGAGTTCATTGAAGAGTATGGATTTAGTGAAAAAAATATAGTTATTAAAGAAAAAGATAAAAAGCAACTGAAAGATATTTATAAACAGTGGATAAAACTAGAAAAATCTAATAAAGAAGAGGACGCACAAGAAAAATTCGATGAATTCCAGAAGGTTCTTCAGCCTTACTTAGATGCTCTAAATCCACCGATAACATTTGAAGAATACATCTCAGATTTGGAATTAGATATCCCGGTTGAAGCTATGCCAAAACTAAAAACTTTATACAATGATGCTAAAAAAGCTGATACAGATAAAAACGAACAATTATCTGACAAGCTATGGGGTGAATTCAATGAATTGCTTGATCCTTATTTTAAGCCAATCAGCTTTGAAGATTTCTTTTCTAACTTTGATTTCGAAATCAAGTCAAATGATCAAAAAGAATTAAAAAAGCTATATGAAGAAGCAACAGCTCTTGCTAAAAAAGGTGACTATGAAAAATCAAATGCAAAATGGGATGCTTTCGATAAAATTTTAAATCCATATTATGAAGCAAATAAAGAAATACTAATCTCAGCTTCTAAAGTAACGATAAACGGTAAAGTTTATACTTCAAAACATTAATATATTTCGGGGTTATCCTAAAAGTCATTAAACAATGATTTAGGGATTAACCCCTTTCTTATCTCCTTATAGCCCTATACGCTTATTGTGAGTATTTTTCTCGCCATAATTTTTTTAGTTATTAACAGTCTGCAGTCCGAAATTTCCCCACTTATCAACTAACCTTAAATTTCAGAGTTGGTGACAACTTTGCTCTAAGCAAAAAAGGATTTCCGCATACACATGCAACAATTCTTATGAATAATGATATCCAAGTAAAAGCCATTGCCGAACGATTAGGAAATACTGCTGAAATGATCCATACAGTTTATGGACACATTCTCTAGGAGATGATGGTGCAAACAGTATCTGTATTTAGTCAAAGTTTAAAGAAAAATGGGGCTAGCTTATTGCTAACCCCACTCCAACCAGTTTATATAAACACTAGAAAACCTTATTTATTTTACCCAGCCTAAAATCATTTCTCTCAATAACTTCGAAGCTGTATTTACTGTCATTTCCGATGTGTCGTAGATTGGTGCAACTTCAACTAGGTCAAAGCCCACTACATTGACATTACTCGCTGCAATTGCATGGATAGACGCTAGTAATTCTTTTGATGTAATGCCTCCGCAATCTACTGTTCCTGTACCTGGCGCATGTGCTGGGTCAAGTACATCTATATCAATCGTTACGTAAACGTTGCGACCCGCTAAAGACGGTAATACCTCTTTTAATGGCTCTAGCACTTCGAATTTTGAAATGTGCATGCCATTTTCCTTCGCCCATTCGAATTCTTCTTTCATACCTGAACGAATACCAAATGAATATACATTTTTCGGTCCGATATGTTCAGCAATTTTGCGAATAGGTGTTGAGTGTGAAAGGGGCTCTCCTTCATATTCTACACGTAAGTCTGTATGTGCATCGAAGTGAATAATTGCTAAGTCATCATATTTTGCTGATACAGCTTTCATAACAGGCCAAGATACTAAATGTTCGCCACCCATACCTACAGGGATTTTACCATCCGCTAAAAGCGTCTCGATATACTTTTCAATTTCATCTAACGAGCGTTGTGCGTTGCCGAATGGTAACGGAATATCACCCGCATCAAAATATTTCACTTCTTCTAACTCACGGTCTAAGTATGGGCTGTATTCTTCTAGACCAATGGATACTTCACGAATACGCTGAGGGCCAAAACGTGAGCCCGGACGGTAACTAACTGTCCAGTCCATTGGCATACCATAAATGACCGCCTGAGCATCCTCATACGTAGGATGACTTTTTATAAAAACATTTCCTGAATAAGCTTCATCAAATCTCATTAATAGACCTCCACTTTTAGAAATTAATCCTATTACATTCATTTACATCAGTTCATTACTAAATTGATTTCCGTTCCAATTGGGGGTTTCCAATCTCCCACCAATCATTTTTCCACATGATATCTATTTTATAACTTGTGATAATGAACCTCTATTAAGGGCTTACAGGAATGTAATGAAACCTCTATCCCTGTATCCTCGTATACATTATTGGAACGTCTAGCAGAATTCGATTAAAATCTACAATGTGCTATTCTTTTGTCGAATGCTAGCATTTCAAACAGTACAAAAAAAGTATAGATGTTTTTGAATAAAGTGCAATAGTTTTTACCAATAATTTCGATTAAATATGAATGTTCAAACACATACTATACGCAAGTGTGAGAAAACGAGGTGAAGTCGGATGAAGAGAAAAAGCTATCAACGTAAGCAAAAACGTTCAAAGCGTACACGTAAAGCACTTACCTATTTTGTTGCCTTTACATCCGCAATTGTAGTAGCATTTATAGCTTTACGCGTCTATGTTCAAGTGGCCGGTGCCCCGCCTTTAACCGTACCTAAAGCCTCTATTTTCTTAGATGAAAATGAGAACCAAATTGGGGATCACTTTGCGAATGAACGACGTTACTGGGTTAGTCTTGATGAGATGTCTCCCTATTTAAAGCAAGCAGTAGTAGCTGTTGAGGATAAAGATTTTTATAAGCATGGCGGTTTGGATTTTTCTCGTATCGCTGGTGCAATATTAGTTGATATTAAGGCTGGAAGTAAAGTTCAAGGAGCAAGTACAATTACACAACAATATGCTCGGAATCTATATCTTTCACATGAGAAATCGTGGACACGAAAATTAAATGAAGCACTGTATGCTTATAGATTAGAAGTTTTTTATGATAAAGATGAAATACTAGAAGGTTACTTAAATACTGTTTACTACGGCCACGGTATGTACGGCGTAGAAGCTGCAAGCCGATTTTATTATGGAAAGTCTGCAAAAGATTTAACACTTGCGGAAGCAGCAATGTTAACCGGTGTTCCAAAAGGGCCAAGTATTTACTCCCCTATTGTCAATTTAGAGAAGGCAACTAATCGCCAACACGTTATTTTAAAATTGATGACTGATCAGGGTGCTATTACGCAAGATGAAAAAACACGTGCAGAAAGTGAAAAGCTTGTCTTAAAGAATGATAGCTGGGTAGCCACAAAATCTGTAGCACCATTTTTCCTTGACGTAGCATGGCAAGAGGCTAGTGAAATTTTGAAATCAAAAAATCTCGACATTAGTGAGGGTGGCTGGACTATCCAAACAACGATTAATCTAGAACATCAAAAGGCAGCTGAAGAAGCTGTAGCTAAACATATGCCTGCTGATGATCTTCAAACTGCTTTTGTTAGTATGAAATCCAATACAGGCTCCGTTACAGCATTAGTTGGAGGTCGTGACTATGCTGCAAGTTCATTTAACAGGGTTACACAGGCAAAACGTCAGCCAGGCTCGACCATTAAACCTATTTTATATGCGGCAGCTTTAGAGAATGGTTATACACCATTAACACTTTTAGATGTAGGTGAGACAACTTTCACTTATGATCATGGACGGGCCACATATTCACCTAAAAATGTTAACGGTCAATTTGCAAACCATGATATGTCAATGGCACAAGCTATCGCTATTTCTGATAATATTTACGCTGTTAAAACTTTAGAGGAGATTGGCTTTAAACCATTTCACGAAATGGCTGATCGCTTCGACGTGACTATTGGTAAGAAGGACAATTTATCCATGGCACTTGGAACGACCGAAACAACATTATATGAAATGACGAATGCTTATAATATTTTAGCATCGCAAGGGAAAAAAACTACGCCTACTACTATTGTTTCTATTAAAAATGCTAACGGCGATACTATCTACGAAAATAAAGAAGTTAGTAAAGAAGCTGAAACAGTTCTCTCAAAAGAAAATACGTATATCTTAACAGAGATGATGACAGGTATTTTCGATCCAGTCTTTAGTGATTATTCTCCCGCTACAGGGATTAGCATTCGCTCTCGTATGACGCATACGTATGCAGCAAAATCTGGCTCTACTAATAGCGATCAGTGGCTGATTGGATTTACACCTAGCTTAACTGCCGGCGTATGGAACGGCTATGATCAAGGGAAAAATCTAACAGAAAGAGAAGATACCGCTGCTACTAAGCAAATTTGGATCGACTTTATGGAGACTGTCAATAAAGGAACAAAGAACGAGGATTTTAAAAAACCGAAAGGCGTTAAAGGTGCGGTCATCGATATTGAATCAGGTAAACTAGCGACAAATGCCTGCCCTCAACAACGTCTGATCTATATGGATGCTAAAGATGTACCAACCGAAAAATGTTCTTCAAACTTTGATATTCTCGATACCGATACGTGGGGAGAGTTCTGGAATATGCTCCCATTCAACATTTTTAAAAATTAACGAATCATGCGGAACCTTTATCTGCAATAAGCGTTTTATTAGCGAAGGCTCTCGACAAAGTAACAGACATAAACTAAAAAGAAAAGCTTTCTCTTCCCCGGAGCTGTGTCCGTGGGAACAGAAAGCTTTTCTTTTTATGGTTCGCGAAGTAGATGAGAATCATGGGGCATTTGGCTTGGGTTTGGGTTTGGGTTGTTCAAATGCCGCATAGCGCTCATCACATTCGCAGAACCAAGTGTCCTAGCTTACTAAAATGTAAGTTCTTTATCAAGTTTACTTGGTTTCAAACTCACTTTCAACCTTATATGAAAGCGATTATGAAATGTCACAGATTGTTCAATCATTGTAGGTCTATTAAACAAATAAACCTTGACGCAATTGCTCCTCACTGCGTGCCCATAAGTCAGGGTTGAGCTCGGCTAAGAAAGAAGCTAACACCTTTTTAGACGGCGCATCCATATGCTCTACCATAATGTGACGCTTCATAGATTTATCCATTCTATTCACATGATCAGCTAAAATTTTGTAGCCACGACGTTTTTCACGATTAACTACCATTTCACACGCAGTTACACCCGCATAGTAAGGTCCATCCGCTTTATGATCGATTGTCACCCATACTAGCCAATACGCTTTTCCACCTTCTGAATCAGCGCGATCTGTCGTAAATTTAATACCTCGTTCCACATCACTGCGAGCATGCATAGCACCGATTTCAACTGATGCCGTCCCCTCTTCTATATCGATAATGACTGGCGATACGTTTTCAAGCGAAAGCGAACCGATACCAAATCCCTTATGTCCGTCTGTTGGATCATTTTTAATAATAGTAAAGCCCATTTTTTGTTTTGGTTTTTCTTCATTTGCCATACTTTAACTACCTCCATTCTGCTATTATAAAATTAAAGCATTGTTATGCGTATTAGCGTCGTAATGAACGCTAATAGCATAGCGCAAATGCCTACATATAAGTAAGAAGTTTATATAATACTTTCTTATAAACTAACTATACAACATTATTCAATAAAGGAGGCAATATTATGCCATACGTAACAGTGAAAATGCTTGAAGGTCGTACTGAAGAACAAAAACGTGCACTCGTAAAGGAAGTAACAGAAGCCGTTTCTCGTACAGTGAATGCGCCACCAGAAAATGTAACAGTCTTCATCGAAGAAATGTCTAAAAACCATTACGGTGTTGCAGGCGTACGCTTCAGCGATAAATAAAGATTAGAACGGGTAGAGCATATAAAGCTCTACCCATTTTTAACGTATGGTAGCCTTCGTTTAGAAGCTTGTTACAGGCGTTTTTCGGTTCTATATACGGAATAGGACCACTACCGGCAACTCGTAATTTCAATACTAGGATGTGTTTTATGACATGAATAAATTTAAACTGCCACTACTCATTTGTATGCTTATCGTTGGCCTCTTACTTATTTTTATTAACCCCATTCAACATGCAACTATTGCCCATTTGAGTAAACAATTAAATACAACTGATTACAGCGCTGAGGAGATGGCCAAAAACAAAAATGCAGATGCCGATTTTGAATTTGAAGCCGTGCAATCCCTTTCCATAGCGGAAGTTTTAAAAGCGCAGACAACCGCCAGCAAAATGCCTGTCATCGGTAGTATCGCAGTCCCTAGTGTGGATATGAAACTACCTATCGTCAAAGGAGTTGGTAACGCCGCTCTTGCCGTTGGAGCAGGCACGATGAAGCCTACTCAAAAACTTGGACAAGGAAACTACGCATTAGCAGGTCATTATTTTGAAGAAAAAGATATTTTATTTGGCCCCTTATATAAAGCTAGCATAGGAGATACGATATATTTAACGGATTTAACGAATATTTATGAGTATAAGATCACAACTAAGGAAATCATCGCTGCAACAGATGTTTATGTTATTGATGATATCCCTGATAAAACGCTTCTAACCCTCGTTACATGTGCTGATGAGGGTACGAAACGACTTGCCGTACAAGCAGAATTTGTCGAGCAATATCCATTCGACAAAGCACCTGCAAAACTATCAGAAACCTTCTAGCATAAGAAAAACCCCAAGATTTTTACGATCCTGGGGTTTTCTTATTGAAAATTATTTCACTTCTGTATTGCGACGGCGCAATAAGAATAATGCACCTAGAACAAGCGCTACACCAATTAGCGTAAGAGCTGTTTGGTTTGCTCCATTTGTTTGTGGCAGCTTGCCTTGCGCGTTTAACTGCGCTTCCATTTCTTTTGCATCTGCTTTGATTTTATCAATATCCAGATATTTATCTACTTCTGCCTGTTCCTCTTTAGATAACTTGTTGTATTTATCGAGGAAACCATTATATTCATCTAATGTATCTTTATCCGCTGTAGAAGGATTGTATGGCTTTAATTCTTTTCCTTGATCAATAACTTCTTCTACAGTTGGTTTTTCAGGTTTTGTTGGGTTTGTTGGATCTTTTGGATCTGTTTCGTTACCTGAACCACCTGGATTTGTTGGATTAACTGGCTTCTCTGGATCTGGTTTTGGTTTTGTTGGTTTTTCTGGATCAACCGGCTTTTCTGGTTCTGGAGTCGGTTTCTCTGGATCAACTGGTTTTTCCGGATCCGGTTTTGGGTCAACTGGTTTTTCTGGATCTGGATCAACTGGTTTCCCTGGATCTGGGTTAGGTGTCCAGCCACCACCGCCTCCGCCACTTGTTGATTTAGGTTTTACTGTTGCAGCGCATGTATCTTTTACAGTAAATGAGCCAATTAAACTAGTACCATCATATACATTGTACGTACCTTGTTTAATAGCTTCATTTGGCAATAGAACCGTTCCTGCAATACTAGTTGTGAGAACTTCATTACCGTCTGCATCTTTAACGATATTACCTTTAGCATCTTTTATTGTTATCTTTGCATTCACATTAGGCGTTCCAAGTTCAGTTAGTACTGTTAATGTAAATGAAGGACAAGCAGGTGCTGCTGATACTTCTGCTTCACATTTAACTGAATATTTAACTGTTATTTGACCAATGAATAGATCGCCTTGATATACACTATATTCACCTGAAGGAATGTCTTTAGATTGAATCGTAATTTGACCTAATTCATTTGTCGTTTGATTAGTAGCAATAATTGCTCCTGTTGCTTTATCTTTGATTGTGATATTGCTAACATTAGGACGCGGATTGCCATTTTCATCCTTCACTGTTAATGTGAATAGCTCACATTTTGGTGCTGGTTGAACTGTTTTTTCACATTCGATATTCGTTTCGAAAGTACCAATTTTTTCACCATTTACTTCAACTGTATAAATACCTGGTTCTAAATCAGTTAATTCAATAACACCTGTCGTAGTTTTTGTGCTAATAATTTCGTTACCGTCAGCATCTTTAACAATGATTGTTGAAGTACCGTCAGTAATATTATTACCATCAACATCTTTTACAGTTAATTTAAACTCTTCGCATTTTGGTGCCTGTTCAACAATAAATTCATGCCCACAGTCTTTTGTATACGTTAAAGTTACTGTCCCCAAGAATTGGTTACCTTCGTATACAGTATATTCACCTGGCTTCACGCCATTATCAACATTAGTTTTGTTTGATTCAAAAATAAACTTACCTGATGCATCAGTTGATGCCTTTACTTCTGTAGTACCTGATTTTAATGTTAACTCTTTAATATTTGTACGGATGTTGCCGTCTGTATCTTTAACTACGATTGTGAAGTTTTCGCACTTAGGTGCTGGTTGAATACTCGCGTTACAGTTTTCACTGTACTCTACAGTAATCGTTTTTAACGTCTCACCATTATAAATAACATCGTACTGACCTGCTTTAACTTGGTCTGGAGTAAAAGTAACTTTACCGTTTTTAACAGTATGATTTTCTGATAATCCCGTCGCTTTACTTACTAATGTTACTGTTCCATCCACTAATTTACCGTCAATATCGTATACTGTTAATTCAAACAGTGAACATTTCAATGGACTTTCTGGTATGTTGGCGATTTCAACAATTTGTTTACCCTCAAAAGGACCTGATGTTGCTTTTTCATCTCGATTTAATGTAAAGATTACATCCGGATTTTCAAAACCATCAACTTTTGTTTCTTTTAATGTATATTTACCCTCAGCTAATTTTAATCCGAAGTCTAATACACCGTTTTCATCTGTTTTTGCGCTAACTAATGGTTTATTTCCTGTGTATTGGCTGTATAAAGTAAACTCAACATCTTGCATTACTTCGCCTGTTGCAGCATTCGTTTTTAAAATGACAAATGGTACTTTAACTGTTGATGCTTGGTTACCGTAATTAAAATCAGCAATTGACCAGCTATCTTTTCCACTTGTTTGACTGCCACCTTGATAGCTTACTTCTACTTCATTTTCAGCATCAGAGCCTGATTCTCCTGTAAATACTGTTTCGTATTCTATATAGTATGCTGCAGTTACATCACCTAAATTAAGAGTGAACGTACCGTTTTTCATATCTACATTTAATGTATACTCACTTGGATCTAAAAGTGTCTTTTTTTCAGCTGGATTACTTGGAGTTGTTCCAGACAATGCAACTTTATAAATTCTAAATGTATCTTCTAAAATCATTTGTTCTGGGTTACCATCTTCATCTTTACCCACTGTGTCGGTAATGACTACATTGTCTAATTTTGATTGTGCGTAGTTAAACTCAAAATTCCACTTAGCTACTGCAGAACCACGATCAGCTTGATGACCCATTTTGTTTAAAATTTTATCTGTATGATTTACATCAACTGTTTTTGACCACGAAGCATTCTCACCTTCATCGCTTGTTAATGTAGCTGTATTCGTAATACGTACTGGGTTCCCATGTGGGAATATGCCATCTTCATCTACTGATTCATATGTCACTTTATAAGGACTATTAATATCCCCTAGCTCAAGCTTAATTTCGTTCGGTTTACCTGAAGTGTTTGGAATCTCTATTGTTTCTGTTCCTGTGAAAACACCACTTGCATTTAGTTCACCTTTTTGCACTACAATATTTTGAACTTTTTGTGTATCTGGTAATTTATCCTCAAATACAGCATTTTTTAAAGAATTGTAGTTAAAGTTAAATTCAACATCCCAGTAGAAGGTTTTTGTTTCGTAATTATAATGACCTTCTTTTTTACCATTTGTTTTTTGTTCAGTCCGAATCTCTTGTTCTGCTGAAGCAGAAGGAGATTTCGGCAAATTATCATTTGTCATTGTTACTTTATTATGATATTCAATTGTATTTGATCCAGCATGTCGAATATCGTATTCAGTATCATACGTAATTACGATAGGCTCATTTATTTCATCGTTTAAAGTAATTTCAAAACCAGCTTTATCTTTATTTGTTAGCGTATAATCTTTACCACTAACTAAAGGCTTATTACCTATTTTCACTTCCAAAGTATCAACTTTTAAAGTAAGGTTTCGATCTGTAAAATCATCAGTAAACACAGTTCCAGCAGCTAAATTATAACCAGCTTGGTTCGCCACAATCTTCCATGACATTGTTTTATTTTGATAGTCAATACCATTTGCAGATTTATTTAGTAATAGATTTATTTTATTATAATTAGAATAATCTTCTACCGGTTTTGACATATCTGGGCGTGATACTTCATTTTTTACCGTAAAACTCTCAGTTGGATACACACCATCTTTTGGCTTTGTTACATATTTGATAACATACGGTTTTGTTACAGGAGCATTAAATTTTAATTTAAAACTATTTCCATCTTTATCCACTTTATAAGAAATAGCGGCAGGAGTATTACCATCTGCCTCAAACACTTGTACCTCTCCTACTAATTCTTGAGTATCAGTCCAGATGTCCGTTAGTACTGCGTTTTCCTGTGAAATATTGCGGTTATTGAAGTTATACTTAATTGTCCAATATGTTCTTAAATCACTAGCAGTAGGACCTGTATGCGTTTTTGCTAATGGATCACCAAAGCTCACGTTTACTGATACAGTAGTAGATTTCCCATTATAAGTTGCCTCATTTTCAAAGATAGCATTATTAACGTTACCTGGGTCACCAACTTCTGTTTGATACGTAATGCGGTAAGCAGTATGCTTTTCATTCGGCAATGCAATTGTCATTTTATTGTTATCGAAGATTGGAGTCACAATGACAGGGTCATTAGAGACTGTTATCGCGCCATTTGGTGATACATTTAACTTTGTAATTTTTACAGAATCTTGCTTAAATGTATGCGCCCCTTCTAGTGTATCAACAAAATCTGAAGTGCCTGATGCTTCATTAACTCGTAAATCTGTATTAACATCTACTGTCCAGTCAATAAACTTACTATTTTTCCCACCATTATCTGCTACACCTGATTTGGACACCGGTTTACCGCTCGTTTTAGGTTGGAAATTCAACTTAATGTTTTCAGTGCCGGGTAAACTAATTGTTTCTTCCCATTCCGTATTACCGCTTGCAAAGTTCGCTTGTACGCTAAAGTACGCACCTGGCTCAAGGGCTACACCCGTTCCTACATCATCTCGTAAAGCTTCGTTGAATGTAATTACAATGTCATTTCCACTTTTTGAAATTGTACCTACCTCACCGTAAGCTGTTCCTTTCGGGAAAGTGATATTTTCAAAAATATCCGGTAAAGTGTACGTTAATGTTGTACCCGGACCATAGTTATGTCCCGCTTCTAGTTCTAAATGAAATTTAAACTCTGCAGATTGTCCGTTAGAAACATTAATACTTTCATTTGGACTTACCTTTTTTCCATCCACAGTAAACTCAACATTTTTAATTACATCAACAGACATAATTTGATCATACGATGGGGGTGTAGTTTCATCATCCTTATCTTCTTTTGGATTTTCTCCTTCACCACTAACATCGCCTTTTTCAGGTTCAGTTTGTGTTTCAGGGAGTTTACCTACACCCGTAGAACCAGTAACAGGATCATCACCTTTTTCAGATCCAGTTGAGGTTTCAGGTAGTTCAACTACGCCCTCGGAACCAGTAATAGGACCATCACCTTTTTCAGATTCAGTTGAGGTTTCAGGCAGTTCAATTACTCCCGTGGTACCAGTAATAGAACCATCACCTTTTTCAGGTTCAGTTGAGGTTTCAGGCGATTCACCTACTCTCGTGTTATCACTACTACCCACATCTCCAGATTCAACTGAATGTGCTAAAGTTTGTGCTCCGTCAATCGCAAACACCGAAATCGGTGAAAGGACTGTTTGGAATACGAGTAGCATTAAGATTATTGCTATGTTTAGTTTTTTAAATTTTCGCATGTTTCTCTCCTTTTCTAAGTTCAGAGAGTTACCTATTGGTGTTTGCTGACGACGTTGCATCCTTTCGTCTCGAAAAGCATGCCGCAAACAATAGGTTGGTCCCTCTTTCCTTCTATTCAATGGTCGTTTATATGAATACACTCGAATAAGTACTCACGAATAGGCACTTACGATGACTTATGTATGTGCGATGTACAATTAGAATATATCCATAGTACTTTTGTGATACCCTTAATAATAGGCACAACCGATTTTAGGGTTTTCGACTCATTATAAACGATTATACTAAACAAATTCTAAACAATCCTGGACTTTTTATTTATAAAATTCTAAAAATTTCTATATAGTTTCCACTTTTTTCATCTTTATACAACGACAAAAAAACAGTGAAAATAACTCAATTAGAGTACTTTCACTGTTTTTCACTATAGACACGTTGGAATACTATTAATTCCATTTATTTTTTTATACATATTTTTATACATAAAAATTTTTTATTAATTTTTCCCCTCACCTTGCAGCAAGGCTAATATTTGTTTCTTCACAGCAGGATGGGTACTATTGTCCTCTAGAAAATCTAGTGGGAAATATACTTTATGATCTCGTTTCATGCGACCAGAAATAGAATCAACAATAATAGATTCACGTGATAGCTCTCGTAGCTCTCCATTTTTCATTTCTAAGAAAATAGGAACACGGACTTCCTCTTCTCCTGGTCGATAAAAGTCATACGGTAAATCTGCTGTCGTATCGTGGACAAGATAATATTCTGGATTTAAATCAGCTTGCTTGAAGAGTTCTTGTAGTTTTTGATATTTATCTAGCTCTACACCTGGATCTAAATCGATGTACTGAAATAGCTTTCGGTTAACAAAGCGGCGACTTAAGTCACTTAATATAACATCATCTTCTTGCATCCAAAGTTGAAAATATGTAAAAAGAATACTCTCATCTAATGCAAGATAGTCATCTAGCGTAATGGAGTTGCGGAAAAATGCTAAAAAGTGTGTAGGTTCGTGCTTAAATTTATAGCCAGCTAAGCTTAGTTGCTTAGCTCGTTTTAAAATATTATTTAATACAACCTCCGCACTGCGAGATACTGGGTGGAAATAAATTTGCAAGTACATTTGATAGCGGCTCATTATATAATCCTCTACCGCATGCATACCCGTTGCCTTGATAACGACCTGATTTTTCCTTGGACGCATTACTCTTAATATACGCTCCATATCAAAATGACCGTAGCTTACGCCTGTGAAATAAGCGTCACGCTGTAGGTAATCCATACGATCAGCGTCGATTTGACTCGATATTAAACTGACGACCTGCTTATTCGGATATGTTTTTTCAATGACCTGTGATACTTTCTCCGGGAAGTCAGCCGATACTTTTTTTAATACGGCATTCACTTCTGTATCACCGAGCAAAATTTGTCTTGTATAAAATTCATGATCAAGCTCAAAAACATTTTCAAAGGCATGTGAAAATGGCCCATGCCCTAAATCGTGTAAAAGGGCTGCACAAAGCACAAGCAGGCGTTCATCCTCATCCCATTCCGGACGACCTGCAAATATATCATCTACTATGCGGCGTACAATTTCGTAAACGCCAAGTGAGTGACTAAAGCGACTATGCTCTGCTCCGTGGAATACTAAAAATGTTGTACCGAGCTGGCGAATTCGACGTAGTCGCTGAAACTCTTTCGTACCAACTAGATCCCAAATCACTTGATCCCGTACATGCACATAACGATGCACTGGATCCTTGAATACTTTTTCCTCTTGTAATTTAGCTTTTGCATAATGTGTCAATTGTACAGCACCCCCGTTTCCTATTTGTTCTATTATATGCGATAAATACAGGACTAGCATACATATTGCCTTTTAATTATAGAGACTATCAACCTAACTCACTGTATTCTCGTCTTATTTTAGGTTTCTATTGACCTAATTTCCACGTGATGAGGCGACGGTGAACATGAACCTTCCGTCGTTTCATCAAGGTTTTCCGTCGCTTTGCCGGTTCTTTCCGTCTCTCTGACTCTTCTTTCCGTCACTTCGGCGATTCTTTCCGTCGCTCTAACTCTTCCTTCCGTCACTTCATCGATTCTATCCATCAACAATAAAAATCCAAACAAAAACTATCTCCAACTAGACTAGCGAAGATAGCTTTTTGTTTTACCTATTTTTTTAACTTTGCTAAAACCTTTTCCATTAGTTCTTCTTCCGTTAATGCAGCAACAGGACGGCTATTTACAAAGGTAAATGTTTTTTTACGTCCTGGGCCACAGTAAGAATGACAGCCAATTTCGATGGTTGCATCAGGATCGATTTCCTTTAATTTTGGAATTAACGTTTTTAAGTTAACGGCCTGACATTCATCGCAAACTTTAAATTCGTTTGCCATTTTGTCAACAACCCTTTCTATATATTATTTTTTTAACTTCTTTCAGCAGAAAGTCTCCCACCTCTACAGGTGGCGAGATGAATACGGTTTTAAATCACTTTTCAACGGGTGTCCAAACATCCCGCTGAAAGAAGTTAAAGCCTCCGGCGGATGTCACGGAATCAAAATGGAGTTCTTTGTGCTAGCACAAAGCTGATTCCGGACGCAATTATGCCGAGGCATAATTGATTCAAATCAAAAATCTGTTTCTATTGAACGTATGACTTTCACATATTTAAGTATGTAGCATACGTACAAACCTACATCGGGTATTGTATCGCATTATTCCCCTTGTATTCAAGCATAATTCCTTCCACATGGATGAATAAAAGGTTAAAAGATTGGTCATGCTAGTTGTAAATAAAAAGTTCCAAATAAAGGTGGGAGGATTTTAATATGAGTAAAGTTAGACAAGATGCTTGGTTAGAAGAAAACGATGAATTGTTAGCAGAGGCGGTCATTCGCCATGTGACGGAAGGTAGTACACAGTTAAATGCCTTTGAAGAAGCTGGAGATGCTTTGAACCGTACTGCTGCTGCATGTGGTTTTCGTTGGAATGCTGTTGTTCGTAAAGAATACGAGGAACAATTATCAGAAGCAAAAAAAGAAAGAAAAGAAAGAATGCGAGTGTTGGGAGCTCCGGCAAGACGCCGTGCTTCTAGTATGTTTACAGTTAATAGTAGTGCTGCAGAAGGTAAATCAATTCCTCTATCTGCATTAAATCTTGATATTGTCATAGCCTATTTATTACGTTTACAGCACTCTGGTGAAATAGGTAATGAGTCTACAAAATGGAGACAACTAGTACACGTAACATCTGAGAAAAATAAAAAACTAGAGAAAACCATTACACAGCTAGAAGAAGAAAATAGAGCTATTCGAAAAGATTATGAGCAATTTGTTCAAATTATGAACCGTGCTAGACGACTAGTTACACTAGATGAAGAGGATGAACGAATTGCACCTGTCTTCAAGATGGAGAAAAACGGAAACCTTGTTGTAAGTAGCCCTTATCCTCAAGAAAATGGCGATGCGCTTAATTAGCAGCATCGCTTTTTTCTTTGCATAATATCTCACTGACATCTTCTGGAGTCTTTCACTTCATCAATTCGGTTTAAGCATTTTCGTATTTCGTTCAAAAATACGTTGTAAATAAAACGCATATAGCGTTATTTCTTCATCATGAAAAGATTCAACTCGAATTTCTTCTGCCATATTGTTAAGAAGTTGCTGTAAACGAATAACAACAGCTTCCACCGTTAATGATACATCCATTAGTTCAGATAATGACGCCATCACATCAGGGACAATATTAGGATACGTAAATTTCGTTTCCTCTCCTTTTAGACTTTCCTCATAAAAGTCACGAATGAGTGCAGCTCGATCTGAACCGCTTCCTTCAACACATAAATAAATTTGCACAGCCACACCTTGACGTAAACGTCTCTGAGAAATACCAGCAAATTTCTTTCCTTTAATACTTAAATCATAGGAACCTGGACAATAAGAGCCTACAATTTCATAGGCTTCAATTTGATCTGCTACTTCTGGGAACAAGCTTTTTACTAAAGCTACCATTACATCATAGCCATCATCAATACTTAGCGCTTCCGTTTGTTCAGATAATACAATAGAAATATTCAGTACACCTTCATCCAGCACAACTGCTAATCCGCCTGAATTGCGTACAATAGGTTGATAGCCTTGTGCTTTAAGCAAGTCCATGCCCTGCTGCACATATGGTAGACGGTGATCCTGAATACCAAGCACAACAGATGCATCATGTACCCATGTACGAATAGTTGGCGGAGAGGCTAATTGCCCTACTAGCTGACATAAAGTATCGTCTGTTGCAAAGGATTCAAGTGGCGATCTTTGCTTCGCGCTAATAGATTGATCGTAAAAACGCCAAATCGGCTGTTGTAAAATACTTTTCATGATTGGAGCTCCTCTATTTACATCTCTTCTCTTTAGAATACATTATCTATGGAAGGTGTCAAATTCGTGAAATGCAATCATGAACTTAGGGATTTTGTACAAACTATGATAAACTAAATTTCGAATGATATTCACTTATAAAGGAGTGTTTTTAATAATGAATGAAGCAGCTATTACTTTAGATGGTTGGTACGCTTTACATGATTTCCGCTCAATCGATTGGGCTTCATGGAAACTAGTTTCTGCTGAAGAACGCCAAGCAGCAGTAGAAGAATTCATTGCCTATTTAGAAAAATTAAACGAAGCTGATATCGCTAAAACAGGTGCCCATGCATTTTACGCAATCGTTGGTCAAAAAGCTGACTTTATGATTATGACTTTACGTGAAACAATGGAAGAACTACAAGAGCTTGAAGCTGAATTCAATAAATTAGCGATTGCTGATTTTACAATTCCTACATATTCATATGTATCTGTTGTAGAGCTTTCTAACTATTTAGCAGGTGATTCAGACGAAGATCCATACCAAAATCCACATGTGCGTGCTCGTCTATATCCTGAACTTCCACGCGCTAAGCATGTATGCTTCTATCCAATGGATAAACGTCGTCAAGGCGATGACAACTGGTATATGCTTTCAATGGATGACCGCAAATCGCTAATGCGTTCTCACGGTATGATTGGTCGTGGCTATGCTGGTAAAGTTAAACAAATCATTACTGGTTCTGTTGGCTTCGACGATCATGAATGGGGCGTTACACTATTCGCAGATGACGTACTACAGTTTAAAAAATTAGTATATGAAATGCGTTTTGATGAAGTTTCAGCTCGCTACGGTGAGTTTGGTGCATTCTTCGTTGGTAACCTTCTTGATCAAGAAAAACTTGTGAAATTCTTAACTGTTTAATTAAATATAAAAATGCGAGTCCACCAATCGGACTCGCATTTTTTAATATTCGCTTTCTTCGCTGTTCTCTGATTCCAATATTAAAATAATTGTATGAATAAAAAAACCAGCTAGAATCATTAGGAAAACTAAATACCAATTATACGGTTGCTGATAGTATTCTGCTATCCCAACGGCGATGAATGCACTTATGATAATTGCTACAAACGTACCAAAAGTATGCATTATAACACTCCTTTATGAAAGCAAAAAAACATTTCCAACTTTAGTATGTCACCGTTTATTTTTAATATACTTGCAAAACATCAGATTCCATCTACTCAATCAAAAAAATAAGAAAGTGTCATCGTAATGGATGACACTTTCTTATTTTCGTATGCCTGTGCTGCGCTTCAAGACCTTTCATCTTTAACCTTCAAAATTAATATAATCGTATTGATGAAAAATCCGACTATGATTATTAGTATAAAAAGATACCAATGGAGTGGCTGTCCGTAAAAACTCCCCACTAAAAATGCCAGCACAGCACTCAACAAAATGCCTACCCACACACCAATCTCCATACCCTATCACCTCACATGTATTCAATACACATGCAATGTCCATCTCACGTTTCCCGCTATATTTTCTATTCTCTATTTACCCATTTTTATAAGCGTAACGCCACGCCAAAGTTGAAAAGCATGCCATTTAATAGCTGGGAGATTCCTTGGGAATTAGCTTCACAGATTTCTGGAACTAACGTAGTAAAGAAATGAAGGATAAACATACACGGCCTGTGCGATTCAACTCCACGTTATAGTCATGAATCAAAAAATTTTTTTCGCTTCTTTTACATACGACTCGTCATTATTAATATATGCTAAGCCATTTTTAATTGTGAATTTCTTTCATCGAAATTGAACATGTCTACGATACCATCATGCATATACTGTCTGCGAGGAGGAGTGAAAATCGCTGTTATCAAAACGAATGATGCACAAACAGCCATGCTAGCAAGGCTTATGCGTGCCGAGGCAGAGGGTGAAGGGAACTTAGGTATGCTAATGGTCGGCAATGTGGGCGTCAATCGTGTACGAGCAGATTGTTTAGATTTTACGGATGTTCGTACAATTGAACAAATGGTATATCAGCGTCCTGGGGGCTTTGAAGCGACACTAAAAGGCTACTTTTATCAGCGAGCACGTGATCAAGACCTTCGATTAGCAAGGAGAGTTATTCAAGGCGAAAGATTCCATCCAGCAACTCGTTTACTATGGTTTTTCAGACCTGAGGGAGATTATCCAGCACAATGGTATGGTCAGTGGAACACGGGAAGATTCAAAGCTCATTGCTTCTTCTCGCCAACCGAAGAAGATTGTCCTCAAATCTAAAAGAAAGAAGGTTGATAACTTATGATGCCTTATTATTGGACACCGACAACGCAACAACAACAAATGCCTCAAGTGCCTCCACAGGTACTTCCTGGAGCACGCCAACCTGGACGGGAGCAATCGTATATTGAAAATATTTTCCGTTTGAATCGTGGAAAACCTGGTACTTTCCATTTTTCCTTCGAGCATGCGATTGAGCCAGGGAAAAACACGAAAGTAGTACGAGGCGTTGTAGAAGCTGCTGGTCGAGATCATGTTATTTTACGTGAACTCAAATCGAACCATCGTTTCCTATTCCCAATGATTTACTTTGATTTTGCTGAATATGATGAGGAAATGGCATACTTTAACCAAAATCCATAATTGAAATGAGCTATTCATAAGTTCGTATTTTCTAAATTTCCACTCCTCAATAGCAAGGAGGACCGAGCAAAGGGGTGCTCCTTCGCTACTTCTTGCTCATACTTCGTTGCAATGCAGTTTCGTTGTGACTCCCAATTAGGTCTCATGCTTTGATTGCCCGCAAATGTTTTTCGTATGAAATGAGGAATCTACGTGGGCATTTACCATTAAATAAAAAAATCGGCATGGTAGGATATCCTAGCATGCCGATTTTTATTGAAAGCCCTAAGAGAGCTAACTACTGATTTTCATGTAAAAATTGCAATGTTGCTTTTCCTAAAGTTTTGGCAGCAATCAACATTGCACGCTCATCAAAATCAAAGCGTGCATGATGATGAGGATATGCCACTTCCCATTCTGGCTTTTTAGCACCTGTGAAGAAAAATGTACCTGGTACATTCTCTAAATAATATCCAAAATCCTCACCAATCATAAATGGTGGGCACGTTATAATATTTTCTACTCCTGGTATATCTACCGCAAGTTGTGCAACAAACTCTGTTTCTTTCACATGGTTGTAAACTGGTGGATAGCCCCTCGTATAACGATAATTATAGCTTGCACCAAAGGCTAAACAAGTGGCATTTAAAACGGCCTCAAGCTCTTGCTCCATTTGTTTGCGTACCGACTCCTCAAAAGTTCGGACTGTTCCAGCTAATACTACTCGCTCTGCAATCACATTAAAAGGATTAATGGCCTCAAAATGACCAATTGTTAAGACGGCTGATTTTAATGGATCGATACGTCGAGATATAATCTGCTGTGCATTTACTACAAACTGTGACGCAAGAGTAACTGCATCAATAGAATGATGGGGCTCCGCACCGTGACCACCTTTACCTTGAATCGTAATTTCCACTTTATCCGCGGCAGCCATAATTGCCCCACCTCTCACCAATATATCGCCCAATGGCGTTGGTGCCCATAAATGTGTACCGAAAATAACGTCTACTCCTTCTAGGCAGCCATCTTCAATCATAGGTTTTGCTCCACCTGGCGCCATTTCTTCTGCATGCTGATGAATGAAAACTACATTGCCCGCAATGTCATCTTTCATTGCGTGAAGCACTTTAGCAAGCACTAGTAACGTCGCAGTATGACCATCATGTCCACATGCATGCATTTTACCATCTACTTTTGACTTATAAGGAACGTCATTTTCCTCCTGAATGGCTAATGCATCAAAATCAGCGCGTAATGCTACTGTTTTACCTGGTTTTCCTCCATGTAAAGTTGCAACAACACCCCGTCCACCTACATGCTCACGAACCTCATGTCCTAACGCGCGATGAAAAGCTGCTACATACGCTGGTGTTTCCACTTCCTCAAAGGATAATTCCGGATATTCATGTAGATGACGACGAATCTCTACCATTTCATCATAATTATTATCTAGTAAAGTAAAAAGCTTCTCCATATCACAAAACCTCACTTCTTATTTGTCGAACTTATTTGATAATTATAGTGTACTATAAATCCTTACAAAAACAATAGGGATTAAAACTACCATTCTATAGTAATTATATTGTTGATCCGGAAGAAAAATTCTCTTGATTGTTTACTAGTATTTATCCGTAAAAAAACCCCCTCACACATAGTGTAAAGGAGTGTTTTTGTAATATTATCGAGCATGTTTTAGCGCAGCTACTATAATTAGAACCCAGCCAGTTAAAAATAGAACACCACCAATTGGTGTGATGGCGCCTAGAACTTTAACGCCGCTAATTGCCAGTACATATAAGCTTCCTGAAAAGAAGACAATCCCTAGGTTGAAAAAGGTTCCCGCTAAATTTAACTGCTTCACCTCACCTAGTATTTTAGAGCTCATCAATAGTCCAATGATAAGGATAGCCGTAGCTTGAAACATCTGGTACTGCACAGCTGTTTCCCAAATCCCACGACTATAATCGTCTAGAACTTCTTTTAAAGCATGTGCACCGAATGCACCTAGTGCCACTGCTAAAAAGCCATGAAGTGCACCTGTCACGATAAATTTTTTCATATCATTTCCCTACCTTTTATCAATTTCGCCTTGGCGTAATTGTAGCTGTCGCTACAGATAAATTGCCACAGGACGTGGCGTTCTTAGACTGAGTTCCTTTTCATCTAGCCACCTTCAGCGGTGGGAGCATTCGCTAAATGAAGATAATTAAAAATCAAAAATTGAATCGCCATTCGCTCCGTCTTCTTCTTCAATTTTTGCTGAATATAAACTTGGTTGCTTCGGCTCTGACACTAGCATTTGTGGCAAATGTTTTGACTGCGCTTTAGCAATGCCGTCAGATGCGTCTAATACCACATCGCATAATGCTCGGATTGCTGTTAAGGCTTCACGAATTTGCTGTTCATCTCTAGTATTTTTGACACCGGATAATTGTTTTTCAAGTTGTTGAATAACGGCTTGATAAGGAATCATTGCATTCTCCTACTTTCTGCTTTTGGCACAAATTTCAGACAGTCCGTGCCAGAGGATTGTTTAACGACAACGGATGGTATTTGCTTTGTTTTAAAGCCATACGCTACACAAGCCCGTGGAGTTTGTGGGTCCCATGTTACTTTAAAATATTGACATTTGAAACAATTCACCTTCATCGTTGTCCCCCACTTTCTTCTATTATTAAATGTAACACGAAACGATAAGCGCTTCAATTTCGCTTTGGCACAGAAAACAATTATAGCTATCGCTACAAAAGTATTTACTGAATAAAGATAAAGATTACTAAGCTAGGCACCAATCAATCGGTTGCTCTCCCCATTCCTCTAACTGTGCATTGATTTTCGAGTATGGTTTACTGCCAAAAAAGCCTCGATAAGCACTTAGTGGACTAGGATGAGGCGCTTCTAAAATAATATGTTGCGTTGAGTATTGACGAATTAATTGTTTTTTTCGTTGTGCTGGTCTACCCCAAAGTACAAAAATAACGGGTTTATCTCTAGATGCTAATTTATCGATGACCGCATCCGTGAATTGCTCCCAGCCTTGTTCTTTATGGGAATTCGCCTGGCCTGCTCGAACAGTTAATACAGTATTTAATAACATTACTCCTTGCTGTGCCCATTTTGTTAATGTTCCGTCTGCAGGGACTGGACAGCCAAGATCATCCTGTAACTCTTTTAGCATATTTCGTAAGCTTGGTGGATGTGGGATTCCTGGCATGACCGAAAAGCTTAAGCCATGTGCTTGGTTTGGTCCATGATAAGGATCCTGACCTAAAATTACGACCTTCACATCTTGATAAGCTGTTGTATAAAATGCATTCATTATATCATTCACCGGCGGATAAATTACTTGTGTTGAATATTCATGTTCTACAAATTGACATAGCTTTGTATAGTATGTTTTTTCTATTTCTTCTGTAAGTATTGATTGCCAATCATTCGGGAATGCTTGTTTCATCTTAATATAAGCCCCTTTCTCTTCTTACAACGGTACAAAAAAACAATGTCGAATTCAAGCTTCAATTCAATTATGCCTTGGCATCATTAAGTCCAAAATCAGCTTTTAGTTTAGGCCATCATTAGGACCGTATTGCTTCATGCAGGTCAGTTATAGATGGATGCGATGATGCTACGCTAACACCCTTTGTGAACTCCCTTCCTATATAAAGGTGGGGGACTTTTACTGATAAAAGTTAAACTGACCTTGTAAAAATATATATTTCTGACTATTTTTATGCACCCAGAATAAGACTATACTAGATGATAATTTTAAAAATTCCATCTATAAAGGAGATCTTCCACATGGTTCTTAAAAAAACTTTAACGATTGCTGGTTCAGATACATCAGGTGGCGCAGGTATGCAAGCCGACCTTAAAACATTTCAAGAGCACGGCACATATGGCATGGTGGCATTAACGGTTGTCGTAACAATGGATCCAAACGGTTGGACTCATAACGTAACGCCATTACCGACAGAGCTTTTGCAAAAACAAATCGATACGGCTCTGTCAACAGGCATTGACGCAATAAAAACTGGTATGCTGTCAACGGAAGAGATTATTCGTATTGCAGGTGATGCTATAGCGAAATCTGGTACGACAAATGTTGTTATTGACCCTGTAATGGTATGTAAGGGAGAAGATGAAGTATTGAACCCTGGTAATACAGATGCAATGATTCAACATCTTTTACCATTAGCTGCAGTTACTACACCTAACCTGTTTGAGGCTGGACAATTAGCCGGGACTGGAACACCAAAAACAATCGAGGAAATGAAGACAACAGCTCGTAAAATCCATGAACTTGGTGCTAAAGCTGTTGTGATTAAAGGTGGAAAAGCGCTAGCTACTGAAAAAGCGACTGACTTATTTTTCGACGGTGAAAAATTCTACTTATTAGAATCTGGAAAAGTTGCTTCTACTTATAACCATGGGGCTGGCTGTACATTTGCCGCTTCAGTAACAGCTAACTTAGCAAACGGTCTTTCAGTAAAAGAGGCTGTAATTGAAGCAAAAGAATTTGTTTCAGCTGCAATCGCTCACGGTTGGGCATTAAATGACTATGTAGGACCTGTTATGCACGGTGCTAAATCTCGTTTTGGCGCACCACAAGTAACCGTGACTGAAATTTAAAGACGAAAGAGGCATCTGAATATCAGATGCCTCTTTTACATATAGTGGTTCTCCATCATTTCGATCCGTTAATCCCATGGATTGTTCATCGAAATGAATTTGGCCAAAGCCTTACTTTCCTTTTTACGTTCTGCACGCGCTTTTGCTCGTAAAGCCGCGGTTTCATGTAGCTTTGTCTCCTCTACTGTTTCCGGAATGACAGATGGAACAGGAGTTGGTTTATTATTTTCATCTAAAGCAACAAAGGTTAATAATGCTGTAGCCGCTACCTTTCGTTCACCCGTTTTCAAATTCTCAGAAATAATCTTTACGAAAACCTCCATTGAAGATGTTCCTGTCCACGATACATACGATTCGAAATATACAGAATCAGTTTGGCGTATTGGGTGCAAGAAGTCTACTGAATCCGTTGAGGCTGTTACACAATCTCTACGACTATGCTTCGCAGCAGAAATTGAAGCTACTTGATCGATATCACTCATTAATCGACCACCAAACAGTGTATTATGATTGTTAATATCATTCGGAAAAACACGACTTGTACGCATGACCCTTGATTCTTTACAATATTTAAAGTCTTTATTCACATCTATCCTCCCCTAAAAACGATTGTTTATTTTTACTATATTCCTCTACTTTTTCATAAAAATCAAATAAATTGACGGAAGATTAAGAAATTTACACTTAGAACCTAGGGGATTATTACTCAAATGTAAAAAGCTCAGGACAAGATACGCTACTTCTTCTTATGCCATATATTAGCTGTATATGGGAGGGAGAAAAATGAAAAGACGTAAACAACAAAACATAAATGTTGATCCAACTAATCTGGGTGGTCAAGAAGCAGGTCTCCTAGGTGAAGGTACAGGTATTCTAGCTGGAGATATAACCTCTACCAAAGTAGAAGTAATATCTTCAATGATTTTAACAATAGGATATTCATTAGCAACCCTCTCCACCATTTTAGCATTGCAGGAGGAAGAGCAACAGGAACAAGCAAGAACCTCAAACGCACAAAATCAAAATTTACAGTTTAGACACATGCATAAGCATCTACAAAATCTCAACAATCGTCTAGATTCCATTGAACGAAAACTCAACCGATATTAACAAATACATACTCCCAAAAACCAAACATTATAAAAAGCCGCGATTCTCCGTCATAAAAGAGAATCGCGGCTTTTTACTATATTATGATAATGAGCTTTACGTCTTCTTCCCTTGGCGTGGCCATGCATAAAATGTTAAAGGAACGTCATCTATTGTACCAAGATAGAATTCGTTATTACCTAGTTTAAAATTCCCTTCAACAATTATGAGCTGCTTATCCGTCAATTAAGGAAGAAATCGTGGTCGCAGTATCTTTTCGTTTGTGAAACCGCATACAATACAAAACGACACATTTTGTACAAAATTGCGTTCACCTTTATTATATTGATATATTTCAATAATTTTTTCAAGAATATTGCTTGATAAATCTTCATAGAATAAAGGATGCCATCAATTATACATCAGCATAATATCTTTTGCGCGAAAGCGTAGCGGCATGATGTTTGTCGCTCAGTCGTTACATAGGACATGGCGTCTTAGACTGAGCCTCTAATTCAGGAGATTTTTGAATATCCTCTGAAAATGACCAAGCCTTCTAGAGGCATTCAATTTCCCTTTGTGAATTATTTTTACTATACTTAAAGGAGAAATAATCGAGAGGAGTGTTAAGATGCAAGAGGTACAAGTAAAGACGTTACAGGAATTATTGAATTCTTTCGCCAACAAAGACGTTTATATCCATCTTGAGACGACGAACGGTTCTTATGCAGCACACTTTGATGAAAAATTTTTTAATGCAGGTGCTTTTATTCGTAATGCTAAAATCAACTATGAACTTGCTAAAGTGGTAGATGATTCACCCCATCGTGTTGGCTTGAAAATGGCGCACGGCTGGGTTTATGCACAGGGCATCACACATTTTGAATTAGATGATTTAGGCCGTTTATTAATGGCTGGACTAGATTACTCAGGTAAATTGGCGATTGCACTTGAAATTAGCGAAACGCCATTTGCTTATTAAGGGGGACGACTTTTTGAATTTACAACCACAACGTCATATTTTAATTGTTTACCCTCACCCAGATGATGAGGCTTTTTCAATTGCTGGAACAATTGCCTACTATGCGAAGAAAATGAATACACCTGTTACATATGCCTGTTTAACTCTAGGCGAGATGGGTCGTAATTTAGGAAATCCACCTTTTGCAACACGTGAATCCTTACCAGAAATTCGACGTAAGGAGCTTATTGCAGCGGCAGATGCTATGGGCATACAAGATTTACGTATGCTTGGTTTCCGTGATAAAACAATTGAATTTGAAGACGATGAAAAAATGGTGAAGCTTGTTGAAGGTTTAATAGAAGAGTTAATGCCTTCTCTTATCTTTACATTCTTACCTGGTTTTGCAGTGCATCCTGACCATGAGGCAACAGCACGTGCCGTAGTAGAAGCTGTTCGTCGTATGCCAAAAGCCGCCCGTCCACAAGTATTGGGCTGTGCCTTTGCAAATGATACGATTGAAAAAAATGGGGAGCCACATGTTGTCGTCAATATAAGTGAAATGAAGGCAGATAAAATTAATGCCTTGCAAGCACATGCATCCCAAACTGCTTGGATGATGCAAGAAACAGAAAAACGCGTCGATGACGGTGAACCAATGAGCGAAAGCTGGCTTAATATTGAAAAGTTCTATATTGTGAATCCTGATCATTATGTAAAATAAAAGCTTTAATTGACAATAAAGCGGATCTGTCCTCTTTCTAAATGGAGAACAGATCCGCTTTTATGTTAAGCGGTCCTCATTTTCTTTAAGAAATGAATCATGAAGGTTATAGCAAATATAATAATTAGCACAACGAAAAACATATAATGTGGAACGTGAATACCGATGACGCTAGCTAGCATTTTCAGTGCAATAATGCCAATTATAATAAATGCCGTTGCCTCTAATTCTGGTATTTTTTCAATAATGATTAAAAATAAGCCTGCAATCGTTCGCATCATTAAAATACCTAACATTCCCCCGATAAGTAATATCCAAATTTGATTGGATATCGCAAAGGCCGCAAAAATCGCATCAATTGAAAAGGCAATATCCATCAGTTCTACAGAAATAACGGTTGCCCAAAACGTTCCAAAAATGCGAACCATCAACCCTGTTTTTTTCATTTCCTTAGCACTATCAGCTTCACCAATCTGTAAGAAATGAGCGACACATAGCCAACCTAAATACAGAGCTCCTAGCAATTTAATATACCAGAATTCTACCAAGTAAACGCCTATCCCAATAAATAAAAATCGGAAAAAATAGGCCCCAAACATTCCGTACATTAATGCTCGTTTACGTTGCTTGGTTGGCAAATGCTTCACTAGCACTGCTAATACAAGTGCGTTATCAGCCGAAAGCAAACCTTCTATTATAATAAGTGTTGATATTAACCCCCACGATACAGGGTCAGTCAAAATTTCTTTCCACATTTCCCAATCGAAAAATTGAATGTATGTAGATAGAATTCCTTGAATGATTTCCAATTACATACCCTCCTACTTGTCCTAAGGTATTCTAGTATATGCTGGACCATTCCCGTTATGAGGAAATGTGTGCATCCTTTATTTCTCCAAAAAATTCTCGAATAAATCTATTTTGCATTAAATAGACACCGAAAATTTAGAATTTACTAAAAATTAATGACAAAAAGCTTATAAAGTGTGCTATCATAGATAAATGTTTTATACGTATACGGAGGATGAATATTATGGAAGTTGCTGACACTAGAACCGTGCAAGTAGAAAATATCTTGATTGCACATCATTTCTTAAAAGACGTAGTGGTGCACACACCGCTACAAAAAAATGACTATTTATCCGAGAAATACGGAGCTAATATTTATTTTAAACGCGAAGATTTACAGCATGTACGCTCATTTAAACTTCGTGGTGCCTATTATAAGATTAAAAAAATTGAAGAAGAAGCTCGTAAAACTGGCGTTGTTTGCGCAAGTGCGGGCAATCATGCTCAAGGTGTTGCCTACGCCTGTGCACAATTGAAAATTCAAGCAAGCATTTTTATGCCTCAAACAACACCTAAACAAAAAATCGACCAAGTTCGTATGTTTGGTCGTGATTTTGTAGAAATTATTTTAGCAGGTGATACTTTTGATGATTCTGCAGAAGGTGCATTAGCTTACTGTGAAGAGCACGATAAAATCTTTATCCACCCATTTGATGATTTTGATGTCATTGCTGGTCAAGGTACGGTCGCTGTTGAAATTATGAATGACATGGAGGAGCCAATTGACTACGTATTTGGTAGTATTGGTGGTGGTGGCTTAATGTCCGGTGTTTCTGCCTATGTGAAAAATCTTTCTCCTCATAGCAAAATTATCGGTGTAGAACCTGCTGGAGCAGGCAGTATGAAAGCTGCATTTGCAGAAGGCGGTACGGTGGCACTTGATTGGATTGACAAATTCGTAGATGGGGCCGCGGTAAAATGCGTCGGCAATCACACATATGATGTTTGTCGTCGCTACTTAGACGACATCGTACTAGTACCAGAAGGAAAAGTATGTACAACAATCTTAGATCTTTACAATAAACACGCCATTATCGCAGAGCCTGCTGGAGCATTATCAGTAGCAGCCCTCGATTCTTACAAAGAGGAAATTAAAGGCAAATCAGTCGTTATCATCATTAGTGGTGGTAATAATGATATCGGTCGTATGCAGGAGATTAAAGAAAAGTCTTTAATTCACGAAGGCTTACTATACTATTTCATCGTAAGCTTCCCACAACGTGCCGGCGCCCTTCGCCAGTTCTTAACAAGCGTTGTAGGACCAAATGACGACATTACAACTTTCGAATATACAAAGAAAAACAACAAAGAAAGTGGTCCTGCCTTAGTCGGCATCGAACTCGGCAATCGCAAAGATTACGAAGGATTACTAGTACGCATGAATGAATTCGGCTTCAAATACAAAGAAGTAAACAACGACATTCAATTATTCGGCTTACTAGTCTAAAATAAAAAGTCACACTTGCTATGTGAGTGTGGCTTTTTTGTGTGGATGAGAGGTTTATCGAGACACTTTTGAGATTTATCGAAACTTTTCTCTTGTTTATCGAGACTTTTCATAGTTTTATCGACTAACTTTAAGAAAATATCGACATTTACCTTACAAGCGACACTATCTGACCGCACCGATAGTTTGCGCCGCTTACAATTACTCTAATAAATTGGCAGGAATTACATATTCCCTATTTTTATTTTCACCTATCTCTTCAAATTTTAACTTTTTTAATAAATAATAAACCGCCTTCTCTGAGTCAATATCAAAAAACTTACGAAACTGAGCATTTGTAATATTGTTGCTCAGCATTAATCGAAAATCATGTAATGCGATTAGCATTGATTGATTATCAATCGATTGGCAATTGCTACAAAGCCATTTCCCATGGGTGTAACGTAGGACATGGTCAAAATGACACTGCGAGCATAGTGCCCCCGTCTTCAATTCATCAACCATAATATCTAGGGTCCATTGAGTTGGTGTATGCATCTTTAAAATATGCTCTGATATTTCTCTCAAATTTTTTTCACTTAGACAGACTTGTTGATGCTGCTTGAACAGTTGATCTATCCTTTCAGCCAAGCCACTCACATGAATAATCGGTTGCGCGGACAAACTGGACGTCATAATCATATTCGGATTTGAAGAAACGACTATATATTCAATCGGTATATGATGCCCACTCATTTGAAATAATCTACGCAACATTCTGGCGTGTCGCTTCACTTGATCAAAAGGATTGCGAAAACCATCTACTTTGTCATCAGACGTAATTCGAATAAATTGATGCTTATCTTCCATATATTCTACACGCCCAACGATATTTTTGATTTCAACGATTAGCACAAAATGTTGGGACATAAATAATGTGTCCATTTGATGTGTCGATCCAGCAGCACTCTCAGCCTTAAGCTCTACATCATGCAATAAATAATACGTATGTTCCAAATAGATTTCCCGCCATTCTCGATCTACTCTTTGCTCGCCAACAATGCCAGCCCTTGTTCTTCCTAGCATTTCTTGAAAATAATAATACTTAGCGTGAGATTTCGGTAAACGCCTCTCGATCATTTCTAACACGCGTTGCTTTGATGAAACTTCGCGCTTTTTAAGTAACATATTTTCACCTCCTTTAGCTAGATTATAATGCACTCCCTTGAACTTAACTAAATTTTCAGTTTTTAATTCACCCAACTTCCCAAAAATATCGGCACCCATCAAAAAACGCCCACACTAAATGTATGAGCGTTTTATCATTTATTATCCTAGTAACGCACGGTCTGAGTTCATTTTTTCGCCGCGGATACGTTCGAACTCTGCCATTAAATCTGGGATGGTTAATTCATGCTTGCGATCCTCGCCAACCTCTAAAATGATTTGACCTTTATCCATCATAATCAGTCGATTTCCTAAGTCTAAAGCTTGTTGCATATTGTGCGTGACCATTAATGTCGTTAAGTTATCTTTTTCAACTAAGTATTTCGTAATACGTGTGATTAACTCGGCACGAGATGGGTCGAGTGCCGCCGTATGCTCATCTAACAATAAAATCGAAGGCTTCGTGAAGGTCGCCATTAAAAGAGACAGCGCCTGACGCTCCCCTCCCGACAGTAAGCCAACTTTTGCAGACAGACGATTTTCCAAATTTAAGCCCAACATCTCCAACGACTCCTTAAAAAATTCTCGACGCTTTTTATCTACGCCGAAGCGCATACCTCTAGTCTTATTACGTGAGTAAGCTAATGCTAAATTTTCCTCAATCGTCATTGTTGGTGCTGTACCAGCCATCGGATCCTGGAATACGCGACCGATGTAATGGGAGCGCTTATATTCTGGTAAAGACGTAACCTCATTTCCATCAATTGAAACCATACCGAAGTCTGGTGTTAGTGCGCCAGAAATCATATTCATCATAGTCGATTTACCAGCACCATTACTGCCGATAATTGTGACGAAATCCCCTGGCTTTAAGTGCAAATTAATTTCTGCAAGTGCAATTTTTTCATCAGGCGTACCTTCATTGAAAACCTTATTAATACCGTGTAATTTAAGCAAGGCCCTTCCCTCCCTGCTCAACCGTCTTTACTCGTGTTTTCTCCGCTGCGCGCTTCACCCTACGTTTGCGCTCCTTACTCTTATTGATTAATTGAGGTAAAATCAACGCAATAATAACAATGATAGCTGTTATTAATTTCATATCTCCTGAATCAAGGAAATCTACTCGTAATGCCAGCGCTAAAATAATGCGGTAAATGATAGCTCCGGCAATGACGGCGAAAGTTGTACGCATAATTGTTTTTGTACCGAAGATTGCTTCGCCGATAATAACAGATGCCAGACCGATAACAATCATCCCGATCCCCATACTTACATCTGAGAACTTCGAATATTGCGCGATTAAAGCTCCCGAAAATGCGACAAGTGCATTAGAAAGTCCTAGCCCAAGAATAATAAGAGTATCTGTGTTTGCCGAGAAGCTACGAATCATACGCTTATTATCACCAGTTGCTCGAATAGCCAGGCCGATTTCTGTTTTCAAGAACCAGTCTGCAATGAACTTAATTAAAATCGTGATAATTAATACTACGATTATCGTACTCCATGTTGAAGGTAGTTGCTGAACGCCGAAGCCTTTTAGTAAGTTATTTAATGCCGTATCGATTCCCAAATTACTCCAAAATGCTTGAAACTTTGAAAATAAAGTTTCTGAATTTAATAATGGAATATTCGGACGACCTATCGTATTCTCTGCAGTGGATCCCATAATACGTAGGTTAATAGAATACAAAGCAATCATCATTAAAATCCCCGATAATAGAGGATTAATTTTCCCCTTCGTGTGAAGAATTCCTGTCATACATCCAGCAATAAATCCAGCAACAATTGCCACTAAAGTCGCTAAGATCGGGTGGTAGCCAAGCAGAATCATCGTCGCCGCTGTAGCCGCCCCTGTTACAAAGCTTCCATCAACCGTTAAATCCGGAAAATCTAACACGCGGAATGTTAAATACACACCAAGTGCCATAATCGCATAGATGATTCCTTGCTCCGTTGCGCCAAATATTGCTATAAACATAGTTGAATCATCTCCTAATAATTTCTTAAACAAATTTTTATTAAAAATTCTTATCTGAGATCCATTCTCTAAAACGATGGAGCTCAAAATTAAGATAATTGAAAGCCATACATAATATAATCTAAGGATTTAGCGCGACGTCTGTGATAAAATCTTCTTCCAACGTTCATATTGCTAGAAGTATGTTCCGTGCTCACTTGTAGAAAGCTTTACTAAATCCATTTGTTCAATAATGGCTCATCACCAAAAGTTGGAGATGATATTTATTAATACTTTCAATGTATATAAGTTGATTGGAGTGGAGACTGGACGACTCCTTGGGGATCAGCGTCACAGATGAGACCCTGGAGCGAGTGAAGCGGCTCATCGGACGCCCCCAGGAAGCTTTGCTCTGTGCGAAAGCGTAGTGTTAACGTAGCGGCAGCAAATGTTTTATCTGTGCGAAAGCGTAGCGACAGCAACAACAAAGCGCCCAGTCGGAACGGAAATCAACCCTACGCTATGATGATGTACTAATTTAATGGGCATTTCCTGATCTAATACGATTTACTATAGGACTCTTTCTTACATAAAAGCCCTTTAAATTTTTTTATTCTAAAAGAAGATAAAGCGGGGGCAGTTTTAGTTCTCCCCCGCTTCGCTCCATAAGATGATCATGTCAGGTCATTACTTTTCTAAAAGCTCCGCACCCCAAGAATCTTTAATGTCGATTCCTAAATCATCTGCTACTTTTTTATTGATTAATAGTTTTAGCTTTTGTGGATATTGAGCTGGAATATCAGCAGGAGTTGCTTCACCTTTTAGAATCTTCACAGCCATTTGTCCTGCTTCATAACCGATGTCAAAATATTCAAAACCATATGCACCTAAGCCACCACGTGCCACAGAGTCAAGCTCTCCAACAACTAATGGTAATTTATTAGCATTTGCTACATCAATGACAGACTCAAGTGCCGAAACTACTGTATTATCAGTAATAATATAGAATGCATCAGCTTTACCGATTAACGATTCAGCAGCTTGTTTTACTTCTGCAGACGTTGCCGCAGATGCCTCAACTACTGTTAAGCCTTGCTCATCCATCACTTTTTTCACTTCTTTTACTTGTGCTACTGAGTTTTGCTCACCAGCGTTGTAAACCATACCTACTTTTTTCGCACCCAAATCCTTTAAGAACGCCACTGTTTTCGAAATAGTATCAGGATGTAAATCGATTGTTCCTGTTACATTTTTCCCTGGCTTCTCTATAGAATCGATGAGCTGTGCGCCAACAGCATCTGTTACAGAAGTAAAGATAATTGGAATA
Organism: Lysinibacillus sp. EB271-A1-10B; assembly: GCF_058791335.1. Lineage (NCBI taxonomy): Bacteria > Bacillati > Bacillota > Bacilli > Caryophanales > Bacillaceae > Lysinibacillus > Lysinibacillus sp. EB271-A1-10B. Next base: position 277,237 of record NZ_JBYTDL010000005.1, read on the forward strand.
TCACTAGTTGCTGTTGCTGCCGCTTGTGCAGACGGCGTAGAGTTCGCAAAGATTAAATCTACGTTGGCACTTACTAGATTGTTTGCAATCGTCGTGTTAAGACTGTTATCACCTTGCGCTATTTGTTGATCGTAATCTACTTTTAAGCCAGATTCTTCAATCGCTTTTTTGAAACCTTCAGTTGCAGCATTTAAAGATGGATGCTCCACAATTTGAGTAATCCCGATCTTATATGTTTTATCATCTGTCGTGCCGCCCTCACTTGCATTATTCGTTTCGTTCCCTTTCGAATCCGACGAACTAGAACCACTGCTACCACAAGCAGCAAGCATTAAAACTAATCCAAATAACAGGAACGAAAGCTTTTTTAAATTGCTTTTCACAAATAATCCCCCCGATTTTAATCTCTGATATTTATCACACTTTATCCAAGCGAAGTGTGAACGTATCGCTATATTATCGCTATTAGCAAGGTTCGTCAACAACATTATGAATCTTCTGACTATTAATTCCAGCAAAATATTTTTTCTTTTCAATCAATTTGTCGCTTTAAACCGCTAAACTACGCTGTTTTTACAATTTGATTTCTTTTTCTAACATAACAAAAAATTTTTTTACAATTTAGCGAAGTTATTTTTCTGACATCTAATTTTAAGTAATATATGTAAAAACTAAAAAACCTGACAGTGAAAATGTCAGTACCTCATAACAGGTTTAATTCGCTCTTACTTTTTTAAATTTTCTACTAGCCCACTACTTTGAGTAACAGGATATTTTGGAAGTTTGAGTAACGTCTTGAATTGCTGAATAAAAACAACCCGCGAGTGCTTTAGAAGTATTACTCCCTTTATGGTTAGACGTGCAATACTCATTTATTTCTTGCTAATAAAAATCTACAGAAAATGTTCATTTTAGTCCCCCTTTTTACATTTAATGCATATGATGCATATGAGATTAGTGCCGTTCCCAAAAAGGAGGAATACCATGAATAATGATAAAATCGATTTAAACCAATCTTCTTATTCACAAGAACATCAAAATGCAACTATAGGAAATGTTGATACAATCATTTCTAATCTATGTGACAGTCTATTTGTTTTTGCTTTGGATTTCACTCTAAATGCCTTAGAGTATACGAAAGAAATGGAAGAGGAATTAGAATATACAGATGAATTCAAGAAACAAGTTAACGATTTAATTTTTGAAATAGAAGAAATTAAAAATACTTTAGAGGAGTAATTTCTAAAAGTGCTGTTCATAATCATTGGATATATCCCTCCCCCACTATCAATAGAGCCTCCATTCACCCTGCCCCAAAATCCGCTTAATTATTTAGCGTTTTAAACTACTGAAATGGTCACTTGTTAAAAGTACTGTTTTAACAAGTGACCAGACATATCCACGACTTCAAACCTTTCGAGGTTACTTCTCATCTGCTATTTCTGCATAATTTTCTAGTAAGTGTACAAGCCCCTTTTCATAGGCATTGTCATTAAAAAACTTTGAACAAGATCAAATTATTATCGTTAGCACTATAATTTTTTACACGTAGCTATTTACAAATAAGCATGAACATTGATATGATTGCATTTGCTTCACGTGGTTCGTAACCATCCCACGAATAAATTATGAATACATCTGACGACACAAGAAAAATTGAAATGCTCTTTAAACATTGGTATATCAGTATTTATAACATTTTAATGAATTTCCCAATGTGCGTATCACTACAATTAAAATCAAATCTTTTTACACATTTTTTACACATTTTTTCACACAAGACCACCGATAATAAGGTGGTCTTTTTCTTATCTCCGCACAATATACACTCTTACACGAGATTCTATATATCCCTTCTTATCAACAGCTTTATTAACATCTGTGGAAGGTTTTTTAATTGGTTCTTCCAAAATGTCATACATAGTCATTTGCTTTTGTTCTTTCATATCTTATTTTCCCCTCTCTACCATTCCAGCCAATTTTCTAAGTTTGGTCTGCTATTTATTTGTGTACGATCATCACGTTCATTAAGCCAGTTATAAAACTGTACAGGACGTTCTCTATGTTGCGTCTCTTCTATATATGATGATTTATTCGATTTATTACTTAATCGCTCTACAGCCTTGCTATATGCCCCTACAAACACAGCTCTTAAAGTGCTTGCAATTGTTAGTACACCTTCCTTAATATCCATAGCGATTTTGAATATCACATTCTTAGCTCTAATGAAGTCAGGTGCATTTTGAACCTGAGTAGCTAATACACATTTATGTAATTCATCTTTTAAGTTATCTGCTAAAGGCAAGCTATTCATGAAATCGAATAACATCACCTGGTACTCGTTCATGTATTCTTTTTTCTTTTCAGCTTGCAAAGCCAATTCATTTTCAAGGCTCATAATATTATTTGCTTGTTTAGAACTTAAAAGATTAAAAGAGTTTAAAGATAGGTTTTCAGATTGTTGCACTTCAACCTTACTCTCACAAGGTTTTTCAGCATTTTCACGCTCGGACATTGACGCTGGGACATTGTAAGGCAAAATGATATAAATACTTGCTCCTTGTCCACCTTTGCTTTTAACAGTCGTTTCTTTCTTAACGATTCCTAGTGATTCCAACTTTGAAATAGCTCGATAAACTGTCTTTGTGCTAATCTCCAATGATGCAGCAATTGTTGCAGCCTTTAAGTGACAAGCCCCTGGATGTTCTAAAGCGTGACTAGCAAGCTTGAAAACGATGGCACGTTCTGATTCAGTCAAATCATAATAGTGTGCCGCCATGTGTTCCTCAACAGCTGTGTCCATATCTACTATTGATTCAAATGATTTGTAAGTCGCTAAGTATTCAAATGCCATCGTTTTCACCCCGCTTTCTAATTCCGAACTTTCTAGGATCCATTGAATGAATATTGTTCGTTTTTACTTAAATGCTTTACGTAAATTTTCACGTATCTCTTTTACTTCTAAATCTGTAAGCAATCTATGATATCTAATAATCCACTTCAATCGATTTTGATACTTATGAGCATCCGTAATTTCATTATGTTGGTTCATTTTTGCTTGAAGGTATTTCTGACGTTGTTGAATGGTTTTCAATTTATTCACCTACCTTTTATTTAAAAACTCAATCGAGAGCACTCAATGAATGCTCCCTGTTCAGTCCTTAAACACCTTTGTAATTTGGTTCGCAATTTACACAAACATCATCTGAATAATCCACGATATTCACTTCTGATTCCTCAAAAGTTTTACTGCAGATTGAACATGTGATTAAAGAATCAAACCATTCGAGCGCTTTCTGGCTCTTATTGATTATTTGGCTAGCTTCATTTGCTCGCTTTTGGCAGAAGCTATATTCAGAAATTTCCTCACTAAATTCTTTTAGTGTTATTTGTCCAGCTTGATACTTTCTCATAGATTCAATGGCTGTAGGTTTTACCTGTTCAGCCTTACTTGCATAATCTCTTTCCAAATCGATGTTTAAATTTAATGCACCTACCCAATATTCTTTTGTGTGCGATTCATAAGTTTGCATTTAAAATACCTCATTTCGATAAATTATTTGTTAAATACATAATAAATGATTAAAATGTATATTACAACTGTTTTATGATTTTAATGCATATTTATTTTCAAAATGTGCTATAATATGTTTAGAAATAATATTAAATGAGGTGAATGCATGGAGATTACAAAGAAGGTAAAAAGATTACTGGTTGAATCTGATATGAACGCAACTCAATTAGCAGAAAAGATTGAAACAACTCAATCCAATCTATCTCGCAAAATGAAAAACGAATCATATTCAATAACAGATTTAATTAAGATCGCTGAGGCTTTGGACGTTAAATTGGAGATTAATTTCATAATGGAAGACGGTACGAAGATTTAAAGCAGATAACTAATTACGGTTGTCTGTCTTTTTTTATATGTACTATTGGCAAGATTTTCTATAGAATTAAATTACATTATTCTGTAAGGAGTGCATGACATGGATACAATAGCAGAAACAATAAAATTTGCAGGCTTTGGAAAGAAGAAAGCAATGGCGAAACAAATTCAAATGTTTGACGATAGACTGACAGAACAAGGTGAAGCACTACTTGCTGTATGTGCATCTGTTAAAGGCACAAAACAGCTTTATGTAACTGACCAACGAATCTTATTACACGAAATCAAAGGGATCGTATCTAACGATGAAACGAGTATTCCTTTGTCTTCAATAAGTAGTATCAACATTTCTAACAAACTTGTTTACTCAAAAATTGAAATCGTATCTACTGGAAACGTAGCTATCATTGACGATGTGCCCGCGCATATTGCACTTGAAATTAAATCAGGTATCGAGAACTTAAAGACAATGGCAAAAACTGCGTCTGCTCCATCTGCTAAGAAGGAAAAGGACATGTACGATGTTGCCGATGAAATTCGAGAATTGAAGGAACTATTAGAGGATGAATTAATTAATCAAGAAGAATTTGACGCGAAGAAAAAGCAATTATTAGGAATCTAGGTCACTCATTTGAGTGGCTTTTTTATTGAAAATTTTTAGCAAAAGAGTAAAATAATTTACATAAAGCTATTTACTTTATTTAATAGGTATAGTATAATAAGAATATAGAAAGGAGGTGAACAAGAGTGGATGAATTTGAGAAAATCCTTGCAACAGTCGCACTTGTCGCAACAACATTCAAAGCCATCACATCAGGCTTTAAAGACATTTACGACATGACACAAGGAAAAAAGAAAAAGCGACGCTCTCCGGGCAAGAAGAAACGTCGCAAGTAACACTGGAAGGAGGTTAAACCCTCCTTCTCAATCAAATTATATCACATCCACTTACATGTATGAAAAAATTGCTTCAAAGATTAGGTTACACAAACATTGCTTTATTAATTGCCAGTACAATCATAGTAATGGTATACGTTGATTTTCAGAATCCATCAGCTTTAGATTATGTATTAATTGCACTGTACGTAATCACAATCTTAATTCACATCACAAGACTTATTCTGTTTATGTTTAAAGCGAGGTGAGGTAAATGGAATACACATTTGGATCAACTGAGGAACTTCTTGAATTTTTAAATGCGGAATTGGTTTCTGCAGCTGAAGCAGCTGAGATATTGGAAATATCTAAAGTTCGTCTCGGTAAATTAGTAAAAGACGGAAAGTTAATAGCAGCTAAAGAACAACCAAAAATGTTCTTAAAAAGCATGCTACTAGAGAAAAAAGATGAACTTGAAACGTTACGAAAAAAGTTTAGACCATATGATGAATAAACAAAAAAAAGCCCAGGCGCTCAAAATTAATTGAGTACCTGGGCTTTTGAGTTATCAATTTACTTCATACAATTTTGTTATTTTGCTCTCATTGTTATAAACAAGTTTCAATCCTAATAGCTCGGCTACATCACGTACTTGAACATGCGTCCTACCATCTATAATCACAGCTGGGATAGTCTTAGCATCATTTAGCATTACTTTCGCTTCTTGTGCCTCTTTTTCTTCCTCTTTTTTTGTATAGCATAAATAAGTAGCTAATGAATCTGCTATAGCAGTACAAATAGCATTAAAGTTTTTTTGGTACAGTTCAACGTCTGCTTTGCTGTCAACAAAACATACTTCAATTAAGATAGCAGGCTTGTTGGTGTTTTTAAGGAAATATAACTCTGTACGTTGTTTTGGCCCACGATCTTTTAGCCCTGATACTTTTGCAATTTCAGCACTTACTTTAGCTGATAAATCCTTCATATCATAATACAGTACCTCTACACCACGCGGAGCATCAGTTACACTTGCAGCGTTGAAATGAATGCTCCAATCTAGCTCTCGCGCTTGTTTATTGTGATAATTTACGATGGTTTGGAGATTTTGATTTTGTGTAGTCCAAGTATCATCATGGAACACTGAACCAGCACCGTTGTACTCCGATGTTAAGATACGATGTACTTCATTTGTTACTTTACGCGCCTCATCTACCTCATCGATAAAATGTTTTGCACCTCTGATTTTTAATCCGTGACCACTAGAACCTACGTATCTTTTAGTCATTTCGCTTCACCCTCTCCTGTTTTATCCTTAACGATTGCTAAAATATTTTTAATAAAGTCAGGCATTGGTAAGCCCATCTTTGTACCGTTTTCTGTTATCGAAATAAATTCGAGCACACAGAATGCAATTGCTGCCCCATCCCCTGCGTACTCGATACCTGGTATTACTAATGAAAGCATGTACACCGAACCTACTAGTAATAAGTAATAAATTTTTCGCATAGCGCCGTTGAAACCTACTCGGCTATTTAAGTTTTGATTAACGATCCCACTCATAATTCCTGTGATATAGTCAATAGCCATAAAGCCGATTAAAACAGTTACAGCCATTCCTAGACCATCAACTGAATATGACACCAATGTGCCAATTGCTCCACTTACTGCAGCGATCCATTTTTCCATTACAACACTTCCCTTTTCACAATATAAAAGCCCTCTACAATAAACTGTAGAAGGCTTTTCAAGCACATATTAATTTTTATTTTTTACTGTAAGTTTGTAATAACGATAGTCATTCGGCTTCTCTAATAAAAGTCCCCTACTTTCTAAAGTTATAGCACACCATCTCAAACATGAAATTTTTTTTACTGAAGAAACTGGCTCTAATATAAAATTTCGGCTCAAAATTTTATGCATATCACCATGGGTAAAAGTAATTAAATCTATATCACCACTTTGCTTTAACCACTTTGAAATTGTTAATAAATCTTTCAATATCAATTTATTTACCTCTGGTGGTAAGCAAGGCTTGTCATCGTATCTTTTTAATATACATCTTACAAGATAAATAGCATTCACTCGTTTTTTTCTTTTTTCTTTTTTTATTTTTTGATTTAATTCGTAATTAACTCCATCTGTTGTAATTACAAAAAATGACGCCTTTTTATTAATTTCCAGTTTTTCAGTCAATCTCATAAATTTTCTTTTTTTGTATTCTCCTATTAAAGCTAACATCATAATTAGGCTGGTGGTAACCCCAAACGGAATGCATAGTTTATATATCCCTTCAACAGAAATTAATACAAATAAAATAATGTAAATTATTAGTAAATAAAAAGTCACTTTTTTTAATATCTCAAGTTTTCGCATATCACTTATATTGTTCACTTAGTTAATCACCCTTCCCTTAACATAGTTCGACAAAAGGAAAGGATTTCCTGCTATTTTAGACAATAAAAATAACGCTAGCTTATGCTGCGTTTACTTATCTGCATCTATTAATTTTTGTACAGCTTCTCGCCACAACAACGGCACCTGGTCAACTGTTCGTAAATTCTCTTTAATTAAATCCCAATATAATTTAGCCATTATTATAAAACCTCCTTGTTTATTAATGTATCTACTAAGTCAGCAACAGCTAATTGATTCTCTGTTTTATCTCGTTGTTGCACTTCTGCTGTTTCAGCAATTGCTAATTTCAATTGTTGAGTTTCTTCTTGTAATATCTCTAATGCTGTTTTAGGAATATCAATATACTCGTAATACAGTTCTTTGGTTCCCTTGTCATAGAATAACTCTGGTGTTTTGCCTTTTATGTTTTCGGGTTGTGGGAAATTGCTTGCGTCATACTCGACCGCGATTTCGCCAAACGAAAACACGCTTAATACTTTGACTTTTGCATTTTCTGAATTAGGAATAATTATCATATTTGCCCCTCCTACCAATAAAATTCGATTCTACCGTCTCCACCTCTACCACCAGCACTGTTAGAGTATTGCCAACCGCCACCGCCACCGCCAGAACCTTTTGACCCTTCGACGCCGTGCGGGTTTCCGTCATTGATATTCGCACCTCTACCACCTACGTAGCCAGTTAGGTAGAACCCTGGTCCTGGGTCACCAGGAACGTAGTAATAATCCCAGCTGCCATTTTTTGTTCCGCCTGGCATTCCAGGACCCTGGTCTCCTGGAGAACCAGCGCCCCCTCCACCTGGAGCGTATTGCGCGCTGGATGCTTGGTCTCCCTCTCGTCCAGCAGAACCCGTTATATAATAAAGTTCTGTAAATCCAGCTTGAGGCGTTCTCTTTACATATTTCCCTGTCGCTACAGAAAGCGAAGGCTGGTACATGATACCCGTGGTACCCCTAGCGTTTTCTCGGGCACCTTCTCCGCCGTACCCTTTAGAAGAACCCTTAGCCCAACCGCCACCGCCACCGCCATATATCCATAATGAAGACGATGAATTATTAAGGAAAATAATAGAATTACCACCTGCTTGTCCGTCTTGACCAACAATTCCTGTAGCCTGTCCATAATCCCCGCCTTTACCTACATCAACCCTAATAGCATCTCCTGGTTTACAATCAAAATAACCAGTAGAGAAAGCGCCAGAACCGCCACCGCCACCTCCTTTGTAAGATGAATCGACAACATTACCACCACCGCCGCCACCAGCGCCTAGTGCTCTGTAGAATACTCTGTATACACCTTTAGGGACTGTCCAATAAAAAGTACCAGGCGTTGCCCATGTTGCGCTATTATGCTCTACCACCCCGCTTCCGCTACCCTGCAAGAAAAAATTTGTACCGTTGAAACTTACCGTTGCTATTGCTCCCGACGCAAAAGCATTAGCTGATAATTGACTTCCATCGGGGTTCAATACTTGGAACGTACTACTAACTTTAGTGCCGTCTGAACTTTGTACTTTCAATGAAATAATTGGGCTAGCATTAGTTTGGTTAACAAAAACCCTGTAAGCACTACCTTGTTTTGGTTTCGGTGGAGTAGATGTATCCCAAAGAATATTGTCAGATGTACATACCCAAGCGTTAGGGGCGTTAGTACCTCCAATAAAACGAATATGACCTAAATCATCTTTGATATGGTTATCGACCTTTGTATCAGTTTGCTCAGATTCATCAATCTTTTCTTCAATGCGCTTCATTTCCGTATCTATTCCATCAAATGTTTGTGCTATAGTATCAATCTTTGCATAATCACCTCGTTCAGGTACAGGAAAGTTGTAATTAGCTGTTTCTCTCATTAAATCAACTCCTCATTTAAAACTTCATCCCATGTAAGATGCTCAATCTCTTCCCACTTACGTGTTTCTATAGCCATCCACGTATTGAAAATAAAAGTATATATGAACATCAAATGTGCTGGAACAGTAGTCGAAATTACTTGTTGTAATCCTTCAATATTGTCAGGAACCCCAAGTCGTCCCACAAATTTTATTTCAAATACACCAGGCGTATTTGTATTATTAATTTCAACTTCTCCATTACTAAACGCACTGGCGACACTTTTAATCGTTTCTTCTGTTGTTTGTTCAAAAGAGGCTCTGTAGTTTGCTGTAATCAATTCTCGCTGTTGTTTTAAACTAACTGCGCTTCCTAACGTTATTCCTAGATCCTTAGCGTGTATTTGCAAAGCTTTAACTGCTGTATCAATGAACAATTCATCATAGTTATCTACATTTTGTTGATCTAAACCTTCTAATTCTTTAGCAGCTGCGAACAGTATTTGATTAATCAATTTACTTTTACGCTCATAATCAGGTAGTGATTTAACTAAATTCTCAATCAAACCAATGTCACCGTCCCTAAAATCGGAATATTGGTATCAGGAATATCTATGTTGCTTGTACCTTCATTAAGTCTTAAATCCACATAATCAACTATTCCTTCTGTTTCTAAAATGATTTTTCCAATTTGAGCACGCGAAACATAATCCAATTCAAATGCTAATGATTTCAAATACCGTTTTATATTTGCTTCTAATGCCATTCTTACATCTTCGTTTGTTAATCCCTCTTGTACTGTTATATCAACACTAACATTGATTTCAAGACTTGTAGCCCCTTCTACAGTAACTATTGCGCCAAAGGGCCGTTCGCTCTCTATATGCTTAAAAACATCATTTATAAGTTGCCCAGATGGTATTTCAATATTGGCATCCACAATTACTACTTTAATCGTTAGAGGGCCATTCCAAAGAGGGTATACTTTAACCTTCCCTACTCCAACAACCTCTTTCGCCCATTCTTCATAATGATACTTATTGCCTGCTTTCCCTGGGCGCTGCAGCTTATCATAGTATCGCTGACGTAAATCATCATCCGATTCTGCAGCATAGCCATTTGTTACTGCGTTTTCATTAATTACACTTGTAACTCCGCCAATAGTTACTGGAAAACTTTTAATAGCGCCAACAGGCACATTCCCAATTGGTCCAGACAACTGACACCTTACTTCTACATAACCTTCTCCATTTCCACTTAAATCAACAGTTTCCTTCGTTTCATAGAAGATTTCATCAGCTGCCACAAGTGAATTTAACAACACCGTTTGATTAGCATTACCTATTAATTTGACAGGCGTAGTTGCAAAAGTTGCTTCCTTTCTGACAATGCCAGCACGTTGGAATACAAAACGAGTTAATTCATCACCTGTTAAATTGTCTACATTCAATTTATCAATTGTTTCATTCGACTTTTCTGACTGTCCACTCACCACATTCGCTACGGATCTCGTTACATCATAGGTGAATCCACCGTCTGATTTATCAAAAGTGTCGTCAATCTTATTGAGCATACGTTCATGAATCACATCTATACTCATGTATTCACCTCCAAAACCTCATCGTCATAAGTGCTATTGACGGTTAGATTGGCGATTAGTTTACTTCCCTCTACTTCAAAAGAAAAGTCAACAACACCTGTGATAAAAGGATTCCTCAACAATGCCTCTGTAATTTCTCGTTCAATCTCAGCTTTTACAAAATCAGTTGGAAGAACGCTGCCGATCAAATCGTCTATTTGTGGTCCATATTCTATATTCTTGTGAACAATGGCTCGATATTTAACAGTTCGAATACTTTTCTCTATCCATGCTTTAAGGGCTTCTTTTCCCTCTAATAGGACAGGCGCACCATTTTTATACACAAAATCGCCTGTTTCATAATCAAATAAAAAAGCTTTACCATCAAAGATATTAATACCTTCGTCAGTAAGCTCGCCATCAATAATGTATTCTAAATCGTCTTCAGGAAACATACTTACACCACCTTATCAATTGCAGCATAGATTCCGCTATCAGAAATCATGAGAACCTTATCACCTGTTTTCAATTCTCCTGCTTGAATAAGTGTACTAACTGTTTTGGTTACAATTAGTTCATCTCCTTCATCTGCAGTTATTTCAGCTCCATCTGCTACCTTTAAAGGAGACACTTGAACCACTTTACCTACCACAATTAGATCACTCGATATGTTATCACGTTCTTGAAACATTAACGCTAATTCTGTAATTCCATCAGGCACCAAACTCACCTACTTCCACACTAACAATATGGGTACCTGAGCTGACCGAATGATTAGCCGATTTAATATAATACTTTCCAACAATACCTGTTGTAACTTCTTTTAAAGCAATGACTCGATTAGCTTGTATATTAATACTTCCTAATAAATCTAAAGAAGCTGTAATTTCAATCTTGTTTAGATCCTTTAATAGCTCCTGAGCAATCTTTTTAGCTTTTGACTTTTCCTTATCGTCTATTTGCTCTACTTTTGTAAGTAGCCCATATTTTTTTATAGCATTTTTATCTTCAAGGGAAGTATAAGACTTAGTACTTTCACCATCACTATTTGTCACTATGACTTTAGTTTTCATATTTTTCATTGATTCATTTACTGTTGGATTCATGATGATGTTAAAATACTTTTTAATCTCAAAGTAACCACGTTTTGCAACAACAAAGGTCTTATCCTGCATCTCAAAAAAATACTTGGTACCACTAATTTTTGAGCATTGATCTAAAATATCTTTTATGATTTCACTAACTTTTACACCTTTATAAATTTTTTTAATTTTATAAGGTAATGCAGTAATTTTCCTAGAAGAAATTCCATACTTATCAAGTAATTGCGCAATAGCTTTGTCGGCTTGTATATTTTTAAATTGAATAATAGCTTCATTTTCATTTAAATAAAATGCATTATCAAAGCATGTAACTTTACGTGGATTATTACCGTTCTTTTGTATATCCACAATGCGCCCCCAAAAGAACCGTGATTTATCTTTGAATATCTGAATGATGTCACCTACATTAACAATTTCTTTGCCTCTATAGACCACATCGAATGATGCCTCCATTCCTAATGTATCTTCAGAAGTACCAAAAGTAAGATTTCCGATATACTCAGAAATTGATTTGTTTTTTGATCTAACTTCAAATGTCATATCAAATCCCTCTCAATACTATGTGCTCTTGTAGTGCCAAGGTGTAAGGATAGTCACTTACTTTGTCTAACCCTTTTGTAAACTCAATGATTTTGACACCATGATTAACTAATGTGCGTCCATCTTTAGCAGTAATAACAAGTCGTAAAGGTGTTTTTTGGTCTTGCCACCAATTAAGTATTTCAACAACTCTACGACCTGACGTTGTATCTTTTTGAAAGCTGTATTTCTTCCCTGCAACTCGTCCATTGTCAGGGAAGAAAGATTGTATATTCACTTTACGTAACTCATGATTTTCCATCATATCAATGTCTTTAGTAAGAGTAGATAGCACATTCGATTTTGTTGTCCTGGACCACTCCATGTCTTCAGGTATTACAGGAAAAGTTACGACTAATTTACGATCTAAAGTGCTTAAAGTAATATTCATGCCATAACCTCCCTATATATTTGCTAATTTAAGTTTTAATAAATAAACAATCTCGTCTACTATTTCTGCAGTTGTTTTATTCATACCCTGAATGACTATATCCCCAAATTGAATTGATTTGCCTCCACCTGCAGTTGTTGTAGATGTCACATTTATTTTTTGTGCACCACTTTGATTTCCAGTTACTAGCTTATCCACATTATCGATAGATCCACCCGCTGCACGAATCCTTGCAGATTGTCGAGCTGGAATAACCATTTCATCTTTATGCAATTCAGCGATATAGCCGTCATAAGGAACAGAATTTAAACCAGTTGCGTGTGAACCGCTAATCCAACCTCCAACTTTGCTCGCTGCACCACTTATAGCTCCGCCGATTTTACTCACCCACTCGGGCGGTTTAAAGCTTAATATTGCGTTTTTAAAATCAATAAACTTATCATAAAGCCCTTTAAAAAAACCTGTGACTGGCTGTATTTTTTGAACCGCCCAATCATATATGCCACCAAATACTTCTTTGGTCTTGGCCCACAAGCTACCCGCAGCTTCTTTGACAGTATCCCAGTTACGATATAAGGCTACACCTATGGCAATAACTGCAGCTATACCAACTACCACCCATGTGAGTGGACTTGCAAGCATGGCTGTATTCATGGCCCATTGACCTGCAGTAGCAAGACCCATAGCTGTTCTGAAACCTTGAACCATAGTTGTTACAGTTGTGATAACTTTTAAGGCTCCCATACCAACTGCAAATGCTCCTACAGCTGTACCGATCCCAACTACAGTTTCTTTTATTGGCCCCCAGTTTTCGCGTATCGTATTTCCAAACTCAAAAGCCTTTTCAACGATCCCCTGAATCTTTGGAACAAGTTCGTCAGCTTTTTGCGCAACACCTTGTAAAAACTCCTGGGCTCCAGCTCCATTAACAACATCTGCAATCCCGGTTTGTAGTTCTCGCCATGATTTGGTCAACTTCGTTTGGAAATTATTCTGTAAAGCATCTGCAGCTCGTCCAGTTGAACCTTCAAAACCTTCTACAGCTTTCGCGCCATCAGACATTGAGAGAACGACATCTTCGCGCAAATCTTCCCACATGGTACCAAAAAGCGCAACACCTGCAGCATTTTGTTCAACAGGATTTTTCATAGCTGCTAAACCTGCGATAGTTGCTGCAAAGGCATTGTTTGCTGTGTCTCCTCCAGCTGCAAATTTACCGGCCATTTCGTCGGCTGATAATCCGATAGCTTTGAATCCTTCTTTTGTACCTTCAGAACCATCAATAGCACGGATACCAAACTCTTTAACAGCATCCCCGACTTTGTCCATGTTCCAGGCTCCATTTTGAGCTCCAGAAATTAAGATCCCAGTAAATTCTTCAGCAGATAAGCCAAGCTTTGCAAAATGCACGCTATACTCATTAAAAGTATCGAGTAGATCATCTGAGTAATCGCCTGTTTTTTGAAAGGCATGTGTCATTAAATCTAATGCTTTTGTCTCGCTCAACCCTTTGAAGTTGCTCGTCATTGATTTAACGGTTTTTCCGACTTCTTTCGATTCTGCATCCCAAGCTTGTGAGATAGTAGCTGCACCTTTTGCAACTTCAGTCAACGCGTCACCTTTTAAATTAGAAAACATTGCACTTAAAGTTGAAACATCATCTGCAACTTGGCCCATGTTTTCACCGAAACCCGCCTTAAACACGTCTTTAGCTACATTCTCAAGCCCCTTCAGTTCGGCCCCTGTTGCGCCTGTTCGAGCTTCTAACCTACTAAAAGCACTATCAGTATCAAGAATCGATTTCGCAACGCCTGCACCAAATGCAGCAATTCCTGTAGCGCCTAATGCTGCAGCTCCTGTACCCACTGCTTTAAATGCTCTAGTTGCTGATCTACTAAAATTCTCAACTTTATTTTGTACCACGTTCAAGTAACGACCAAAATCGCCTGCTTGCGCGTTCGCTCGTTTTAAACCTGAGCTGAAATTCTCATCCTTAAACTTTAAGATTGCTGAGATGACACGTTTTGCCACAGTATCACCGTCCTATATTTGCACTGAAAGAACAGGTATTGCACCGCCGTTATTTTTCAATATCTGTTCTCGCTTTTGCATACGTTCATTCTCTTTTTCTAGCTCAATATCTAAACTAGCAACCATAAATTGTTTTGAATAGAAATCTAAATCATGAAGATATTCTATTTTGTAACCTTTTTGAATGTAGTGATGATAGAAATACATTTCATCATCACTGTTAATTAGTTTTTTAGATCTTCAACCAAACTTACTGTACCTTTTCGGAATCCTGTTAAATCAATTGCAACATCAGCAATATCAAGAAGCTCACCATCAGAAAAAATCTTGTCAACAATATCGGTAGGCTCTTCACATTCGAATGCCTTTTGTAACTCTTTATCACGTAAGTCAGGCTCTCGTACAATTGAATAAATTAGGTTAAAACCTGCCGCCTCGGCTTCTTTATCTGTAGTTCCCTTCTTATTTGTTACTTCTAAGAAGTCGGCAACATCTTCTTTTGTTACTTCAATTTCAATATTTGCATTTAAGCGTGGGATAAATAGCTTTTTCTTAATTGCTGAACCATCCATCTTATACTTTGCTTTATCTTTGATTAATTGTTCTACCGATAATAAATTTGTCATCTCGTACCCTCCAAATGTTATAAATATAAAAAAGACACGACCAAAATCGTGTCTCGTATCATTTAAGCTGCCGCCATTACTTCAGTTTTAATGGATTCTAAAATATCAAAATCGGCAAATTCAAAGCCCATTTCTTCTTGAAGCAATGCACGTTGTTCAATTTTCGAAAGTAAAAACTCATTAAATGTAACACCAGATACACTTGTACGTTCTACCCCATATGCATCAGGATCAGCTAGTCTAGTAGTAATTTCTATTTCAGGCATTTTCCCTGCCTTTACTGATTTGGCTAAAAGATTAGCTCCACGACTAAACATTTTCTTTAAAACAAGATTTCCTTCGCCTACCCACCCCATGAATTTTCGGTGCTTCCCTGTATCTTCTGGGAAATAGACATCTTCATACTCAATCGTCACTTTTAATTCGATGCTTTCTAAATCAAATAGCTTTTCACCATTAATCCATACTGCACCATGAGTTCCGTTGATAACTCGTCCTGCTTTTTTCGTACTCATTTATTTCACCGTCCTTTATTAAGCTGAAAAGATGTTAAAGTCTAAATCTTCAACAGCATCAACTATTTTTACGTTTCCTGCTAAGAAGATACTTGATCCAAACGGCATTTCACGTACCTTTGTATCGTCCCAGGTACTTGTATCGGTACCGACACTTTCCCATGCTAGTCGTTGCGTTTCCACATCGATTTCGGAAGTGTTTTCATATTTATTATCCAAAATATTTTCTGCTGCCAGGCCCTTGAAATACGTCTTTACACTAATAATGTAGAGAATTTGATTATCTGTAATGTTAGGCATTTTACCAACATAATAATCGTTGAAAGTATCTCGAATATCGTCTGTAATCATATCCATGACTTCAACAATCTTAATTTTCTTCCAATCACGTTTCATCTCAGTTGTGACTGTAGTTAGCGAGTTAACACCTCGTCCAATTTTAATCTTCTCACCGTCATTGATTAGAATTAATTGGCCTGCATCTATATCTGCATTTGGATCTTCGTGTTCGATAATCTCGTCCACTTCTGGAAGTACATAGTAAGTGGAAGAACGAGTAAACGGTAGACCTGCTAAAATGCCCGCAATACGTGTTGTAAATTGCTGTGCGGTATACTCTTTTTCACCTACTTTAATTCCACCAGTAGTAAAATTGATTACACCGTTATTATCTGCTGCTTGATTTGCCACTACTGCTTTATATGTTTTCTTGTCATTTGTACGTTTAGATTTAAGCCATGTTGTTAATTCTGTGGCTTCCTCAACTGTTGCATCTGGTATCGCCATATAATTAAATTTAATGCCACCCAATTTTTTTAGGGCATCAGTCATTAAATCTTCGCTGCTAATTCGTAAAACAACGACTTGTGAAGGTGTCCCAAGCAAAGTCATGCTAATATAATCGTAATTTTCAGGTGTCCAATCGTTTTCCTTTAAATCTTCGACAGATTTTATAACTGTTTTTGAATTTAAGTATTTTGCAGTTTCATCACGCAAAATAAGCGCTACGATACCCATAGCACTTCTTTCCATAGCATTCATAGACTTTGATTTGAATGCAATATTTATTTCAGGTAAACCCATTCGTTTAACCTCACTTTCCGTTATAAACCAAAGTTTCTATCATTGGTACTTCCTTTTCCTCAACCTCCTGATAGAACAAAATGTTAAACTCATGAACCACTATTCCATCAGTAACAACAGAATCAGGCTCATTTACATTTAGTGCTCGATCAGAAACGTATAATTTATTTCCATAAGTTTGAGCTAATAAAAATTGCATTGTTAGTGCATCAATGGATTTTTCAGTAGCTTTTAAATCAGGAAAATAAAAAGTCCGTACCGTTAAACTTGTCTCAAGTTGGCACTCTAATGTTTCAATTTTCATATCATCTAATTCTACTGTTATGGAAGGACGAGCAAACCCTTTTGAAACATCTTGTGCCTTTACAGGTACTGCAGGAATTTTCTCAAGTAGTAAATTATTTATGGCCAACTTAATATCGAAAGGTGTAATCATAACTTATTAGCCGCCAATAACTCGTCTAGCCAACCCGATAACATTTCATCTGCCACTTTACTTGAATCAAATTCTTGCATTCCTTTATCTAGCACCTTCTTTCCGTGTACAAAACGTCCTAAATCCTCTCCTGTTTCCGATACCATCCTATGCCCATCTTCAATCAAATGAGCGTGTGGGGATGCATTATAAACACGTACAACCCATGAACCGTCATTACCAATAAAAACTTTGCCACGCTTCCAAGACTTATGATAATTACCACTTAACTTTTTAACATCTTTTCTTGCTCTTTTTGCAACTACTGTACGTGCTTTACTGCCTACTTTCCTCATAATCTTTGGCATTTCTTTGTTAGCATTTTTAGAAGTGCGTAATAAATCTTTTTGGAGATTTGTCAATCCTGTAACATGCACTATCCAAGCACCTCCTGAACAAAGATTTCAAGTGTTTCATTCTTGAAATAGGGATTTAATATATATTTGATTTCAAAAACATGTCCTTGAAAATGTATTTGCATTTCTTTCGTAATACCCTTACCTGCGCTATACCGTACTACAATCTTATGAGTGACATTAGTTAGAACCGTATCAGCTTGTTGACGCTGCAATGCACCTGTTTGTGGAATGATTTCTGCAAAAATAGTTTTGAGTTTATCAAACTTCACAGCGTCTTCATTTAATGCGTTTTTATATGGAATGTCCCCATGAATTTCTACACGGTGTTTCAGTTTATTAGCTTGTTGTTTCGACATCACAATACGCCTCCTGGACAATAAAAGGTGTGATTGCATCAAGTGCTTTTTTCATTTCATCCTCTGCTACACGGTATTCATACATAATTCCCGCAACCATAAGTACCAAGTATTCTTGTTCTGCACCAGTTGCATTTTTTACATATCGCCGGGCATTTCTTAAATAAAAGGACAGTGAAGAATCCTCTTCACCATCCTCACGAATGTGTCCCTTAAATTGTTCTAATAACTGATCCATCTAATCAGCTCCCTGGTTTAGTGGCTCCTACTTCATAACGGTAAACCGCTGGCTCATATGGTGAATAGATTAATTGGCCATCAATAAGGTTGTAAATTTGGAAACCAACTTTATTTGTTCCTGCAAATTTTTCAACTAGCTTTTGCAATTCCATACCACCCTTAATTTCTTGAATGTGGAAAGCTTTGAAATCTCCAAAGTAAAATACAGGTGTAGCTGCATCCGTTTTAGATTTATTAGCTGCGTCTGTGAAGTCTACTTTATGTCCAAGTAAAGTATAGCCAACACCATCTTTAGCTTCATGTAATAATGGGCGGCCTTGTTTATCTGTCATGTCCTC
The DNA here is from genome assembly GCF_058791335.1 of Lysinibacillus sp. EB271-A1-10B. Lineage (NCBI taxonomy): Bacteria > Bacillati > Bacillota > Bacilli > Caryophanales > Bacillaceae > Lysinibacillus > Lysinibacillus sp. EB271-A1-10B. Next base: position 295,923 of record NZ_JBYTDL010000005.1, read on the forward strand.
CAACACTGTTAATGCAGCACGGTTAATAATCCAAATGGATTTTTTTAATACTTCTGTTACTGGTTGACCTTTCATTTTAACTAATTGACTGTATAACACTTGGGACCAACCTTCTGCTTCTAAATCCACCTTACCAGTTTCATAGAATGCAACAGCTTTCTTTGCAAGTGCGCCAGGATTTTCATTGCCTGAATCATCACCATTGAACATATAATTTATTTCTTTACGAACATAAGCTTTTTTCAATTCATCAATTACAATTTGTTCAATATTTACTCCTGTACGTTTTAGTAATTTTTTCGTGATTGTTGCAAGGGCATCAAATTCAGTTGGATCTAGATCGATAGAATCAAACTCAATGTCTGTTTCTTCGATTTCATCATCTTTCCCTCGCTCTTTTTTACGTACATTTGCGTCTGCTTTTTTAACAAGTACAGGGTACTTAATATCTGCATCTGTTTCTACATACGAACCGTATTTTCGTAGCAAGTTTTCTTCTTGTGCATACGTAATAATTTCTTTAGTAATTGAAACTGGAACAGTTACAGATCCATTCCCTACCTCAATACCAAGCGAACGTGCCTCTGATTCCGAAATGTTACCAACTACAAAGTTAGCAAATGCGGAACGAATTTCTGCTTCACGTTTCTTAGTGGTTTTAGAATTACGTGTTGATAAAGCACTTTGAATAGCTGTAATAGCAGTTTGTGCAGCTGGAGACTTGCCGCCACTACGATTTTCAGGATCAGATTTAGAGTTAGATTTATTCTTATCTTTGTCTTCATCTTCGTCCTCTTCTTCATCATCATCTTTATTGTCTTTATTATCAGCACTTCGATTTTCAGGATCTTCATTTTCTGGATTATCTTCTAAATCAGCAAGTGCTTGTTCTGTTTCTGTAAGCTCTGCTGAAATTTCCTCAATTTCAGTTGTGACACCTTCGATTGCGTCCTCAGCAATATCTCCAACTTCTAATTGTGATCTCAACTCTGTTAAACGACCTTTTAAACGTTTCTGTAATGCTTTTAATAGTTTTTTATTCATGCTTGTTTTCCTCCAAAACTGAGTTTATTTGTTGTATTAATTTCAATCGTTGTTCAATCGATTTATTAGCTTCTTTTGAGCGTAATGATACTTCTGTATCTTCATATGCCGGAATACTTACGACACTGATTTCATGTAGCTCAACACTATTAATTGTTCGGACAGGCATTTCGGGTTCGTAATCCCAAGTTTCACTTGTAGGAACAAAACCGAATGAGCATTGTGAAATATCTCCGCGTTTCAAGCTCTCTGATAAATCCCTAGCCAATGTTGTGTTAGGTAAATCTACTTCGAATTTAAGCCCTCTAGCGTCCTCTGACAGGCGTAACGTTCCACTCTTGGTTCTTCCTAAGACATTGTTCCAATCATGGTTAAACAGCGCTCGTATGTCGTCATTTGAAGCAATCGCATCCGCAAAAGCACCTGGGGCAATTACCTCGGTAAACATACCCCATATATCTGTTGGGGAATTAAATACAGCTGCATAACCTTCAATCACATTCGTTTCACTATCGCCCTGGCTTCTCGTTTGAAGTCCTTGAATATCAAGCGTCCGAATCTCCTTTTGCTTGGCCACCCTCGTCACCTCCTTTCAAGCTGTTGTCCGTTGCTCTATTTATGTCTTCACCTGCAATTAAATCTTTTGAAATATATAGTTTCATCGATTCCTCAGTGAACAAGCGATCAAAGCCTAATAAACCATCGCGAGCATCGTCAGGTGTTGCGACCATTGTTCTTACCAGGTTATAAGCAATATTTGTTTTCGTGCTGTACGGAACAAAGTCCAAAATATTAACCTTGAATTTCAACCGTAAATTTGAATTTGGGCCGAAAAAAAGAAGACTCAAATGGTCTTCGAAATTTTGCATTATAGATTTAACAGATTTATTGTGTAAGTACATCATGGCTTTCTCTAAATCTGTTTTTAACATCGCTCGGTATGTTTCAACATCGATATTTAAAAACTTCCCAAGATCCTTTTTATAAACGTTTAAGTAAGAAAGTATTTTGGCATCATCGATAGGGCTTTTAAGCTCATTAATTTCATAGCCTTTACCCAACGGAATAAGTTTAATTGTGCGACTTTCATCAATACCCTCTAACTGATCCAGGATCGAATTAATTAGAAGCGATTGAGCGCCATTTTTCGGATTGATATGGGCATCTAACTTTAATAGGAATGCAAGAATGCCACCCTTTTTATATTTATCTGTTAGCACTTTTTCAGCGCTCATAACACCTTCTAACGTGTCCCTTCCTAATTGCTTTAATCCAACACCGGTCAAATGATTCAAGCCTACATTTTTTATGTGACGAATCATATTAGATGGTATTTCAGTACCGTTGATTTTAAAACGCTCCACTAGCTTATCATCTAATTCAGCTTCGACATTTGATACAACGTGAATCTCTTTGCCCGTGTAGAAAGGAAAAACTTCACCCTCAACTAAATAGGTGTTTACCATTAGCTTCATAAATTCCGTGCCAGTTAAATATTTGTTTGGATTGCGTAACACTTTTAAAATAGGATGGTTCGTTATATCCTTGCCTGTTTCTTGGTCTTCAACAACTACCTGGGCCAATGTAATCTGATTACTTATGTCTTGCAACAACTCGTATACATCGCTTGAATGTAAAATATTTTCATCATCGGCAAACCATCCATTTAACCGAACACTTCCGCCTAATGAAGCCTCTATTAAGCCTCGTTTTTCAAGCTGTCTTACTAAATATCTTGAAAGCCTATCCCTTATTCTCACTATCTCACCTCGCTTTATCGATAAATTGATTTAATATACTCGTCTAAGCCATCCATGGTTTCAGCCATCATGTTTAATGTCTCTTTATGAGCAATTAAAAAAGCGACAAAGCCGTCAATATGTTCAGGACTTTTTCGCTTAGATGGTGTTTTTAAATTATTTATATTTGTTATGACTTTGGCATTTGAAGCACAGAAAACTAATAATGGGTTATCTGTTATAACTTTATCTTGTAAAAGAAGAATTTCGAAATCGTCAAATGGCTCGTTCATTACAGCTGGATATTGAGGAACTTCTACGCACGGTATTCCTAGCATTTCCCACTGTTCTACAAGCTTTTCTGCCAACGCTGGATCATAATTTATTTGTCGTAAATCAAAGTTATCAAATACCCATTCAACATATTCATTTACCATATCTTCACTTACTGTTTTACCAGGACATAATGTAACAAATCCTTTTTCCGCAAGCTCTCGGTACGGTACATTACGCTGCAGCTCTTTTTCTTCAATCCCAAACTCAGGAATAAAATACATCTGCTTCGCTTTTAAGATTGGTTCGCCATCATCATCAAATGTCGGCACATTAATATTCACACATGTTAAATCGGTACGTCTTGATAAATCTACTCCAACCACGCATGTTAAACCTTCAATTTCACCAAGATCATCAACCGTCATTTTTTCTAATTGATCCAAATCAAAATAGGTTTCGGCATAATTGACGAATATATTAAGATGCTTAGATAAAAACTCAGCACGGTTAAAGCTGTTGTTTTGAGCCTCTTTAAATGCATTCTCTAAAAATTCCATGCTAACCGAAACACCGATATTAGGATTTACCATGCGCCAAACTTCACGGTCTTCCCAATCATAGCCTTTGTTCGGCTCATAAATCATTACAAACCAAGAATCATCATTGTCATGCTTCATAGCTTCTTTAGCATAGGCATGAATCTGAGCCCCTAAAGCTCCTGTTTGCTTTCCAGCTGTTGTTGTGATGATGTTCAAAGGTTCTTCTTGTGCAATTTGAGCAGATCGCAAGTTATCGTATTGTTCACGATCCATTTGTGCATGGACTTCATCGAAATAATTACAATAAGGATTTTTACCCTCGTTCCCTGCATTATCTTTTGTTAAAACCTTCAACGTGTTAGCGTATTTTATGCCGTCTTCAACAAAGGTGTATTTGACAGATCGGATTGTATCTTCTTTACCCTTGTAAATTCGTGTACCTGGACGCAAATCAGGGCTATTTTCAATCGTTAGGCCAATAGGAATAGCTGCATTTTGGCATTGTTCGAATGTATTTGCTGATATATAGAAGTCAGCACCTTTAACACCTTCGCCATACATGCCATAAATTACTGGACTACCACCCATTATAGTTTTACCGTTTTTCTTTGGTACCTGCAGGTATGCATTTCGGACAACTCGCACTGCTTTTCCAAATTCATTTTCTCGCTGCCATCCGTAAATGTTAGCAAAGTAAAACTTTTGCCAGGATTCCAGGATTAAAGGTTGTCCAGCCCATTTCCCTTTCGCGTGTTTCAAGAAAGTTTCGGTGAAATAAAGCATGTCATTAGCTTTGTCGTTATCAAACCAAATGTCTTTTCGCTTCTTCCATCGTTTATAACGCTTCACCATTTGTTTAATGCTGTGAGGATAGGCTTTTGGATTAGATTCAAACTCTTTTACAAATTCATCAGCATAATTCACTTCAAAATCAATCATGATTGCATTTTCCTTTGTCTACTTTGTCTAAATTGAACAAGCTTACTACTTTCAGCTGTTTCAGGCTCAGGATCTTTCTTCTTTTCTTCGTCACCTTTGGCAAGCAATGTTCCTGATTTTTTTATGAGCTCTTTGTTTTTACCATCTAATCCAAGTTGGCCAAGTAAACGTGCTAATTCTTTTCGGAGCTTTTCAGTATTTTCACCAATTTCTTTTGCTTGTTCATATTCTTCGAAACAATCCAGGTATACTTCCATAAGCAAATCTAAAGCAGGCGAATAGGTGCCGGCTTCAACCAATGCATCAATAATTTTCTTTTGCTGTTGTTCACGATTAGTAGGCTTCTGTTTTGTCACACTTTCATTTGTCACAGCACTGTGACATTCCTCAGAACCCATTTTTTCAATCCATTCATAACGGCTTTTCCACTTTCTCACCGTAGACTCTGCAGCACCCACAGCCTTTGCTATCTCTGCATTTGAAAGACTTCCTTCACTCTCTTTAAAAAGCTCAAATGCCTGTTCATGTTTTTTGGTCAATACCTATTCACCTGCCTTTGTCACACTTAAATTTTTTTCAAAAAATCAATTTGAGGCGCGCAATTACATGCTCATACGGTCTACAGGAAAATGGACAAAAAATTAATTTGGTAGGGGGGCTATCGCTAATTAATCACCAATTAAATTTATATTTTGTATTAGATTTTGTCTCATTCTCGACTATCATGTGACACTTAGGACATAGTGTTGTCACGTTATCAGCATCAAGCTTTAGGTCAGGCCTAACATTGATCGGTATGATGTGATGGTGTTGTGCTGTCTTACCAAACACAAACTTATTACATCGTGTGCATCTTCCCTTGTCTCGCTGATAACATTCAGACTTTAAATCCCTCCATGCCTCTGTGCTATAGAACGGCTTATTGCTAGCACCTACATTCCTTTTCCTTCGTCTATGCTTATCGCAATACCGACCTTTACTTATTAACTGTCGGCATCCTTGTTCACTACAATATTTCATTCTGCATCAGCTACTAACTGTGCCTCGATATGCTCACGAATTGTATCAGGCTTCTTTAGATTACCTGGTACTTCGATATTGTTTTCTTCTGCAAACTCTCTCAGCTGTGTAGCAGTCATGCCATCTAAATTAATTACTGGTTCTGCTAATGGCTTAATTGTTTCACCTTTATGAAGCATTGTTGTAGGACTCTCTGTAACCTCAAATGATGGTTGTTCACCTGCAGGAACGAATACTATTTTCTTACCTTCATTGTCCCAGTACTCTTTGCCGTTAGCTGTTGTACGAATTAGTACATTCATTCATTAATCTCTCCTTTCGACATAACAAAAAGCCACACCTTAACAGGCGTGACCTAATGCTTGTTTTTAGAAATACACGTACAAGCGAACGTGCTTATATTTGTAAAGCAATTTTGTTAACGCATTTCCGTGCGCTTTTTGATACTACTATCATATAACGGATTTTCAATAGATAACATCGTATCGATTAATGGTAAATCAATGTGAAGTTACTAAATCAAGGGCAAACTCAATCATTCGTTTAATTTGAGAATGTTTGTTGTAAATATAGCTGGAACTATAATTTAATTCTTCTGCTATGTTTTCAAGTGTCTGACCTTCTATATATTTTTTATAAACAATTTTGTATTCAAGATCATTAAATGAACAAATGAATTTTTTTATATCTTCTAAGTCATTCATTTTATGAGCTAACTCATATTCAATCGCGGCAATGCGTTCCTCTAATCTTGCACCATCACTTTCAGCTGTTAACTTGTATTTTGCTAAGTCACCTGTCGTCCATCTACCTAACTCTCTTTTACTTCTATTTAGATTATTTTCTAATCTCATGATTTCAAATTCTAATTCTTTATAGTCTTTCAACCATTCATAAGACAATTTGGTCATTCGCAACCACCTTTCGGTCACTATTTTTGAGGAAAATGCGTAACCTTCTGTAACCATCTGTAACCGCCTAAAACCCTTATGGCTCTAAGGTTCTCGGTATTTTACAAGTCGTCCGGTTACGCATTTACCCCCTATATTTCTTTTATAAGATAAAAAATTATTTATATATTTATATATAAAATATAAAGAAAGTGATTTTATCTGTAACTTCTGTAACCATGCTTTCAAACCCTTGATATGACTGTATTTGATAGGTTACAGTTATCTGTAACTGGTTACGCATTTGACCCATTTTTTCAATAAAAATAGCTAAAATGGTCACTTTTTAAGCCTATTTTTTGACCGATTTTCGGTCACGTTTTTAAAAAAGGTGTTGATATATCAACGTGTTTCCCCAGGGAAAAAGTCAAACGCCTAAAATCGCACGTTTTTGAAGTAATTTCACTATTTTCATCTGTAACCTATTTTGGAAGAGCGCAAATTTTTATCATTCTTCATCTAAGATGAATAGACGCTTACTCTTACCATCAACTTTATTAACTTTTGTGCTATAACCGTACATCTGTTTAATCATTTTACTAAAACTAATATTACTTACAGGTTGGAAACCATTTTCACTACAATAAACTTTGTATTGTAAATACACATCACTCACTACAGCACGTTCTAATTCAATATCTTCAAGATGCATGAAGCTAATAATTGGATTGTTTTCTTCATGGTATTTCTCCATCTCTTTCTCAACTGCTTTAGATTGTGTGAATTTTTTGTTGTTAAGCAATCGTTTCAAAGCATTTAATGCTAGATTCAATACATAGTGCATCGATTCATCAGAAAGCAGCTTGTCCGTAATAAATGGATCGTAATCTTCATCATCCACTGAGAACTTCGCTTTAAAAGGCACAATTTGAAGTCGTCTACCAAGACCGTCAGTGTAATCATTAATACGTGGCATTTCATTGGCTGAGAAAATCAATTTTGCATAGTTAGTAAAATCAAATGGATCTTTGCCTTTACGCTCTACGTTCAATGTTTCACCTGTGGCCAATTTTTTAAGTACAGATGATTCTTTAATGTAACTTTTTGAAATATCATCACCTATATTGACTAACTTTCCAAATAACTCAGCTGTTTTAAAGCGTTGGTCCAGCTCTTTCAAATCCAATGAAGCTGTATTAAATTCACCTACTAATTTACGAATGATTTTTAAATACGATGATTTACCATTACTACCGTTACCAGTGAGGACAAACATAGCAGCAAACTCATTTCGTCTAAATAAGATGTAACCTAAGATTTCCTCTAAGATATATCTTATCTTTTTGTCATGGACCGCAATTTTATTAAAAGTACTATCCGTTACTTCATAATAAGCACCTGGCACATAAGCAATTGGAATTTTATTGCGTGTGATAACATCAGGTGAAAAGTCTTGTAGTTGCCACGTTTCTAAATTAAATACACCATTTTTCATCACAATGTACTGCGTAGAAGCAAATTGTTTCTCTTTGGCATTGAGCTGAATATATGCAAGTGTTTCTTGTCGTCTTGCCCTGGTCAATGAAGAAATATGTTTGACCATCATTCGTTCAATGTCTTCTTCACGATCTGAGTAAACACCATCATGGTATATATGCAGCACGTTCGCTATTTTACAAATGTGATGTTCATTTATTAAGAAATCACCGAATTTATCATGATGAAATACTCCCTTAATGAAAAATGATTCTTTCATAAATGCATCGTCGCGTAATATGATATTCAGCTCATTCTTTTCAACTGGTTCCTCTAAAATATAGTTGTTGATAATAGCGATAGTTTCTTTAATATCCTTCTTGGCCATTCCTTGTGACTGCATTTTTAAAATATAAGTAAAGAGTTTATCGTTACGTCCGTCACCATCTGATAACTTAGTCAAGTTAGGGTTTTTCTTATTATATGGAGATAACCAGGCTGGCATAGGACCATGTTCATCACATTTTCGGAGCCATTTGCGAACATGACCATTTATCTTTAATGGATCTGCAGTATTTTTTATACCTAACTTGTAATCGCAAAGAATACCGATGTTGGAATACCATTTAATTTTATTTGCAGTTAAATCATAGCCTTTAAAATAAAAATGCATGCCGTTGTTCGTTTGTAATACCGAACATTTAATATCCTTATCTTCCACTATGTCGAGTAGTATTTCAGCTTCGTCTATATCATCAACATCGACCATGATAAAGTCATCATCCAAAATCCCAACATAGGAATCTTCTTTTCTAGCTGTATTGTAGGAAAGTAGCTTGCTACCATCTTTGAATGATGTGGCAGCATGCTTACCATTTCCTTTTAAATATCCCTTGTACATTTACTCACCTTCTTCACTAATAAAACATATTGATATTTACAAATATTAACTATAAAATTTAATTGCTACCCCTATACCAATTGAGGTGTCTAAATATGACTCAAAAACCAAGATTAGTAGTAGAAAAGGAATCTAAGACTGGCTTGAACACACACTTCCGAGATACTCAGACCAATGAAGTAATTACTCGAGGTGAAGCTGTAAAACGTGTTAATAAAGGCGAATATCCTGATTACCATACAGCAAAAGTTAATAATAAAAATATTATAAAATCCAATCCAGATAATAATAAAAGTAACAATCTAGATTAAATACTATTAGGGGTAGCAGCTTTCAAATACAAAACAGAATTACTTTAATCACTCTCCTATAAATGCATTAATTCGTTCATTGGCCAAATCTAAGTACCACCAGTAATCAAGTTTTGTGGGTACTTTCATGTCATTTATATCTTCATTAATGATGAAGCATTTTTCAGGAACATAAGGTATCTTTTCAGCTGTACCATTTTTCACTTTTTTCAATTCCTTATCGTTCTGATCCACACTGGCGAACACTCGAAATACTTTTTCATTCATTCGTTTCAATCCATACCGTGCATAATCATATTTGTTACTGATTTTCACTATCTTTTGGAATTTGATTAGCTCAGTACATTCGAAAATAGTTTCTTCTGGATCGATGCCTTTTACGAACCAATTAACGATGGCTTCATTCACTATTGGCAAATCATTGTCTAATGGATTCAGTTTTTTCACATACGCACCTTTTGCTTTATAGTTACCAGCTGCATCAACGAGAATATAATTGTTTACATCTTTTTGAATGACCTTTGTAAATTCATCAAATTCAAGCTCCATTTTTGTACGTTGTTCCCACTCGTAACAAATATCATCTATTAAATCATAATCATCGTAGTTTCTTAATTTAACAAGAACACCATCTGTATTGGATTGAATAATGTCACAATGTGGCTCTAATTTCTCAATTAAATCTAGCAGCAACGTCATCCCACCAATACATACGTTGTTGGCCATCAATGGATCATAAAGACCGTTATACTTATCTTTCATCGCCCCATAAGTACCGTTAATAACAATTTTTAATGGAGCTTGGCGTTTATCCTTTGCCGCTTTATATTCAAGCCGTCTATCACGTATCTCAGTGAATTTTTTAGGATCCCTTACGTTTCTGGACAAGTAACCATATTCAATCATTAAAGCAGGGTAATAACTGGCCACATCGATGTTTAAAAAATGACCGGTTCCAATATAGTTATTTCTTGCACCATGTAAGCCACCCCAGGCAAATAGGTGAAGTACACCTGCAACGTCTAATTCAAAGACTTTACTGTAATCTTTGTTTTCCTTATAAAAATCAAGGACCTGAGTGTATTTGTTAATCTTTAAAGTAGATGGAAACGAAAAATCAAACTCATCTTCTCGCTCAACTTTAGGTTGCTGCGCTTCTAAAATTACAGCTGCTAATTGCGCTTTAGTTTTAGATATTTGTTTTAAAGGCATATTGAACATTTTTAGTAATTCAACCTGTGATTCAAATTCTGATATTGTTTCCATGAAAATGTGAATTGTTTCATGTACATCATGACGGCAATATTTCAGCACCTCTAAAATCTCATCTTCCGTTAACTGTCTGTCAATATTGAATGAAACTGTAGTTTCTTGAATATCATGTCCCTGGAACCCTTCAAGCTGTTTCAATGATCTAAATTTATTAGTCATTACATCAAAATTAAATAAAGTGATTTTCCAAAAATCTTTATAAAATTTCCATCCTGGTTCACGTTTTACTATTATCCAATGATTTATTTCTTGTGGTGTGAATCCACAAATAATTGCCTTTAAAATGTATTGGTCATAGTGTCGTGAATTGTAACCAACCCAAATATCTTGTTTATGCTCGTTATAAAACTGAATAATACCAGGTACATCATTTATAAATTCATATTCTATTTTTGTATCTGTATCAACAATGACAACTAGCCAATCATATTCAAATACCTCAAAGTCGTAGAAAAGCATGTTATCACTCCTTTGTTACAATATTTAACTTGTAGTTTAACAAGTTAATGCGAATTGGTATAATATCCTTTAATTACAATTTAAGAATACTGAGGTACTTGATAATGAGTAGATTGCATAATGCCGTATTAAATATATTTCGAGCCGCTATAGAAATAATTCGAACTGCTGTAGAAATAACTATAATTCCACTCAGCTTGAACCCTTTACGTAATATTCTTAAAGATCTTGAAAAATCAGAGACTACAATTGATATTAAGATTCAAAAAGTCAATGAATCATTAGTCGAAACTTCTCAAATCATAAAAGAACTAGAAACAGAATTTAAAGTACGCTCTCGTAACTTAGAACTTCTACAACGAGAATATGCTAGATATTCTGAGCTAGCAGAAATAGAGAAAGATAAAGCAGCTGCCTTATTAGCTCAAGTAGACCATTCTGTTAATAAAGGTAAAAAATCCGAAAGATGGGCTGGATTTTGGATTAGCACTATATCAGGACTAATTATTTTCATATTGGGACTAATTTTAAGCCCTGTCCTCACACCATTTTTTAATAACTTGTTTAAATAGTGATAATTTTTATTTCCTAAATTAAAAGGGAGCTTTAACGGCTCCCTTTATTCACTTATTCAACTTCAAAAACTTCTTCAATTACAAACTGATCGTACCCCTTATCATCAGTTTCTTTTTTCAGTAAGTATTCAAACTTTCCTTCAATATCTTCATGAATATCCAGGACCAAATCAGCATAATCTTCAAATCCCGAAAACTTAACATCATCTTTTTCACAATCCCACAAAGCACGTAGCATTTCATTGTTTTGGTGTACCTGCAGACCAAATGCACGATCATTTTGCGGTTGCATTACTTTGTTGTAGAAAATACGTTGTCCTTCATGTTCTCCTTCAAGAACTTTGAACCAAATTTTAAGCATTGGATCCCCGGCCTTTGAAGTTGTAAGCTCCATCACTTCAACTTCTACTTCATATTGACCATCGGGAATAGGCTCAAAATTCCCACCACCATTTTCTTCTACTTCTTTCACATCTGCCTCAAGTGCCTCAATATCTACGTTTTTATCAAATTTTGACCAATCAAATTTTTTATCTGCCATTATTCTTCATCCTCCTCATTGTTGTTAACTGAAACAGTTCCATCTTTATCAACTACAACCTCAACACCTTCATGTTGTGAACCTATTTCTTCTTTTTCTCGCTCTTTTTTAGCGGCTTCATCTTCCATTAATTCACGCGGTGTATTATAACTGAACTGTAAATCTACTAAATGATATGTTCCATATTTATTGTATTTTTCAGAAATAGCATGCTTTACTAAGCCCTCGGACTCTTTTGCTTCCGCCACAATTTCCTCTGCTTGTTCTGCAGTATCTGCATACCATTGTTCTTTTTGATTAAGTAACTTTTTCAAATGAATACCCTCCTAATTGGTTAAATTTTATTATCTACGTCGTCGACGACGTGATGTTGATTCCTCTGCAGGTTCATTATCTGCTTTTTCACCTGGTGGCGTATCGTCTTCTACTGGCTTTCGTTCACGGCGTTTACGTTCGCGCGGTTTATCTTCTTCTTTAGATTCTTCTGCAGGTGCAGCATCTTCTTTTGTACGATTTCGACGTTGACGTTGTGGTTTTTCCTCTTTTACTTCTTCATCTTCAACGTTTTCTTCATCTACTGAAGAAGGTTCATCATTCTTATCTTCATCTTCCTTACGTTTACGTGAAGAACGCTCACGTTTTGGAGCCTCATTGTCTTCATCTTTGGTGCTTTCTTTTTTACTTGGCTTTTCATCTTTATGCGTTGATTTACCTTCCTGAGCAACCTTTAATTCTTCAATGAATGCCTCATAATCTAGTGGAATAGTATCTACTTGGAAGTCAAAACGACCACCACCGAACACATTTTGCTTCTTAGCGAGCTGTAAGAAACGTTCATCATCTGAATTGACAAATGCACGAATTGTTAAGTCTACTGTACCAGTTAGGAAATTTGCTGTTTTTTCATCGATATTTGGACGGTATGTTGATCGCTTTGCTCCACCTTTTAACGTCACTTCATTAATGATTTCTTTCGAAATATAAACAACTTGATAACCTAGTGATTTCAGACGTTTAATAGCATTGTTAAACTCAGTTTTAACCTTGTCCCAACCCTTACCGTAGGAACCATCTGACTCATGCTCCCAACCATTTTTATCAAACACATAAATACGGCAATGTTCTTTCAAGTCTTCAACTAAATCGATAGCAACCGTTTCAAATGTATTTTCTTCTGTTTCTAAATCAGTAACATGATCCAAGAACACTTCCCACGCTAATTTACGATTAGTAACACGTCCTGTCTTTGTCACTTCATCTTTGATTGGAATAACTGGTGCTGTAGTATTGTCCGTATTCCCATCTGTATTAAAGAAAAGGACATTTGGAAAGTGGTCCACAAATGTTGATTTCCCCACATAAGAGTCTGCGTAAAGCCATAAGTCCGGTTTTGTATCAATTAGTCGCTCTCTACGTTCGTTTTTAGGTAATGCCATGATTATCTCTCCTTTGTCGTTTGTGATTGCGTCCAGGTAATCTGGAGCAAATCTTGGATTGCAGCCAAAACAATTACCACTAATATTTTTTGGATATTTTTTAGCTGTTTCGATTTTTTCAATACTATTGAGGAAATACACTGTTTTCATTTCATCAAATTCGATTGGAACAAATGTGACTTTCATTTCTTCAAGCGTAGAAATAAGCCTTTTTCTAAAATGAAATAGATCCTCGTCTTTCTTTTGTTTAATACTTGTTTTTGGAACAAATAAGTATGCTAGTTTCTTCACCTTAAAGCCGTCTTGTTCCAGGTAATCTTTATAGATGTGTAATTGGCCACTATCTAAGTAATTTTTAATATGATTGGAGTATTTAAAGTCGATTACCATACACATTCCATCAGGTGCAACAGCAATTAAATCAACAAATCCCTTATACTCAGGCTTATCAATTTCATACTCATGAATGAGCTCCCAACCATCAAACATTTCTGCCAAAAAGTCTTGTACTTTAGGAATTAAAATTTCTAGTTTAATAGCTTCTTCTACCATGCGATCTGTAAGCACTGGAAATGAATTATAGTAGTAATCCAGTGCCGTTGGTACATCGTGCTCAATTCCTGTGTGCAATGCCTTACCGATTGTTAAAGCATTGGCGGCATCATAGTTTGGTAGCTCAATGAGTTTATCGATGTACCGTAGCTTAAAGTGATAAGGACAATCTTCAAAGAGTGATACACGGCTATAGCTGTATTGAGTCACCCGAACCACCTCTCTTTCCAGGCTTCAAAATCTTTAGGGCGTAATATATACGCTTCGCCACCAGCATCGTTAATTTTTCTAATGTTATACAGTTGCAGCTTACTTGGTGTACCCACATCTGTTTTAAGCTCAATTCCATGAAATACACCGTCAATGCAAGCTAGTATGTCGGGAATACCTTCTTTCGTGTATTGAGATCCAGCCCAATATTTGATATGCCACACGTTAGGCTTTTCTTTTAGAAATTTAATAACCTTTGCTTGGAATTGGTTCTCACGCATATTACTTCACCTTGATTGTTACGCTGGCACTTCGAGAAGATACTTTCGGATAATCTTCCATTAATTCAGCCCACAATTTAGGTTCTTCATTTTTTAACTTAGTTGTATCTAAAGATTTACTTGAACTTGCTGCAGTACGAGTAATTTTCAGCAAATCATTGTCTATGGATTTAATACCGAACTCGTCCATTGCCTTACCAAGATCTTCTTTGAGTTTAGAAGTTTGCTCCTTTAATAATTTTTCTTGCTGTACATGTTGAGCCACATTGGCCATCAACATCATGTGTTTGTTTTCAAATGCTTGTAATTCATTAGTCATTTACATTTCCTCCTTTTCAAATAGCGCATCCGTATAATCGCGTCTTTCGTCCAATACTTCTTTCATTCGCCACTCAATGCTTCCAACCGTTAACAAATAATAATAGAAGCATGGTCTCTCCTGGCCAATACGGTGTATGCGTTTCTTACTTTGTTCAAACAACTCACTCTTATCTGTAAGCGTGAAATAAACAATTTTATTGGCCTTTTGTAAGTTCAGGCCCATTGCTCCAGCTTGGTATTGAATTAGCGTTATACTGTTCTCAAATTGCTCATAAGCCGTTAAATCTTTAAGATCACCATTAACTGTACTAATTGGTCTTTCAATCATCTCAGTTAGTGCCGTGTATTCTTTTTTGAAGTTGTAAAAGATGATAATTCGGTCATTGGTACTCTCGATTAAATCTTTTACATACTGCGTTTTATTTTCGTTGTATACACCTGCCAGCATTCGCAAGCCTAACTTCTTCGATGTCGCTGTATCACCTATTAACAGGTCATTTTCAAGCTCTAAAATGTGATGCTTGGCAAATTCCTTATAAAACTTTGTAGAAGGTATTTTGACGATGTTTTCATTTACTGCAGGTAAATCAAATACTTCATCTGTTTTCATAAATACCGCACCATACTTTCGTAATTTTGCCTTTAACCGGTCAACATTTTTGTAACCTTTAATGACATATTTTTGATTTTTGTCGTCCCATTCCTGGACCACAAACTGTTTTATAAATAGCTTTTTACTAATCTTCCAACCTAGTAAATGAAGCTGTGACCACAATTCTTCATATTTCCCACCTGTGGGCGTACCTGATAGCAAAATAACGTTATTGGCATTTAATTTAAGAATGAATTTTGTTTGCTTGGAGCTTTCATTTTTTATCTTGGAAGACTCGTCCAACATCACTGTTAGATACTTTAACTTCAATAATTCATCTCTACGCCATGCACGCTCATAATTAATTATCAACACGCTTTCAGGCGGTATATCTGCTATTTGTTGTTTATCAAATACAATTACGTTGTAGTCGTAATACTGCTCAAAATGCTCTTTCCATTCGTCTATTTTGGACTTTTGACAGATTAATAGATTAAAAGGTGTATTAAGCTCCCACATTTTTTCAGAACCCACAAACGTCTTCCCTAACCCCATGTCTAAGTAATAAGCGACACGATCATATTCATAGGTTTGATTAAGTGCTTGTTCCTGGTGTGGGAATAGTTTCATTTACATCACTTCTTTTCGTGTTATACTGATTTCAGATAATTATTTTGATTGGAGCCTGAACCGTTGCACCGGTAATGGGCTCTTATTTTTTGGCCATCACTATAGTTCCTCGTTGCCATTCGGCTACAAACTCATGAAATTCCCAACCTTTGTTTACTAGATTGTTAGCTACAAAGTAATCGCCCAGGACTTCTAAAAGACAATCGTTCATGTACTTCACCTACTTTTAAGCTGTTAAAGATAATTCTTGAATATCAGCAAAACACACATATTTATCTCGCTTATTGCCGACATCAATATAAATGCCTCTAGATGTGATACGTGTTAATTCGCCATGCCAACACCCTCCAAAAACACCTTTAGAGTTCCAACTGCAGCGCACATGATCACCAACGAAAATTTTGTCGCTACCAGTGCTTTGGACATGAAATTCACCTGTGTATTTATTCATTCATCTTCACCTACCTAATTAACTTAATTGCACGATCGATTGTCTCTACAGCAAATCCACTTTTAGTACTTGCAGCTATCTTCTTTAGTGCAGAAACAACTTCATCTTTTTCTGCGTTTGGCTGATATTTTTGAAGAATGATTTGATCCTCATCAATAAATATTTCCAAAGCATCTTTTACATCAATCCCTAATGTGCGGCGCAGTTCGATTGGAAGCACTACACGCCCTAAATCATCGACTTTACGAACAATTCCTGTTGATTTCATTAACAATTCACTCCTACCATTCAATATTTAGACTAAGTCCTGACTCATGCTTTTTAACTTTATAGCCACTTTCTAGTAGCAATTGTTTGAAAATATCTACCAGTAGTTTGTCAGTATTATTGAAATAAAAATGCTCACGACGACCTTGATCGGATTTCTTTTCAATTCCTTGAACAATACTTTTAAAATCATCACTTTCCAACGCATCAGCTTTCATTTTTTCAAAGTTACTCTCCGCAACCTTTTTCATTTCACTTGCTAGTTGAAGCTTCATCCTATCTCACCACCTTTCAATGCTTGATAAACCTTCTGAGCATAAGCAACTTGCTGCTTAATGTATGGATCAGTTTCTTTACCCCCACTCGCTAACCAGTCACCTATACGCTGTTTGACATCTGAAAGAACGCTTAATGGTAGTTCGCAAGCAATTTGGTGTAATTCATATAGTGGGCTTATCCCACTAGTTAATGTTTCACCAACTAATGCAACTGGCACCGATTTAACCTTCATTTGGTGTCACCTCCAAAAATTAAATAGAAATTGTCGTCTAAAAACTGGGCCATTTTACTAGCTTGAAAAGACCAATTTTTACCCCTTCCTTCGGGATAGTAGACAAACCCACCATTATTCACATCTAAAATGTTTTTGAATCTAGTTGGGTATAGAATGTTATCCTTTATCCAGCGCCATTCTTTTCCTACACGCTTTTCTAAGTCTTTCATAGTCCAATACTGGCCACTTAGCTTTTCTTGCTGCAATTGTTCATATTCAACTTTTTCAACAAGTACAAGATGGTCAGGGACACTTACCGTTAAGTTAACTTGTAATTGTTGCAATTTAATCACCTCACTTAAATATCTAAAATCTTACGAATGTGCTGGATATGTTCTTGAGCTTTCTTACCATCTTTTCGACCTCTGATAATATCCGACAGGTAGGCGCTTGAAATACCAACCATCTCAGCTAAATCCTTTTGGCTCATCTTTCTTTTAAATAGTTCGCTTTTTACTCGAACTCCTAAATCTACTGGCATAATGCCACCTCATTTCATTAAAAAATTCATACCGTCATTGGCTCGGTATCACAGCGCATTACTTATTTGGAAAATTTTAAGCTAAATTATTTGCTAATCTAGTTGACCCAAAATGACTTTTTTGCTATTATAAATCCATAGCTAAATAAGACTTTAAAAAGCCTTTAAACCAACATTTAAACCGTTCCCCAACGAAAAATGTTTATAAATAGGTCGTATTTTTTATTGCCTTTTTAGCCAATAAATTAGCTTATGAACACAGTATAATGACTTTATAGTTAACTGTCAACCTATTAATGACTAAAAAGTTATTATTGTTTTGATAAGCCTTGCGAAAGGTTGATATAAGTGAGTTTAGTGAAAAGAATAAAATTACTATGCGATGAGAGAAAAGTTACTTTTGCTGAAGTAGAAAGAGAAATAAATATCTCAAATGGTCAAATAAGAAGATGGGATAATGTTTCTCCTAAAAGCGAAACATTACAAAAGGTAGCAGACTACTTTGATGTTAGCACTGATTATTTACTTGGACGCACTGACGAGAAACGTTACTACGATTTAACCGAAAAAGATGAGCTGGCTATCCAAAGAGAACTAAAGAAAATAATTAAAGGCGAGGACGTAGACAATGCATTCGCTGCCTTCGATGGAAGAATTTTAGACGAATTGGATGAAGAAGATAGAGAGTTGTTA
The DNA here is from genome assembly GCF_058791335.1 of Lysinibacillus sp. EB271-A1-10B. Taxonomy (NCBI): domain Bacteria; kingdom Bacillati; phylum Bacillota; class Bacilli; order Caryophanales; family Bacillaceae; genus Lysinibacillus; species Lysinibacillus sp. EB271-A1-10B. Next base: position 314,372 of record NZ_JBYTDL010000005.1, read on the forward strand.
ATCGCTTCTTGGGAAAATACTCTACGATTAACTAAACGTATGGCAAAACAGAAATTTACACCTAAAAAATATAGAGATTAAAGTACGGTGGTGTTTTGATGGATATTAGAGAGATTATTGGACAACTAGTTAAAAAATACAGCACAAACAATCCTTTTAAGTTGGCTGATCTACTAGGGATAGTTATTGTCTTTGAGCCATTAGGGTCAATTCATGGCTATTATAGTAGATCTCACCGTACCAAAGTAATTCATATCAATGAGAATTTACCGAACAATAAACAATTTTTAACGTGCGCTCATGAACTAGGACACGCTATATTACACCCAGATGAAAATACTGCATTTTTAAAAAAGAATACTTTATTTTCTACTGATAAAATTGAAATAGAAGCCAATACATTTGCTGTTGAACTCCTATTACCTGACGAGTTATTTTTGGAGCAAGATAATTATTCATGTTTTACCATCTATGATGCAATTAAAGAAAACGGTGTTCCAGTCGAACTACTTTCTTTAAAAAGAGTAGATGGTAAAAAAATTTTACCTTAAAAAGAACAAACATTCCCATTAAAGGTGGTGATAGTTAAATCAGGAAGTACGAGAATTAATTATAAGGAGAATTTATATGGCTAGTTTCCAGAAACGGGGTAAGACTTGGCAGTATACTGTCAGTAGAACAATCAACGGTGTATCTAAACCCATTCGCAAGAGTGGATTCTCAACAAAAAAAGAGGCACAAGTCGCAGCTGCAGAAGTGGAAGCAAAACTTAATAAAGGGCTCAATCCAATCATTAAATTAGAGCCAATCGATTTATATTTTAAAAAATGGGTGGATCTGTACAAATCTGATAGCGCAAAGGCCACGCAAGTTCATTACGAAAACACATTGAAAGTTATCAAAAATTACTTTGGTTCTACACCACTTCAACATATCAAAAAGAGCGATTATCAGGCATTTTTAAACTCTTACGGTAAAACCAAAGCAAAGGAAACGGTCAAAAAGATTAATGCCCATGTAAGAGCTTGTGTACGTGAAGCTGTAGATGATGGGGTCATACAAACTGACTTTACAAGAAGTGCAACACTCACTGGCAGGGATTCAAAAAAACAAATTGACAAATACATTAATTATTTGGAGAGTAAACGACTTTCAAAAGCACTTTGTGATGTTTTACAAGTTGAACATAGACAGGTTTATTACATTATTCTATTAGCCTTAAAATCAGGAATGCGATTTGCTGAAATTATTGCATTACAAAGAAAGGATTTTGACTTCAAGAAAAGCACAATCAATATCAATAAAACATGGGGCTATACTTCTTCTTTTGAAGATGGGGAAAAAAAGACTAAAACTGAAACTTCAAATCGCACCATTAAAATGGACAAAATAATAATGGATATGTTCCAAAAATACTTTGACGAAACACCAGAAAACATACACAAGTTAGTATTTTATAATCCTGAATCAAAGTATAAAGTCTTTAGCAACACAGGCGTAAATAAAGCATTGAAAAAGTTACTAGGCGAATTAAGTATAGATGAAATTTCTATTCATGGTTTACGTCATACTCATGCTAGTATTTTGTTTTACAAGGGAATTTCGGTGCAGTATATTTCAGAACGACTTGGACACGCAGATGTAGATACAACTATTCGTATTTATACACACTTGATTAAAGAGCTTCGTGAAGAGGATGAAAAAAATACAATGAATGTACTCGCTGCTTTATGATTTTACACAAATTTTACACTTAACTATTTACAAATAAGCATGAACATTGATATGATTGCATTTGCTTCACGTGGTTCGTAACCATCCCACGTAAAAAAACTAAGGAGAAATAAATATGAAAATAAAATTTTTAGCAACGAGTGGCATTATTGCAGCACTCTACATTGCTATTACATTATTAGTCGCGCCATTTGGCTTTACAGAGGTGCAGTTCCGAATACCGGAAATATTTAACCATTTAGTTGCATTTAATCCACGCTTTGCCGTTGGTATCATTATTGGTGTGTTCATCTCTAACCTCTTTTCACCACTCGGTATCTACGATTTAGTTTTCGGTGTAGGCCATTCGATGATTACTCTTGGGTTGCTCATTCTTATTTGTAAATTTGTCAAAAATATTTGGGCGCGTTTAATCATCAATACATTTTTATTTACTTGTACAATGTTCATCATTGCATTTGAATTGAATTTAGCATTAGAATTACCATTCTTCTGGACATGGTTAACTGTTGCTGCAGGTGAATTTGTTGTCTTAGCGGTTGGTGCACCGATTATGTACGTATTGAACAAACGCTTAAACTTCAAAAATTTAATTTAACTGACGGATCTCATTAGAGCAATGTTTAATAAAAGGAGGAACGGTTTCACCGTTCCTCCTTTTTGTTGTATTCATTTGAAGAATAAAAATCAATAACATAGCTTATGTTTTAGTTCGAACATTTTTCATGTAAATAAAGTTTAATACCTACCAAAATAGTGCTGAAATGAATAATCAGAAAGGAAATAATATGTTATTTTAATCCTTTTCATTCTCATCACCTAATTTCCCCACGTAATTAATCAAAGCATGAAGAAGTATTAGAGGTATAATGGAGTTCAATGCGACCGCAAGCATCCCGAACACAAAGCCAAAAATGGTTGTCCGAATGACACCAGATAAACTCTGATATGTATGCGCAAGACCAAATATTATTGAGGTACACAATAGAACGAACCAAATTGACCATTCTGGAAATAATGTGTTAAATGCAAATATAAGCAATCCGCGGTAAATAATTTCTTCTGTGACCCCCGCTGTCCATGCCACTTGATTCCAAATGGCTTTGTCTTTCTTTGTAACAGGTAGTAACTCAGTAAACGCTATTTGCTTCATTTGTTTTTGCTTCATTATTTTCATCTTATTTTTAACTTTATCACTTATAAAATATCCAATCGCGTAATATAAAAGCAAGACACTATATAATAGAGCTACCCCTATAACAATATATGTAACAATTATTCCTAATTCTTTTGTGTTAATACTAGGCATTATTACACGTAGTTCTTCTAATGTAAGTTCAGAATTTGCCACTACTATTAAAATAATAAGTGTTGGTAACCACAAACCTAACATTACAATCTTATAATAATGTATCCTGCTTTCTGGATTAGTCAGAACACGTATTTTAAATCCTTGATATAACCAATAACCTATAATTGGTTCATATAAAAGAGTAAACCCAATGAATCCCCATAATAGTATGTTCATTTTGTTTTATACTCCTTTAGCATGTACTCTAATTTTTCAATTAACCATTCTTCTTCTTGTTTACTAAATGGTGACGAAAATAACATTCTATCCACCTGTATCTCCATTAGTTTTGGTTCTGTTAGTAATCGATTAAAAAGTTCAAGTGGTAGTAGAGAAAAAAACTCTTTGAGAATAGTATGTACTTCGGTATCCGTAAATTGGTTCTTATAAGCTATTTTCAATTGATTGATAATTTTTATTAACTGTGCATCGTAACGAACGTTGTGACTATTTGATACTGCATAAATTTCATCTACAATTTCATTTGGAAAATAACCTTTTAACCATCGCTGCTGAGATTCCATGTGTAAATTATTTTGAATTAATGCAATAAATATCTCTGGTTCGATTACCTGATTTGATTGGGCTAGCGAAATTGTGTATTCAAGTAGTTCAATATTCTTTTTAATGTCTACCAATTTATGAAGCAATTTCTCCTTTTGGTACTCTAAAGATTCTGTTATGTCCCATTGTGATTGCCTCATTAGCTGTTGAATATCTTTTAACGAAAATCCTAACGTTTTTAATCCTGTAATTTTTTGTAGTGTAATTATATCCTCATTTTCATAAAATCTACGTCCCGTTTCCGAAATGTAAGATGGCTTTAACAAATTCATTTCATCATAATAGCGAAGAGTTCGGATCGAGACACCTGTCTTCTTCGAAAATTGACCAATCGGATACATCTATATTTCTCCTTTTCTTTTAATACATTCATTATAGTTTCTAACGTAACGGTAGAATCAATAGTGATTTTTGCTTTTATAAAGAATTAAAGAGTTTATTATTAGTTATAGCCTTCTTAAATTAGCTTGCCCGTTAGTGACACTAACGTTGTTCTTTTTTTAAACCGACTTTATTTAACGGCTTTTTTGTTTGCGAACAGTTTGTCTTTTTTTATTTTTCGGAAGACACCTTGACAATATTCTGAAAATATTCTAATATTCATTTCAATAAATGCTAGGAAAAAGATTAGTAGCAAGCGCTAGTACTTAAAGAGAGCTGATGGTTGGTGCAAATCAGTAGTACGTACTTGTGAATGGACTTTGGAGCAGCCTCATCAAATGTGAGGACGAAGTTACTCCCCGTTATCGGAGTACGAAAGCGCGCAATTTTTGCGAATGAAGGTGGCACCACGGTTACTCGTCCTTTTTACAGAAGGATTGTAGTGGCTTTTTTTTATGGAAAAATTAGATAGAGGAGTCGAGAGAAGATGAGTATAGTAGCAGAGAAAAAAGGATATTTTGGTGAATTTGGCGGTAGCTTTGTTCCCGATGAGCTTCAAAATGTTTTAAGTATTTTAGATGAAAACTTTCAAAAATATAAAGACGATGAAGACTTTAATAAAGAGCTAGATTATTATTTCCGTGAATATGTTGGGCGCAAATCTCCACTTTATTTTGCTAAAAATTTAACACAACAATTAGGTGGCGCAAAAATTTATTTAAAACGTGAAGATCTCAACCATACAGGTTCACATAAAATTAATAACGTTCTTGGACAGATTTTATTGGCCAAGCGCATGGGTGCTAATCGTGTTATCGCCGAAACAGGTGCAGGTCAGCATGGTGTAGCAACAGCAACTGCTTGCGCAATGTTCGGAATGGATTGCACAATTTATATGGGCTTAGAAGATACTAAGCGCCAAGCATTAAACGTCTTCCGAATGGAGCTTCTTGGTGCAAAGGTAGTAGCTGTTGATAAAGGTCAAGGGCGACTAAAGGATGCAGTGGATGAAGCATTTGCTGATTTAGTAGAAAACTATGAGACGACTTTCTATTTACTAGGGTCTGCGGTTGGGCCTCACCCGTTCCCTACAATGGTGAAGCATTTCCAATCCGTCATTAGTCGTGAAAGTCGCGAACAAATTTTAGAAAAAGAAGGTAAGCTACCAGCAGCAGTACTTGCTTGTGTCGGCGGCGGTAGTAATGCGATTGGTGCGTTTGCAGAATATATTGCAGATGAAAACGTTCGCCTCATCGGTATTGAGCCAGATAAGGCCGCCACATTAAATGAAGGAACACCGGGTGAATTACACGGCTTCAAATGTTTAGTGCTGCAAGATGCAGAAGGTAATCCATTACCAACCTATTCGATTGCCGCTGGACTAGATTATCCTGGAGCTGGTCCAGAGCATAGCTATTTAAAAACAATTGGTCGCGGAGAATATGTAACGGTGACGAATGAAGAGGTGCTCGAAGCATTCCAAGCGCTATCAAAGGTTGAAGGCATTATTCCAGCACTTGAAAGTTCCCACGCCGTGGCTCATGCACTTAAGCTTGTGCCAACATTATCTCCGGAAGAGAGCATTATTATCAATATCTCTGGTCGTGGAGACAAAGACGTTGAGCAAGTATTTCAAATGCTAAATAGATAAAGGTAAAGATAAAGAGCGACTTCCCTTTGTGGAAATCGCTCTTTTATCTATACGAGTGAACCCAATTTCGGATAAACTTCTGCTACATTATCACGAAGCTTAGCTTTTAGGAATTTTCCAACTGATGTTTTTGGAATTTCGTCTAAAAATACCACATCGTCTGGTACCCACCATTTTGCAAACTGGCTTTCTAAAAATGTAAGAAGCTCCTTTTCACTTGCTGACATTCCTTCCTTCAATACTACACAAGCTAACGGGCGTTCTTGCCATTTGACATGTGGAATTGCGATAACTGCCGCTTCCAACACAGCGTCATGAGTCATTAATGCCTTTTCTAAATCCACTGAGGATATCCACTCCCCACCCGACTTAATTAAATCCTTCGTACGATCTGTTATTTTGATAAAGCCATCCTCTGTTCGTACCGCAATGTCCCCTGTATATAACCAGCCGTCTCGATAGGCATCATTGGTACGCTCATCCCGATAATACTCGTGTGAAATCCATGGACCTCGCAAGCGTAACTCACCCATCGTCTCTCCATCCCATGGTACTTCCCCATTGTCATTGGTAATACTCGATTCAATACCAGCCATCGTCATACCTTGCATTGCTCGCGATTCAATACGCTTTTCAATAGGCCATTCATCCATCCAAGACATATAATTTGATAACGCTACAATTGGAGTAGTTTCAGTCATTCCATACACGACAATATACGGAATGCCATACTGCTCTTCAAATGTACGAATAAGTCGAGTAGGTGAAGCTGACCCGCCACAACAAATAGCACGTAACGAACTAATATCTCGCTCATGCTTCTCCTGTTCCTGCAACGCACCAATCCAAATTGTCGGTACCCCAGCTGTTAATGTAACCTTCTCCTGCTCTACTAAATCCAATATGATTGCTGATGTGAATTGTGGACCAGGCAATACTTGTGTAGCACCTACATTGACACTAGCAAATGGTAAGCCCCATGCATTTGCATGAAACATCGATACAATTGGCATCACGACATCACGCTCCGAAATGCCCATTGAATCAGACATACTCAGCATCATACTATGTAGTACTAGACCTCGATGTGAATATACAACCCCTTTTGGATTTCCTGTTGTAGCACTTGTATAGCACATTCCAGCAGGCTCCTCTTCCCCTATATCTTCTGGGAACTGATAGTTTTCATCCGCCGCTGCTAATAAATCCTCATAGGATAACGCATTCGGTAATGTCGTTTTTGGCAAAGTATTCTCGTCCGTCATAATAATATAATGTTTCACTGTCTTAAGCTCAGGCGCAATGTTTTCGATGATTGGTAGCAAGTCCACATCAATCATTAAAATTTCATCTTCTGCATGATTAATAATATAAATTAAATGCTCTTCTGATAAACGAATATTCACCATGTGCAAAATGGCACCGGAACACGGTACCGCAAAATAAGCCTCTAAGTGGCGGTGCTGATTCCAAGCAAAGGAGCCAACCTTCATTCCTCTTGTCATCCCCAGCTTTGTGAGCGCATCCGCCAAGCGACGCGTTCTTTTTGCCCATTCTCCATATGTTAAACGGTGAATCTTCTGTGGACTCGTACGTGAAACAATAGTCTTTCTAGCAAAATAGCTTTCTGCTCGTTTAATAAAGTTTGTTAATACTAACGGCGTCTGCATCATAAAAACTATCCATCCCCTCTTCTTGTGAACTCCCTTTTTTTACCTTTGTGAAATATCAACAATCAATTTAATTGAATACTATTAATATTCTGAATATGATTATATTGGAAAATTATAAATTACGCTATATATTCCAATAATTTTCTTTTTATTGTTAAGTTTCCCTAAAATAGTCTCATCGGCATAACGTGGGTTGATTTCCGTTCCGGCTGGGCGCTTTCCTGGGGGTGTCCAGCCTCCACTCCATCAACTTTTATATAGATACGTTTACCAAATGTCATCCCAAACTTTAATAATCGCCCATCAAAATAAAAAAGACGAAGAAAACTCAATTGTTTTCTTCATCCGTTTTAATTTCATCTATGAACAAGCTTTTGTTTGTAGCTTAATTTTTAATTTTTCTAGCATATCAACTGTCATTTTAGCTAAGTCATACTGCGCTTTAAAGCCCCATTCTTTTTGTGCCGCTTCTACATTTATAGAATTTGGCCAGCTATCCGCTATCGCCTGACGTACTGGATCTACATGATAATCCATACGGAAATGTGGCAAATGTTTTTTAATTTCTGCCGCAATTTCAGATGGTTCAAAGCTCATTGCAGTGATATTAAAGGCATTGCGATGGATTAGTTTGCTACTATCAGCTTCCATCAAATCTACAATAGCTTGCAATGCATCTGGCATGTACATCATGTCCATGTACGTACCTTCTTGAATATAAGACGTGTACTTCCCTTGCTTGATCGCCTCATAGAAGATTTCTACTGCATAGTCTGTCGTTCCACCTCCTGGAGGAGTTACGTATGAAATTAATCCTGGGAAGCGGACACCACGAGTATCTACACCAAAACGATCGAAATAATAATCACATAATAGCTCACCAGCAACTTTATTTACCCCATACATAGTTGTTGGACGCTGTAATGTATCCTGTGGTGTATTATCCTTCGGTGTCGACGGACCGAACGCGCCTATTGAGCTCGGCGTGAAAAATTGCAAGTTTAACTCACGCGAAACTTCTAACGCATTCATTAAACCACCCATATTTAAATTCCACGCAAGCAACGGGTTTTTTTCCGCTGTTGCTGATAATAACGCCGCTAAATGCATCATTGTATCTGCACCAAAATCCTTCGCTAAATCATGCATTCTTTGTCCATCCGTAACGTCCAATACTTCAAACGGACCTTTAGAATGCTCAAGCTTCCGAATATCTGTCGCTAATATATTGTCCTCTCCATAAATACCACGAAGTTTTTCTACAAGCTCAGAACCTATTTGACCTAGTGCACCTGTAACCATTATCTTTTTCATTTCTCCAAACCTCCACCTGTGAACAATTGTACTCCTACAGAGTACACTGATATATAAACAAACATTGATTTAACAACACTTCTGATGATTATCATTATAATTTGTTCATATTAAAAATACAACCATAATATTTAGAATTTTGAAAGATAGACAGTAAAAACCCTTTACTATCAGTATATGAGCCCTACAAAATATTGTACAAGACAAACATACAAAATAAATATGTACACCTAGAAAGTACATTTGTTCATTTTTCATAATAGCATTGTACATTGAAATGATCTTGCCCTTACTTGCCAAAAAAAAGAACCTCCCTTGTATTTGAACTGCTCCCCAATTATTAGACACTCAATCTAACAATTGGAGGTGCAGTTTTTGTATGGTTAAATTTAAAGAAAA